>NZ_RQJK02000016.1:0-154019 GCF_022342325.2 Pseudomonas sp. AF32 | reverse complement strand
CCTGATGCATCGGTACAACTGGATCAGACCGCACCAATTCAACAATGGACTGGCCCCAGCTCAGGCCGAGAAAAAACTTAACATCGTGTCCGGGATTAGTTGACCACTACAAAGGCCAATGGCGCAATGCTGTGGTCCTCACTGTGTCGAACGTCCAGAAGATTGAGGAGTCGCGATGCAGCGTATCTTATGATCAAGATTACTTACTCTATTTCATCCGTAAGCTGGATACCGCGTTTGAACCTGCCATCAGCGTGAACCTTCCGCTGAGCTGGAACGCTGTCGACAGCAAAGGCTATCCCCCATTTGTCTACGACATCATACCGGCCGGCGCCGCTCGGAAATCGTTGCAGAAGCGATTCGGTGGGGAGAAGCCTGACGGTATGGACATGAGCTTTTTCCTCCTGAGCCGCTGCACGCCCTCACCCATTGGACACTTGCGGGTGAAGGAGTCTTTTGAACATATCGACCAAACTCGCAAGGAGGCTTTTGCGCGCAAGGACGTTGTAGACAGGACCAATGATTTTCTTGAGTACGCCTATGAGTCTGGCGCTGCGCTAGGCGGTGCTACGGGTGCTCAAGGGGAAGCTCCGAAGCTGATTATGGTTGAGGATGAGGACGGCGCGCTTTATGCCGATGCGATGCTTTCTGATGAGCTTGCGCGCCGCCATTGGTTGGTGAAATTTGCTCGCAACAAAGTTACTGAACGCGACAAGAACATCCTGCGGGCCGAGTACCACTACTACAAAGCGATCTCCCAGCTCGGTTTGAATACGATATCTACAAGTGAACTGGTGCTTGAGGAGGCCGAAAAGCCAAGCCTGTGGATGCCGCGCTTTGATCGGCGAGTCGCCAACGGCATGGTGGAAAGAATTCCGGTCGAGTCGATTTATTCAGTATGTGAGAACACCGAGCCTGGTTCGAGAATGAATCATGAGGATGTGCTCAGTCGCCTGATCCATCTGTGGCGTACGAATGGGCAGGAAGGTGAGCTTGAAGAGCTGGTATTTGAATACCTTCGTCGTGACCTACTGAACCGTATCTTGGGGAATTCGGACAACCATGGGCGCAACACGGCCATCTTCAGATATCGGGACAAATTCGAACTGGCGCCAATCTATGATCTTGCACCGATGGTGCTCGATCCGGAAGGTGTCACTCGGGCAACTAAATGGAAGGCCGAGCATATGGGAAGTCCAGACTGGAAAATAATCAGCAGTGACTTCCAAGACTTGGTCAGCCCTGACGTGCTTTTCGAGCGTCTGCTTGGAGCCGCCGAGACATTCAGAGCTTTACCGGATCTGCTGGTTGATCTTCCAGAGGAAGTGAGGCGCGCTCGGTCTATTCCGCTGAACAATTTGGATAAGCGCCTGGCTGAATGGGGGCTGCGGTGAAAGAGAACACCAACGAACGGCGCAGGGCGCTCATTGACGACATCGTCATGCAGCATGTGACGGGGATCGAAACCCTGGGAACCGCTATCCGCCGGCTACGGCTTGAGGTGACCGGCCTGGATCAGGAAACCTTTGCTGTCATGTGCAACATGTCGACCAAGGCTCTGTACCAAATCGAGAAGGACAAGGGTAATCCAACCCTTAGCACCATCGAAGCCATCTTGAGGAAATTCGGGCTGCGACTGGGGCTGACGAAGTCTGCCACGACCCTTTATACGCCGCCGTCCAGGCAGCAAAAAACGACTCCCCAAATGCCCGTTCGCGGTGCCAATCCTAAACGCAAAACCGCAGCACAGCTCGGTACGAAGGCCAAGGATGGCGATAAGGGCGCGGCCGAGTAGCTGGAGAAAATCTTTAGAGCAGTGTTCTTTTTCATCCAACAGAAACTGGGCGTTTCCTGAACCACTGTTCCACACCACCAAAGCCGTGGAAACCTGCCCGCGATTCTCCAAAACACCCCGTGTCGAGGGAGCTTGCTCCCGCTGGGCTGCGCAGCAGCCCCAATTCCATATGACCAATAAAAAACCGCCGCCCAAACACGGACGACGGCTTCTGATTGAATCTCAAAACCCTCGCAAAACCCGCGACGCTTTCCGCCACCAGGATTCATGCTGACTAAAAGGATCATCCACCAACACCGCTGGCATATCCCGCAATCGAATCCACGGCTCATCCTGCCAATGCAGCATGCAGAGCGACATCTTCGGCCAATCCAGTACGCTCAGCGTAGGACGCTCCACCTTATGCGAGAAGCGTTCATCACGCAGCGTAGGCACCACCTGATGAGTAATCCACTCACGCAGCAACCGATACTCGGGACAGTAGTGATAAACCAGCAACGCATACACGCCCGACTCGCTCAGCATCAGACGTTCTTCGATCAGCCCATGGACGTGCACTCGCATCATCCGGCGCTGGTCGGGGTCAAGCTTGCGTGTCATGCGTTCATCGAGGTGCTTGCTCATCAGACGTCCCAGATCGGATGCGCTGAACCAAGCCTGGTTTTCAACCAGGAGAGCATGCAAATGAATATTGTGGCGAATGAATTGAGTAGGGATCAGCGGATCAGTCATGACAGACCTCCTTGTGGGAAGGTGCGCCTTGTGGTGTATCGCTGTAGTTGATTTCCTTCAGGATGAGGGAACGATTCCTAGGCATATCCTTTACCTCTACTTGTAGCTTTCTTAGGGCTAAGGCGCCGGGAGTTAAGAAACCCCAAGTAGAAGGCCGGACATATTCCCCTTTCGGGTCTTGTATTAGCCCACTCCCGACATGGAAGAGGTTTTTCTTATGTCCACGAAAAATCCGTAGGCACAAAAAAGCCGCGTCTTTCGGGAGCGGTCAGGCCGCTACTTGAGGCGTTTCTTAGGCGCCGGAGGAAGAGGGTATTGTGTTGGCCGTATTCAGTCAAGATTGAATTTAATTCTGCGAAATGATAGTGAAAAATTAATACAAGTCTGAAATGGATGTCAGATTTTTTCCTCATATGTTGAGTGCATGGGGATTTTTTGAGGTAAGGCTAGATATTTATCTGTATTGGCACTCCATCGGAGACTGCTAAAGCCAGACATAAGCCTGTGTCCTATCCAGCGAGTATCAATAATTTGCTCTTCGTGAGGGTGAGATACAAGAAGTAGCCTTCCCATGAAATCAATCCATTCTGCGTTACTTATAATCTTGAGGCTGTAAGCATGGCAGGATCGCCCTGAGTTATAGAAAACAAGTTCGTTGAAGATTTTTTTTGGAATGACTTTTTGTAATGAGTTGATTGAGTTTCTGATTAAGTCTTCTGGTGCTTTAAAGTCAATCATCGGGATGTGGTATTTTTTTTTGTTGTGCCGGAGTATGGAGTGAAAAGCTAATTCTTTGTTAGGTTCGAGCTCGCTTATTTTTTTTTCTATCAACGCTTGATTAAAATCTATAGCTTTGATTTTAATTGATTGTCTCGCATCCAGAATGGATTGCGGTTCATATTCGTAAATACTAAATTCAAAGAAAAAATCATCCGCTAGCCGGCTGGCTAGCCCCTTAATGATTTCGATCGGGTGTGTTGAGTCTAATTTCATGTGGTCCGGATGCCAGCCAGTTTCTGATACATCTCTAATGCGAAATCGTCTGTCATGCCAGAGATGTAGTCAACAAGAAAGTGAGTTCGATAAATCCATTCGTACCCTGGATTCGTTGCGGAGTCAGCACGATATGATTTTTTACATTGTTCGGGGAGCAGGTTTAATAGACGTGCTTCTATTTGAAGCCCGTTTTCCTTTATTTTTTTCACATCTTTATTTAAGATGTGTTCAAAATTGTCGAAGCTCATTTCTAACAGTGGTGAAAGTTTGTCCAAGAGCCCAGTTATAATGCTGTTCCCAGAAAGCTCGATTATTTCTGCTTCTGGGGAGGTGTAAACATGCCGAGCTACAAAGTCTCTAACGGCTTTGAGTACTTTGTACTCGTGAGAATCTTCATGGATCAATGAATTAAAAAAGCCGCCGGACAATATTGCTTCTTGGTTTGAAAGGAATGTTGCTTTTGCTAATTCGGTAGAACAATTTATCAGGTGAGTGCGAATTGATATAAATTTGCTGACGTGAGCGCTGTTTTTTTCTGCAGTTTCAATCAGTTTTTTCCAAAAAAATAGCGTTTCCCCGCTAAGCTTATCTGAAATCGCTTTAGTTAATTCTTCATAGGTTATGATTTCTTTTTCAATGCCATCTTCTATATCGCTGAGGCAGTAGGCAATGTCGTCTGCGGCCTCCATGATAAATGTTAGTGGGCTTCTTGTGTTGAATGGTATTTCAAGTTTTGTCCAAACTTCCTTCAAGGATTCTTCTTCGGTCAAGAAAAATCCAGGTTTCTTGTGGAAGTCGTTGATTTTTTTGTCTCTAGAATGTTCGGGGTGTGTATATTTTAAGTAGGCGGCAATCGTTGAACAGGTGAGGTTTAAACCAAACTGATCCTCGCCTTGAAGCTTGGTCATTATTCGTAGTCCTTGAGCGTTTCCGTCAAAGTTTTCGAAGTCAATGTAGTGCTTGTAATTGGATTTTCGTTGCGTCTCGAAAATGGAGTTTGCTATTTTGGCTTTGTTCTTAAACCAGTTGGATATTGCAGCCTCACCAAAGTGGCCGAATGGTGGGTTTCCGATGTCGTGCAATAGGCAAGCGGATTCTACGATATTGACAAAGGCTTCTTTATCATTGATTTTTGATTCGTCTGACAAGTATTTTGAAATCTTCTGAGCGATTTGTCGACCGACTGTCGCGACCTCCAATGTATGAGTGAGGCGGCTTCTCACTGCTGCATTGGATTCTAAAGGGAATACTTGTGCTTTTTTCTGTAAGCGTCGAAATGGTGCCGAAAATAAGATGCGTGCCTTATCGCTTTCTGTTTCGGCTATGAGATTGTGCTCTCTGTTGGCCGTACTTGGCCTGAGCCTGCAACTACTTATGATTTTTGAGTATTCCATCACTTCTCCATTTGTGAAAAAGGCCCTGGATTGCAGGGCCTTTTCTTAGTTATATCCTTAACCATTCATTAGCTAAATCAATCCCAGCTCAATGCCCCACCCGTCTGATACTCAATCACCCGAGTCTCAAAGAAGTTCTTCTCTTTCTTCAAGTCCATGATCTCGCTCATCCAAGGGAACGGGTTGGTCGTGCCTGGATACTCTTCCTTCAAACCAATCTGCGACAACCGACGGTTAGCGATGAACTTGAGGTAGTCCTCCATCATCGCCGCGTTCATGCCCAGTACGCCGCGAGGCATGGTGTCGCGGGCGTATTCGATTTCCAGTTGGGTCCCTTGCAGGATCATCTGGGTCGCTTCTTCCTTCATTTCGGCGTCCCACAGGTGTGGGTTTTCGATCTTGATCTGGTTGATCACGTCGATACCGAAGTTCAGGTGCATGGATTCGTCGCGCAGGATGTATTGGAACTGCTCGGCGACGCCGGTCATTTTGTTGCGGCGGCCCATGGAGAGGATCTGGGTGAAGCCGCAGTAGAAGAAGATGCCTTCCAGGACGCAGTAGTAAGCGATGAGGTTGCGCAGCAGTTCTTTGTCGGTTTCCGGGGTGCCGGTCTGGAACGTCGGGTCGGAGATCGAGCGGGTGTATTTCAAGCCCCAAGCGGCTTTTTTCGCGACCGATGGGATCTCGTGGTACATGTTGAAGATTTCGCCTTCATCCATGGCCAGCGATTCGATGCAGTACTGGTAGGCGTGGGTGTGGATCGCCTCTTCGAAGGCCTGGCGCAGGATGTACTGGCGGCATTCCGGGTTAGTGATCAGGCGGTACACGGCCAGGACCAGGTTGTTGGCCACCAGGGAGTCGGCGGTGGAGAAGAAGCCCAGGTTGCGCATCACGATGCGGCGTTCGTCGTCGGTCAGGCCTTCCGGATTTTTCCAGAGGGCGATGTCGGCGGTCATGTTGACTTCTTGCGGCATCCAGTGGTTTGCGCAGCCGTCCAGGTATTTCTGCCAGGCCCAGTCGTATTTGAAAGGTACGAGCTGGTTGAGGTCGGCGCGGCAGTTGATCATGCGCTTTTCATCGACGGCGACGCGGGCGGAGGCGCCTTCGAGTTCGGCGAGGCCTTCGGCGATGTCGAGTTTGTCGAGGGCGGCCTTGGCGCGAATGATCGCGGCCGAGTCGCTGGCCGTCACGGCGCGGGCTTCGAGGGCGGCGGCACCGCCGGCGCTGTCGAGGCGGTCCATGTTGGCTTCGGAAGCGTTGCCGGTGTTGGCGCTTTTTACGGCGACTTCGCCGTCTTCTTTGTCGAATTCGTCCCAGCTCAGCATGACGTGTCGTCTCCTGCGTGAGGGCCAGATGCCCGGTGAAGGCCAACTGGCCGCGGTGGATCTTGGAAAAATCGTTTCTTGCAGCAGTGACGCAGGCAATAAACAGAAAAATGTACGGGGGGAGCGCTGAAGCGGCGGTGGACGCAGGGAGGCGACTGGCCTCTGCGTGGGCTTCAGGCAGGCTTGACTCCCTGTAAGGGAATATTGCGGGCCCGTTTAAGGCCGCATTATAAGGACTTTTTTGCCTACGTGGTGCGGCGAAAGAGCCCACGGAGGAGGGCGCGGATGTCAAATTCCCATGGAAGTGAGGATTTATAAGGCTTTCATCGCCGCAAGCCCGCTGAGAATTTTTTTTGCCTGGGACAGGTGGCGGTTGTTTTTGATCAAAAAAACAGCAATTTTTGCGCTTGAGCACAACATGTTGTGTTTGTGAAGGCTTTTCTGCGCTTACAGACACAATCAGGCCCGGTCGAAACCGGGCCCTGGAAAATGCCAGTTATGATCAATCGGTACGGGCCGAGCCGGTGTGATCACTGCCATCGGCGGCGACGGTGTCCGGGTTGACGTGGTCGTAGTCGTCGCTGGCGAGTGTGGCCGTGTCCGTGGTGTCGTAACGGCTGATCGCGGCGGCGGAGCCGGTGCGGTCAAAGCCGTCGGCGGCGAACGTCCGGGTGGCCATCACGGACAGGGTCAGTGCGAGGAGCAGATGGGTTTTCATGGTGGTTGCTCCTCGTTATCAGCCGTTGGAGCAGCCGTTGCCCATGACGCTGTAGCGCAGGATGTGGCGCTGGCCTTTGGAGTCGTCGTATTCCATCTTCGCCGGCACGACTTCGCAGACGTTCGGTATTTCGCTCATGGAAATGACTTTGGCGATGTCCAGGTGGGTGGAGTAGGTGTACTCCTCAATGGCTGGTTTTTGCTGGGCAACATCGGTCGGGGCCTCGTCTGCCATGGCGGTGGCGCACAGGCTGCCGAGGACCAGAACCCATAGAGCTTTCATCTGTTTCACCTTTTCTGAGGTCGAGTGGGGTCACGCAACCTTTTTGGGGTTGCGTGTGGAGCGGGTATTGGAAAGTTTGATTAACGGCCTTCGTGGGGGCTGCGTTGCGTTAATCGCGTTTGCCGGTTGGCGAGTTGAATTTTAGGGAGCGGGGTTGGAGGTAAACAGACCGGGTTTTGATAAACACTTTTGGTTGATTTGGTAATAATCGTTGGGAATGGGGGCTGTCTGTTGCAGCTGTTTTGGATTCGCTGACGTTTTCGCGAGCAAGCCCGCTCCCACAAAGCAAATGGGTGGCGAGCGAGGACTTGCACGTTAGTACCGACATTTTGTAGGGACTTGTTACTACCATCGTCGAATGGTTCTATAGGCCCGCCCCGGGCTACAACGGGACCATACAAAAACAACTATGTCACCGAGGTAAGAAAGATGAGTGCGGCTTCTCTGTATCCCGTTCGTCCCGAGGTTGCGGCTAGCACGCTGACTGACGAGGCGACCTACAAGGCCATGTACCAGCAGTCGGTGGTCAACCCGGATGGTTTCTGGCGCGAGCAGGCCAAGCGCCTCGACTGGATCAAGCCTTTCACCACGGTGAAGCAGACATCCTTCGACGATCACCACGTCGACATCAAGTGGTTTGCCGATGGCACCTTGAACGTGTCCTACAACTGCCTCGACCGTCACCTGGCCGAGCGCGGCGATCAGGTGGCGATCATCTGGGAAGGCGATGACCCGTCCGAGAGTCGCAACATCACTTATCGCGAGCTGCATGAAGAAGTCTGCAAGTTCGCCAACGCCCTGCGTGGCCAGGATGTGCACCGCGGCGACGTCGTGACCATCTACATGCCGATGATCCCCGAAGCCGTGGTCGCCATGCTGGCTTGTGCCCGGATCGGTGCGATTCACTCGGTGGTGTTCGGAGGCTTCTCCCCTGAAGCCTTGGCCGGGCGGATCATCGACTGCAAATCCAAAGTGGTGATCACCGCCGATGAAGGCATTCGTGCCGGCAAGAAGATCCCGCTCAAGGCCAACGTCGACGATGCGTTGACCAACCCGGAAACCAGCAGCATCCAGAAAGTCATCGTGTGCAAGCGCACCGCGGGCAACATCAAGTGGAACCAGCACCGCGACATCTGGTACGAAGACCTGATGAAAGTGGCCGGCACCGTGTGCGCGCCGAAGGAAATGGGCGCCGAAGAAGCGCTGTTCATCCTCTACACCTCCGGTTCCACCGGCAAGCCCAAGGGCGTGCAGCACACCACGGCTGGCTACTTGCTCTACGCGTCCCTGACCCATGAGCGCGTCTTCGACTACAAACCGGGCGAAATCTACTGGTGCACCGCCGACGTCGGCTGGGTCACCGGCCATAGCTACATCGTCTACGGCCCGCTGGCCAATGGCGCGACCACGTTGCTGTTCGAAGGCGTGCCGAACTACCCGGACATCACCCGCGTTGCCCAGGTCATCGACAAGCACAAGGTCAACATCCTCTACACCGCGCCGACCGCGATCCGCGCCATGATGGCCTCGGGCACCGCCGCGGTCGACGGTGCCGATGGCAGCAGCCTGCGCCTGTTGGGTTCGGTGGGCGAGCCGATCAACCCGGAAGCCTGGGACTGGTATTACAAGAACGTCGGCAAGGAACGTTGCCCGATCGTCGACACCTGGTGGCAAACCGAAACCGGTGGCGTGCTGATCAGCCCGTTGCCGGGCGCCACGGCGCTGAAACCGGGTTCGGCCACGCGTCCGTTCTTCGGCGTGGTACCGGCACTGGTGGACAATCTCGGCAACCTGATCGAAGGCGCGGCCGAAGGCAACCTGGTGATCCTCGACTCCTGGCCGGGTCAGGCGCGGACGCTGTATGGCGACCACGACCGTTTCGTCGACACTTACTTCAAGACCTTCAGCGGCATGTACTTCACCGGTGACGGTGCGCGTCGCGATGAGGATGGCTACTACTGGATTACTGGTCGGGTGGACGACGTGCTCAACGTGTCCGGCCACCGCATGGGCACCGCCGAGATCGAAAGCGCCATGGTTGCCCACCCGAAAGTTGCCGAAGCGGCGGTGGTCGGTGTGCCGCACGACATCAAGGGGCAGGGGATTTACGTCTACGTCACCCTCAATGCGGGCGAAGAAACCAGCGAAGCGCTGCGCCTGGAGTTGAAGAACTGGGTGCGCAAGGAGATCGGTCCGATTGCTTCGCCGGATGTCATCCAGTGGGCGCCGGGTCTGCCGAAAACCCGCTCGGGCAAGATCATGCGCCGCATCCTGCGCAAGATCGCCACGGCGGAATACGACAGCCTGGGCGATATCTCCACCTTGGCTGATCCGAGCGTGGTAGCGCACCTGATTGAGACGCACAAGACCATGAACGTCGCCTGACGCTCACCTGTAAAACCGAAAAGCCCCGTCCGGTAGTTGCCGGGCGGGGCTTTTCGTTTGTGGGAAGCAAAGCTTGCTCCCACAGCCCAGGCGGCGAATAAATATCGATCTTTAAAGTGGGGCACTTCCGAGCGTTACCGCTGTTTCGAAATGTGTAACCCAAGGCTCCGCAACGGGGCGACGGGAAACGTGAAGCCCTGTTACAGGGCGCTCGCAGGCGTCTCGTAAAATTAGGCGACACGCTGTGCTTGCCGGATTAGAAGGGTTTGCGAATAATGGGCCCGCTATTTGCAGCTTAGATCGGTTCCCCTTCTTTTGCTCTTGCATGAATTTGCGGGGCTGTCAATGCGCTCGAACAGCTTTCTCGGTGCTTCTGTAATTTGTTGTCGCATTGAAGAAATATCGGCTTCGGGCCTGTCGTTAGAATGCCGATCACTCGCTCGTCGTGGCCTGTGTTGAATCGAACGCAGGTTTCCCAGGACGCAGCCGTCCACCCATTCGCATATTGGGCTGTTGCTCACTCTGCCGTTTTGCCCTTTACCGATGGAGTCCCAAGATGAAGAAACTCGTGCTGCTTGGCGCCCTGGCACTGTCCGTGCTGTCCTTGTCGACCTTCGCCGATGAAAAGCCCCTGAAGATCGGTATCGAAGCGGCGTACCCTCCGTTTGCCTCGAAAGCCCCGGACGGCAGCATCGTGGGTTTTGACTACGACATCGGCAATGCGCTGTGCGAAGAGATGAAGGTCAAGTGCCAGTGGGTCGAGCAGGAGTTCGACGGTCTGATCCCGGCGCTGAAGGTGCGCAAGATCGACGCGATCCTGTCTTCGATGTCCATCACTGAAGATCGCAAGAAGTCCGTGGATTTCACCAACAAGTACTACAACACCCCGGCGCGTCTGGTGATGAAGGCCGGTACCCAGGTCAGCGACAGCCTGGCCGAGCTCAAGGGCAAGAACATCGGCGTCCAGCGCGGTTCGATCCACGAACGCTTCGCCCGCGAAGTCCTGGCCCCGCTGGGTGCCGAGATCAAGCCATACGGTTCGCAGAATGAAATCTACCTCGACGTGTCCGCCGGGCGTCTCGACGGTACCGTGGCAGACGCCACTCTGCTGGACGACGGTTTCCTGAAGACCGACGCCGGCAAGGGTTTTGCTTTCGTAGGCCCGGCCTTCACCGATGAGAAGTACTTCGGCGATGGCATTGGTATCGCGGTTCGCAAGGGTGATGCCCTGAAAGACAAGATCAACAGCGCGATTGCCGCCATTCGTGCGAATGGCAAATACAAGCAGATCCAGGACAAGTACTTCGCCTTCGACATCTACGGCAAGTAACGACGTCTCGCTACTCGTGCGAAATGGCGCAAGCAACAGGCTCCCTGCGGTTTGCGCCATTTTTTCATCCCACTTTCGAGGACCTGAATCATGTTGAAAGGCTACGGGGCTGTCATCCTCGATGGCGCATGGTTGACGCTTCAGCTCGCCTTGTCGTCCATGGCCCTGGCCATCGTCCTGGGGTTGATCGGGGTCGCGTTGCGCCTCTCGCCGGTGCGTTGGCTGGCGTGGTTGGGCGACCTGTATTCCACCGTTATTCGCGGCATCCCCGACCTGGTGCTGATCCTGCTGATCTTCTACGGCGGCCAGGACTTGCTCAACCGCGTAGCACCGATGCTCGGTTATGACGACTACATCGACCTGAACCCGCTGGCGGCCGGTATCGGCACCCTGGGTTTCATCTTCGGCGCGTACCTGTCGGAAACCTTTCGCGGCGCGTTCATGGCCATCCCCAAGGGGCAAGCCGAGGCGGGCCTGGCGTATGGCATGAGTGGCGTGCAGGTGTTCTTCCGGGTGATGGTGCCGCAGATGATTCGCCTGGCGATCCCGGGGTTCACCAACAACTGGCTGGTGTTGACCAAGGCCACCGCGTTGATTTCGGTGGTGGGCCTGCAAGACATGATGTTCAAGGCCAAGCAGGCGGCGGATGCCACTCGTGAGCCTTTTACCTTCTTCCTGGCAGTGGCGGCGATGTACCTGGTGATCACCAGTGTCTCGTTGCTGGCATTGCGTCACCTCGAGAAGCGCTACTCGGTAGGCGTAAGGGCGGCTGATCTATGATCTTCGACTACAACGTCATCTATGACGCCTTGCCGCTGTACTTCAGCGGCCTGCTGACCACCTTGAAGCTGTTGGCCCTGTCGCTGTTCTTCGGCCTGCTGGCGGCGTTGCCCCTGGGCCTGATGCGGGTGTCCAAGCAGCCCATCGTCAACATGACGGCCTGGCTCTACACCTACGTGATCCGTGGCACGCCGATGCTGGTGCAGCTGTTTTTGATCTACTACGGGCTGGCACAGTTCGAGGTTGTGCGCGAGAGCTTCCTCTGGCCATGGCTGTCCAGCGCGACCTTCTGTGCGTGCCTGGCCTTCGCCATCAACACCAGTGCCTACACCGCCGAGATCATCGCCGGCAGCCTGCGGGCCACGCCCAACGGCGAAATCGAAGCGGCCAAGGCCATGGGCATGTCGCGCGCCAAGCTGTATCGCCGGATCCTGCTGCCGTCGGCCCTGCGCCGGGCGCTGCCGCAATACAGCAACGAAGTGATCATGATGTTGCAGACCACCAGTCTGGCGTCCATCGTGACCCTGATCGACATTACCGGTGCCGCGCGCACGGTGAACGCCCAGTATTACTTGCCGTTCGAGGCTTACATCACGGCCGGTGCCTTCTACCTGTGCCTGACCTTCATCCTGGTGCGCCTGTTCAAACTGGCCGAGCGTCGCTGGTTGAGTTACCTGGCCCCGCGCAAGCACTGATAACGCATCGACCCGCTCGACTGCTCAACGACTGACGTTTTGTGAGAACCGACCGCATGTACAAGCTTGAAGTCCAAGACCTGCATAAACGCTATGGCAGTCACGAAGTGCTCAAGGGCGTGTCCCTGAAGGCCGCCGCCGGCGATGTGATCAGCATCATCGGCTCCAGTGGCTCCGGCAAGAGCACCTTCCTGCGTTGCATCAACTTGCTTGAGCAACCCCACGCCGGCAAGATCCTGCTCAACAACGAAGAGCTGAAACTGGTGGCCGGCAAGGACGGCGCCTTGAAGGCGGCGGACCCCAAGCAACTGCAGCTCATGCGCTCGCGGTTGTCGATGGTGTTCCAGCATTTCAACCTGTGGTCCCATATGACGGCGCTGGAAAACATCATTGAAGCACCGGTGCATGTGCTGGGCGTCTCCAAGGCCGAGGCTCGCGAGAAGGCCGAGCACTACCTGAACAAGGTTGGCGTGGCTCACCGCAAGGACGCCTACCCGGGCCACATGTCCGGCGGTGAACAGCAGCGCGTGGCAATTGCCCGTGCGCTGGCGATGGAGCCTGAGGTGATGCTGTTCGACGAGCCGACCTCGGCCCTCGACCCGGAGCTGGTGGGCGATGTGCTCAAGGTGATGCAGGCCCTGGCCTTGGAAGGTCGGACCATGGTGGTGGTGACCCACGAAATGGGCTTTGCCCGCGAGGTGTCCAACCAGTTGGTGTTCCTGCACAAGGGCATCGTCGAGGAAAGCGGCAACCCGCGGGAAGTGCTGGTCAACCCGCAGTCGGAACGCTTGCAGCAATTTTTGTCGGGCAGCCTGAAGTAACCGCTCCCGTTACGCACCTGATTTGGATCATGCCGCGCACTCGCTGCCAGATGGTCTAATTTGGTTGCAGCCGCTTTGGCTTTAACACTGTTTTCGCTTCGGATTGCCCGCCATGACTGCCCATCGAATTGGTTTCCTGATTTGGCCCAGCACTAAAGCCTTGACGCTGGCGCTGGCCGAGGAGGCCTTGCGTGTCGCTCAGCGGGTGCATCCCGAGGTGATCTACGAACTGTCGTTCCTGCAGGCCGAGCCGCCGGTCGAGAATGGCTGGCAACTGCCGGGCGAGCCTTGGGCGGGCAAGCTCGACGGCTTGCAGAAGCTGTTCCTGCTGGCCGATGAACCGCCGGCTGCGCTGGCTTCGAACCTGAGCAGTGCTCTCAAGCAACTGGTGCGTGCCGGTTGTGTCATCGGCGGGTTGTCGGCCGGTGTCTATCCCTTGGCCCAGTTGGGGTTGCTCGACGGTTACCGCGCCGCCGTGCACTGGCGTTGGCAGGATGATTTCTCCGAGCGTTTCCCCAAGGTCATCGCCACCAGCCACTTGTTCGACTGGGACCGCGATCGCTTGACCGCCTGTGGCGGCATGTCGGTACTCGACCTGTTGCTGGCGGTGCTGGCCCGGGACCACGGCGCGGAGCTTTCCGGGGCGGTGTCGGAAGAGCTGGTGGTCGAGCGCATCCGCGAAGGTGGCGAGCGCCAGCGCATTCCGTTGCAAAACCGTCTGGGCTCCAGCCATCCGAAGCTCACCCAGGCCGTGCTGTTAATGGAAGCCAACATTGAAGAACCGCTGACCACCGACGAAATCGCCCAGCATGTGTGCGTCTCCCGCCGGCAACTGGAGCGGATCTTCAAGCAATACCTCAACCGCGTGCCGAGCCAGTACTACCTGGAACTGCGCCTGAACAAGGCCCGGCAGATGTTGATGCAGACCAGCAAATCCATCATCCAGATCGGCCTGTCCTGCGGCTTCTCCTCGGGGCCGCATTTCTCCAGCGCCTACCGCAACTTCTTCGGCGCCACGCCGCGGGAAGATCGCAACCAGCGGCGCAGCAGCAACCCGTTCGAATTGTCCTCGGTGCCGTCCGAGCGCGGCTGAGCGGCAGCGCTTGTGGCAGGGAGATTTATTTGTGGCGAGGGGATTTATCCCCGTTGGGTCGCGGAGCGGCCCTAAACCCTGATGTCTCGGTGTGCCAGACAGATTGGGTTGGCTGTTTTGGGGCTGCTTTGCAGCCCAGCGGGGATAAATCCCCTCGCCACAGATGCCCCCTCCCAAACTGCTGTTGTGTCTGGCAATGGAAATGTAGATGCCGGCACCTCAAATCCCGCCACAACGTTTAAACTGCGCCTTTGCGACGCTATTTGTCGCATTGCCATAAACCCGCTGAAAACGGGGGTTGGCGCTATAAGAAGTTGTCGCTTGGCGACAAGGCCGGGCTGAAAACTGTCCTTACAATCCCTCCATCACTCGCCAGTTCCAGGCGGGTGTTCCTCTTCAGGAGACTCCGATGTCCGTTGAGCAAGCCGCCGTACAACGCGCCGACTTCGACCAGGTAATGGTCCCCAACTATGCACCTGCGGCCTTCATTCCGGTGCGTGGCGCCGGTTCCCGTGTGTGGGACCAGTCCGGTCGCGAGTTGATCGATTTCGCCGGCGGTATCGCGGTCAACGTGCTGGGTCATGCCCACCCCGCATTGGTTGGAGCCTTGACCGAACAGGCCAACAAGCTGTGGCACGTGTCCAACGTCTTTACCAACGAGCCGGCGCTGCGCCTGGCCCATAAACTGGTCGATGCGACCTTCGCCGAGCGCGTGTTCTTCTGCAACTCCGGCGCCGAAGCCAACGAGGCCGCCTTCAAGCTGGCTCGTCGTGTCGGGTTCGACCGTTTCGGCAGCGAGAAGTACGAGATCATCGCCGCGCTCAACAGCTTCCACGGTCGCACCCTGTTTACCGTCAACGTTGGCGGGCAGTCGAAGTACTCCGACGGTTTCGGCCCTAAAATCACTGGCATCACCCACGTTCCCTACAATGACCTGGCGGCGTTGAAAGCGGCCGTTTCGGACAAGACCTGCGCCGTGGTGCTGGAACCGATCCAGGGCGAGGGCGGCGTGTTGCCGGCCGAGCGGGACTACCTGCAAGGCGCCCGTGAGCTGTGCGATGCGCACAACGCACTGCTGGTGTTCGACGAAGTGCAGACCGGCATGGGCCGCAGCGGTGAATTGTTTGCCTACATGCACTACGGCGTGACCCCGGACATCCTCACCAGTGCCAAGAGCCTGGGCGGCGGTTTCCCGATCGCGGCGATGCTTACCACCGAAGCGCTGGCCAAGCACCTGGTGGTGGGTACTCACGGCACCACCTACGGCGGCAACCCCCTGGCTTGCGCCGTGGCCGAGGCTGTGATCGATGTGGTGAACACCCCTGAAGTGCTCGGCGGTGTGAAGGCCAAGCACGACAAATTCAAAACCCGCCTGGAGCAGATCGGCGCCAAATACGGCCTGTTCACCCAGGTGCGTGGCCTGGGTCTGTTGATCGGCTGCGTGCTGAATGACGCCTGGAAAGGCAAGGCCAAGGACATCTTCAACGCCGCCGAACAGGAAGGCCTGATGATTCTGCAAGCCGGTCCGGACGTGATTCGCTTCGCCCCGAGCCTGGTGGTGGAAGACGCCGACATCGACGCCGGCCTGGACCGCTTCGAACGGGCGGCGGCGAAGCTGACCCAGGCCTGATCCATTTCAGCTGAACCGGGTCCACTGTGGGAGCGAGCTTGCTCGCGAAAGCGGTGGTCCAGCTTGCATCAATGTTGAATGTGCCACCGCCATCGCGAGCAAGCTCGCTCCCACAGGGGGCGGTGGTCACAGACGGGCAGTTAACCCGGTATTTTTTCTTGTGTATCGACCCCTTTCGGTCGACCCCTTTATTTCAAGTTAAGGAGTGACACCATGCTGGTGATGCGCCCCGCGCAAATGGCTGATCTGGGCGAGGTACAGCGTCTGGCTGCGGACAGCCCGATCGGTGTCACTTCCTTGCCGGATGACGTGGAACGCCTGAGCGACAAGATCGCCGCAAGCGAAGCCTCATTCGCCGCCGAAGTCAGTTTCAATGGCGAAGAAAGCTATTTCTTCGTCCTGGAAGACACCGCCACCGGCAAGCTGGCGGGCTGTTCGGCCATCGTCGCGTCGGCCGGTTACTCCGAACCGTTCTACAGCTTCCGCAACGAAACGTTCGTCCACGCGTCTCGCGAACTGAAGATCCACAACAAGATCCACGTGTTGTCCCAGTGCCACGACCTGACTGGCAACAGCCTGCTGACCAGCTTCTACGTGGTCCCTGAACTGGTCGGCTCGCCCTGGGCGGAACTCAATTCTCGCGGACGCCTGCTGTTCGTCGCCAGCCATCCGGAGCGGTTCGCCGACTCGGTGGTCACTGAAATTGTCGGCTACAGCGATGAGAATGGCGATTCGCCGTTCTGGGACGCCATCGGCCGTAACTTCTTCGACCTCAACTACGCCGCCGCCGAGCGTTTGTGCGGGCTGAAAAGCCGTACGTTCCTCGCCGAGCTGATGCCGCATTACCCGATCTACGTGCCGCTGCTGCCGGACGCTGCCCAGGAAGCCATGGGCCAGGTTCATCCGCGTGCGCAGATCACTTTCGACATCCTGATGCGCGAGGGTTTCGAAACCGATCACTACATCGACATCTTCGACGGTGGCCCGACCCTGCATGCCCGTGTCTCCGGAATCCGCTCGATTGCCCAGAGCCGCGTCGTGCCGGTCAGGATCGGCGAGCCCGTCAAGGGTGCCGGTCGCCAATATCTGGTGGCCAATGCCCAGTTGCAGGATTACCGCGCCGTGCTGCTCGAGCTCGATTACGCGCCGGGCAAACCGGTGACCCTGGATATGGAAGCGGCCGAGGCCCTGGGCGTCGGCGAAGGCGCCAGCGTGCGCCTGGTGGCGGTTTAATGAGTTTCGCGGGTGGCGTGAGCGGCCCGTTTGAGGAGATAGCATGATCGTTCGTCCCGTACGCAGCAGCGATTTACCCGCCCTGATCGCCCTGGCCCGCAGCACCGGCACCGGCCTGACCACCTTGCCAGCCAACGAAGAGCGCCTGGCCCATCGGGTCGGCTGGGCTGAGAAGACCTTTCGTGGCGAGGCCGGGCGCGGCGATGCGGACTATCTGTTCGTGCTTGAAGACGACGACGGCAAAGTGGTGGGCATTTCCGCCATCGCCGGTGCCGTGGGGCTGCGTGAGCCCTGGTACAACTTCCGCGTCGGCCTGACGGTCAGCGCTTCCCAGGAATTGAACATCTATCGGGAAATCCCGACCCTGTTCCTGGCCAACGACCTGACCGGTAACTCCGAGTTGTGCTCGCTGTTCCTGCACGCCGATTACCGCAATGGCCTCAACGGTCGCATGCTGGCCAAGGCGCGGTTGTTATTCATCGCCGAATTCCCGCAACTGTTCGGCAACAAGATCATCGCCGAAATGCGTGGCATGTCCGATGAAACCGGTCGTTCGCCCTTCTGGGAAAGCCTGGGCAGGCACTTCTTCAAGATGGAATTCAGCCAGGCCGATTACTTGACCGGCGTGGGTAACAAGGCGTTCATCGCCGAGCTGATGCCCAAGTTTCCGCTGTACACCTGCTTCCTGTCCGAGGATGCCCGGGCCGTGATCGGCCAGGTTCACCCGGACACCGAACCTGCGTTGTCGATGCTCAAGAGCGAAGGGTTCAATTACCAGGGGTACGTCGACATCTTCGACGCCGGCCCGGCCGTGGAATGCGAAACCGCCAAGATCCGCGCGGTTCGCGATAGCCAGGCGCTGGTATTGGCCATCGGCACGCCGGGTGACGACGCCACGCCGTTCCTCATTCATAACCGCAAGTGCCTGGACTGCCGCATCACGGCCGCTCCGGCGCGCTTCGCCTCGGGAACTCTGGTGGTCGATCCGCTGACCGCCAAACGTCTTCAACTCAACGCCGGCGACCAGGTGCGTGCCGTTGCGTTGTCCGCTGCTCGGGAGTCGAAATGATGAAGTCGCTGTATATCGCGGGAAGTTGGCTGGAAGGCCAGGGCGACGTCTTCGAGTCGTTGAACCCGGTGACTCAGCAGGTGCTATGGGCGGGCAAGGGCGCCACGGCGGCGCAGGTCGAGTCGGCGGCGCAGGCAGCGCGCCAGGCGTTCCCGGACTGGGCGCGGCGCTCGCTGGATGAGCGTATCCAGGTGCTGGAAGCGTTTGCCGCCGCGTTGAAAAACCACGCTGACGAACTGGCCCATTGCATCGGTGAGGAAACCGGCAAGCCGCTGTGGGAAGCCGCCACTGAAGTCACCAGCATGGTCAACAAGGTCGCTATCTCGGTGCAGAGCTACCGCGAGCGCACTGGCGAGAAGAGCGGCCCGCTGGGCGACGCCACCGCCGTGTTGCGCCACAAGCCTCACGGCGTGGTGGCGGTGTTTGGCCCTTACAATTTCCCTGGGCACTTGCCCAACGGCCATATTGTGCCGGCACTGCTGGCCGGTAACAGCGTGTTGTTCAAGCCCAGCGAACTGACGCCAAAAGTCGCCGAGCTGACGGTCAAATGCTGGATCGAGGCCGGCCTGCCGGCGGGCGTGCTGAACCTGTTGCAAGGCGCCCGGGAAACCGGCATTGCCCTGGCGGCGAACCCAGGTATCGACGGGTTGTTCTTCACCGGCTCCAGCCGTACCGGCAATCTGCTGCATCAGCAATTTGCCGGTCGCCCGGACAAGATCCTGGCCCTGGAAATGGGCGGCAACAACCCGCTCGTGGTGGACGAGGTGGCGGATGTCGATGCGGCGGTGTACACCATCATCCAGTCCGCATTCATTTCCGCCGGCCAGCGCTGCACCTGCGCGCGCCGCCTGCTGGTGCCGGAGGGGGCGTGGGGCGATGCTTTGCTGGCGCGCCTGGTGGCGGTCAGCGCGACCCTTGAGGTCGGTGCCTTCGATCAACAACCGGCGCCGTTCATGGGCTCGGTGATTTCCCTTGCCGCGGCGAAAGCATTGATGGATGCCCAGAACCATCTGCTGGGCCTGGGGGCCGTGCCGTTGCTGGTCATGACCCAGCCAGCGCCCCAGGCGGCGTTGTTGACGCCGGGTATCCTGGACGTGACGGCGGTGGCCGAGCGGCCGGATGAAGAGCTCTTCGGGCCGTTGTTGCAGGTGATCCGCTACACGGATTTCCCGGCAGCCATCGCCGAGGCCAACAACACCCAGTATGGCCTGGCCGCCGGATTGCTGTCCGATTCCCAGGCGCGTTACGAGCAGTTCTGGCTGCAAAGCCGAGCGGGCATCGTCAACTGGAACAAACAACTGACCGGCGCCGCCAGCAGCGCGCCGTTCGGCGGTGTCGGCGCCTCGGGCAACCATCGCGCCAGTGCCTATTACGCGGCCGATTATTGCGCCTACCCGGTGGCGTCCCTGGAAACCCCGAGCCTTGCCATGCCGGCTGCCCTGACGCCTGGCGTGAGAATGGTGTAGACCCCAATCGCGAGCAGGCTCGCTCCCACAAGGTCTGCGCAAAGCCCTGTGGGAGCGAGCCTGCTCGCGATAGCCGCAACGCGGTTGTATTTGATGCCTATAAAAACAGATTCTCGTGGAGCCTCGCTGATGAAATCCTTTGAAGTCAACTTTGACGGTCTAGTGGGGCCGACCCATAACTACGGCGGGCTCTCGTACGGCAACGTCGCGTCCCAGAGCAACAGCCAGCAGTCCTCCAACCCCAAGGAAGCGGCGTTGCAGGGCCTGGCGAAAATGAAAGCGCTGATGGACATGGGCTTTCAGCAAGGGGTGCTGGCACCCCAGGAACGCCCCGACGTAGCGGCCCTGCGTCGGCTCGGCTTTGCCGGCAACGACGCCCAGGTCATCCAGCAGGCGGCGAAAGAAGCGATGCCGCTGCTGGTCGCCAGTTGCTCGGCTTCTAGCATGTGGGTGGCGAACGCCGCCACGGTCAGCCCGAGCGCCGACACCGCCGACGGCCGCGTGCATTTCACTGCCGCCAACCTCAACTGCAAATACCACCGCAGCATCGAGCACCCGACCACCAGTCGCGTCCTGGGGGCGATGTTCGCCGATCAGCAGCACTTCGCCCATCACGCCGCGTTGCCGGCGGTGGCGCAGTTCGGCGACGAAGGCGCGGCCAACCACACCCGTTTCTGCCGGAGCTACGGTGAAGCCGGGGTCGAGTTCTTCGTGTTCGGACGCAGTGCCTTCGATACCCGTTACCCGGCGCCGCAAAAGTACCCGGCGCGCCAGACCCTCGAGGCGTCCCGCGCCGTCGCACGCCTGCACGGCTTGCGGGACGAGGGCGTGGTATACGCCCAGCAGAACCCGTTTGTGATCGATCAGGGTGTGTTCCATAACGACGTGATCGCGGTAGGCAACGGCGAGGTGCTCTTCTATCACGAGGACGCGTTCCTCGAGACCGAAAGGATGCTGGCTGAGCTGAGCAGCAAACTCGCCAACGTCGGTGGGAAATTTCAATCCGTCTGCGTACCGCGTTCGGCGGTTACCGTCGACGATGCGGTTCGTTCCTACCTGTTCAATAGCCAGTTGCTGTCGCGTCCCGACGGCTCGATGCTCTTGATCGTGCCGGAAGAGTGCCGCAGCAATGCGCGCGTCTGGCAATACCTGCAAGGCCTGACGAGCTCTGGCGGGGTCATCCGCGAAGTGAAGGTTTTCGACCTCAAGCAGAGCATGCAGAACGGCGGCGGCCCTGCTTGCCTGAGGTTGCGCGTGGCGCTCAACGAAACCGAACTGGCGGCCGTCAATCCAGGGGTTATCATGACCGCGTCGTTGTACGATTCGCTGACCCAGTGGGTCGAGCGTCATTACCGCGACCGCTTGACCGAGAGCGATCTGGCGGACCCGCAATTGTTGCTCGAATGCCGGTCGGCGCTGGATGAACTGACACAAATACTTAAACTGGGCGCGGTTTATCCATTCCAGATCAATTGAAAGCCCGCGCGACCTGACTACAGTCAAGACAGGGCGCGTGGCCTTATCCCCCGAACGAGAACGTAAAACATGAGCGATTCCCTGCAACTGATTCTTGAAGACACCGACGGCACCCAACTGCAAACCTCCTGCACCCGCGTCGCGGTGATGTGGCAGGGCAAGGAGTTGTGGATCCAGCAGGATGGCCGCGGTCAGTTGCTGATCGGCGTGGACGTGGAGGAGGGGGACGAGGAATACGCCAACCTGTTGTTGCGCCCATTGGCCACCAACCTGGTCAGCCTGCAACTGGAAATGGAACCGGCCGACCTCGGCGACGATGACCATGTCCATGGCCCGGATTGCGGCCACGACCACTAAGGAAACCGCGCTATGCTCGCCCTCGGCAAACTGCTTGAACTGACCCTCGCCGGCCGTGAACCGGCGGAGAAGACTCAACTGACTGTCGAAGGCGTACGGATGCGCTGGTTGAGCGAGGGCGCGCTGGAGGTCAAGCCGCCCGAAGCCCGGGATAACGGCCTGGACCTGCTGCTGTCGGCCGGTATCCATGGGAACGAAACCGCGCCGATCGAATTGCTCGACCGCCTGCTGCACGACATCGCCCGTGGCGATCTGAAGCCCCGGGCCCGTATTCTATTCCTGTTCGGCAACCCCGAGGCCATCCGCCGCGGCGAGCGCTTTGTCGATCAGGACGTCAACCGGCTGTTCAATGGCCGTCATGAACTGAGTGGCGGGCCCGAGGCGTTGCGGGCTTGCGAGCTGGAGCGGCTGGCGGCCAGTTTCTTCAATAAGCCGGAGCGCAGTCGCCTGCACTACGACCTGCACACCGCCATCCGCGGCTCGAAGATCGAACAGTTTGCCCTGTATCCATGGAAGGAAGGGCGACAGCATTCACGTCGCGAGCTGGCCCGTCTGCGCGCCGCCGGCATGGAAGCGGTGCTGCTGCAAAACAAGCCTTCCATCGTGTTCAGCGCCTACACCTACGATCAGCTCGGCGCCGAGTCCTTCACCCTGGAGCTGGGCAAGGCCCGACCGTTCGGGCAAAACGACGGTGTCAACGTCAGCCTGCTGGAGGCCCGTCTGAAGCAGATCATCGAAGGCGACGAGCCCGAGGAGGACGAGGGCCTGGACGGGCTCCAGCTGTTCAGCGTGGCGCGGGAAATCATCAAGCACAGCGACAGCTTTCGCCTGAACCTGCCGGCGGACATCGAGAACTTTTCGGAACTGGAAAAAGGCTACGTCCTGGCCGAAGACATTGCCCAGACCCGCTGGGTGATCGAAGAAGAGGGCGCCCGGATCATTTTCCCGAACCCAAAGGTCAAGAACGGCTTGCGGGCCGGGATTCTGATTGTGCCGGCGACCGACGAGAACCTGGCCTGACTGGGTTTTCAGGCCCAGCACATGACCCTGTGGGAGCGAGCCTGCTCGCGATAGCGTAATTCCAGTCACCATTGATGTTGGCTGATGAGACGCTATCGCGAGCAGGCTCGCTCCCACAATGGGATTTGCGTCTAGCGTTTAGACCGCGACTGCTCGCTGTTCAGTCCGACGCAGCGCCCGGGTCTTGTGCAGGGTATCGGCACAGGTCTTCGCCGCTTCCTGGCCCTTGTGCACGAAATGCTCGAAGAAGAACTTCTGATGTTCCTCCCCGGCATGGAAGTGATGCGGCGTCAGCACGACCGAGAACACCGGTACTTCGGTTTCCAGCTGGACCTGCATCAGGCCGCTGATCACCGACTGGGCGACGAACTCGTGGCGATAGATACCTCCATCCACCACCAGACCGGCGGCGACGATGCCGGCGTAGCGGCCTGACTTGGCCAGCAGCTTGGCATGCAGCGGGATTTCGAAGGCGCCGCCGACTTCGAAGAAGTCGATATCGCTTTCCTGATAACCCTGGTCGATCATCTCGGCGACGAAACCTTTGCGGCTCTGGTCGACGATTTCCTTGTGCCAGCAGGCCTGGATGAACGCGACGCGCTCGCCTGGATGGTGTTTGGTCTTGCTGTCGATTGCGGTGGGTTGCATGTTCTGGTTCCTGTTTTGTGTGAAAAACAGGGCGTCATGAATCGAAGGGGATTCAAGGGTACGCCGCGAACAGACGGTCGCAAGCGGCCCTTGGGTGCCAATCCCGTTCTCTCTTCATCCGGACTATGACCGTCGGCCCCGGAATCACACCGGGTCTGCTGACCTTGCCGCTGCACCGCCAAAAGCCGTGCATCGCCAAGCGCTCGCGGGCTATGCACGTAGTGCAATTACCGCCGGTGGGGAATTGCACCCCGCCCTGAGAACGTTATGCCGCCACGTTGTGTGGCGGCGAAGGATTTTTAACACATAACCTTTGTGGGAGCGAGCGGTGGGAGCAAAGCTTGCTCGCGATCGCGCCAACACATTTAATGGTCCTCCGAAAAGGAATTCCCCCACCTGAACCCGAGGCCAGATTCATGAGCGTTATCGATCTTCGCAGCGACACGGTCACCCAACCTTCCGCCGCCATGCTGGACGCCATGGCCAGCGCGCCTACCGGCGACGATGTGTATGGCGAGGATCCGACGGTCAACCGTCTGGAAGCCGAACTGGCCGCACGCCTGGGCTTCGCTGCGGGGTTGTTCGTGCCCAGTGGCACCATGAGTAACCTGCTGGGGTTGATGGCCCATTGCGAGCGCGGCGATGAATACATCGTCGGCCAACAGGCCCACACCTATAAATACGAGGGGGGTGGGGCGGCGGTGCTTGGTTCGATCCAGCCCCAGCCCCTTGAAGTACAGGCGGACGGCTCCCTGGACCTGGCGCAGGTGGCAGCAGCCATCAAGCCCGACGACTTCCACTTCGCCCGCACCCGCCTGTTGGCTTTGGAAAACACCATGCAGGGCAAGGTCCTGCCGCTGGATTACCTGGCCCGTGCCCGGCGTTTCACCCAGGAGCATGGCCTGGCCCTGCACCTGGACGGCGCACGGCTCTATAACGCCGTTGTGAAGCTCAACGTCGACGCCCAGGAGATCACCCGACATTTCGATTCGGTCTCGGTGTGCCTGTCCAAAGGCCTCGGCGCCCCCGTGGGTTCGGTGCTCTGCGGCTCCGACGAGCTGATCGGCAAGGCCCGGCGACTGCGCAAGATGGTCGGCGGCGGCATGCGTCAGGCCGGAATCCTGGCGGCGGCGGGGCTGTATGCACTGGATCATCAAGTCCAGCGCCTGGCCGACGACCACGCCAATGCCCAGCGGTTGGCCGACGGTTTACGTGGGGCGGGTTACGAGGTCGAGCCGGTGCAGACCAATATGGTCTACGTGCAGATGGGCGAGCGGGCCGAGGCGATCAAGGCGTTTGCCGCTGAGCGTGGCATCCGGCTCAGCGCGGCGCCACGTTTACGGATGGTGACGCATATGGACGTCAGTGCCGCGCAAATCGACCGGGTGGTCGCCACTTTCGTCGAATTTTCCGGCAACTGATCGCCCAGGTGGCCCAATTGACAGTTTCTATCGCATAACACGCTGTACCCCAAGCGCAGGGCCGATATAATGCGGCCCTTTGCCGTTGCTTCGTCTGTCGACGTTTGCACAGGCCTTTGGCCGCAGCCTCCGTGGAAGAACCTAATGAAAAGCGCAGAAATCCGTGAAGCCTTCCTTCGCTTCTTCGAAGAGCAAGGCCACACCCGAGTAGCCTCCAGCTCTTTGATTCCGGGCAATGACCCGACCCTGCTGTTCACCAACGCGGGGATGAACCAGTTCAAGGACTGCTTCCTGGGCCAGGAAAAACGTGCCTACACCCGTGCGGTGAGCAGCCAGAAGTGCGTGCGTGCCGGCGGCAAGCACAACGACCTGGAAAACGTCGGCTATACCGCTCGTCACCACACCTTCTTCGAAATGCTGGGTAACTTCAGCTTCGGCGATTATTTCAAGCGCGACGCCATTACGTTCGCCTGGACCTTCCTGACCTCCGAAAAGTGGCTGAACCTGCCCAAGGAAAAGCTCTGGGTCACGGTCTACGCCACCGATGACGAGGCCTACGACATCTGGACCAAGGAGGTCGGTGTCCCGCCCGAGCGCATGGTGCGTATCGGCGACAACAAGGGCGCGCCTTACGCCTCCGACAACTTCTGGACCATGGGCGACACCGGCCCGTGTGGCCCTTGCACCGAGATCTTCTACGATCACGGCGCCGACATCTGGGGCGGCCCACCCGGTTCGCCGGAAGAGGATGGCGATCGCTACATCGAGATCTGGAACAACGTGTTCATGCAGTTCAACCGCACCGCTGACGGCGTGTTGCATCCGCTGCCGGCCCCATCGGTGGATACCGGCATGGGCCTGGAGCGGATCAGTGCGGTGTTGCAGCACGTTCATTCCAACTACGAAATCGACCTGTTCCAAAGCCTGCTGAGCGCTTCGGCCCAGGCCATCGGTTGCACCAACGACAATCAGGCATCGCTGAAAGTGGTCGCCGACCACATCCGCTCCTGCGGCTTCCTGATTGCCGATGGCGTGCTGCCGTCCAACGAAGGTCGTGGCTATGTGCTGCGCCGGATCATCCGTCGCGCCTGCCGCCACGGCAACAAGCTGGGCGCCAAGGGCAGCTTTTTCTATCAGATCGTCGCGGCCCTGGTGGCCGAGATGGGCGATGCCTTCCCGGAACTCAAATCCCAGCAGGCGCACATCGAGCGCGTGCTCAAGGCGGAAGAAGAACAATTCGCCAAGACTCTGGAACAAGGCCTGAAAATCCTCGAGCAGGACCTGGCCGAGCTCAAGGGCAACGTGGTTCCGGGCGACGTGGTGTTCAAGTTATACGACACCTATGGCTTCCCAATGGACCTGACCGGCGACATCGCCCGTGAGCGTAACCTGACCCTGGATGAGGAAGGTTTCGAGCGCGAGATGGAAGCCCAGCGGGAGCGCGCACGCTCCGCCAGCGCCTTTGGCATGGACTACAACAGCCTGGTCAAGGTCGACGTGGCCACCGAATTCACCGGCTACGCGGGCACCACCGGCTCGGCCAAGATCGTTGCCATCTATAAGGATGGGCAATCGGTCGATATCCTGAGCGAAGGCCAGGAAGGGGTGATCGTGCTGGACACGACGCCGTTCTATGCCGAGTCCGGCGGCCAGATCGGCGACAGCGGCTACCTGCAGGCCGGCAACTCGCGTTTCGACGTGCGCGACACCACCAAGACCGGTGGCGCATTCCTGCACCACGGCGTGCTGGCGTCGGGCAGCCTGATGATCGCCGCCCCGGTGGCGGCGCATGTCGATGCCGAGGTGCGTCACGCCACGTCGTTGAACCACTCCGCCACGCACCTGCTGCACGCAGCGTTGCGCCAGGTGCTGGGTGAGCACGTCCAGCAGAAAGGCTCGTTGGTGGACAGTCAGCGCCTGCGCTTTGACTTCAGCCACTTCGAAGCCATCAAGCCTGAACAGCTCAAGGCACTGGAGGACATCGTCAACGCCGAGATTCGCAAGAACTCCCCGGTGGAAACCGAAGAAACCGACATCGACACCGCCAAGAAGAAAGGCGCGATGGCGTTGTTCGGCGAGAAGTACGGCGACAACGTGCGCGTGCTGAGCATGGGCGATTTCTCCGTGGAGCTGTGCGGTGGTATTCATGCCAACCGGACCGGTGACATCGGCCTGATGAAGATCATCAGCGAGGGTGGCGTGGCGTCGGGCGTACGGCGTATCGAAGCGGTCACCGGCGCTGCCGCGCTGGCGTACCTCAACGCCGCCGAAGAACAACTCAAGGAAGCGGCGAGCCTGATCAAGGGCAGCCGTGACAACCTGATCGACAAGCTGTCGGCTGTGCTGGAGCGCAACCGCCTGCTGGAAAAACAGCTGGAGCAGCTGCAGGCCAAGGCCGCCAGCGCCGCGGGTGACGATCTGTCGGCCCAGGCCGTGGATGTCAAGGGCGTGAAGGTCCTCGCCGCGCGCCTGGATGGCCAGGATGGCAAGTCGCTGCTGGCGCTGGTCGATCAACTGAAAAACAAACTCGGCCGCGCAGTGATCCTGCTCGGCAGTGTCCATGAGGAAAAGGTCGTTCTCGTCGCAGGCGTGACCAAGGACCTGACCGGCCAACTCAAAGCCGGTGATTTGATGAAGCAGGCCGCTGCAGCAGTGGGCGGGAAGGGTGGTGGTCGTCCGGACATGGCGCAAGGCGGCGGTACCGATGCCGGCGCGCTGGATGCGGCACTGGCCCAGACCGTTGCATTTGTAGAGCAGGGTATTTAAGGCAGCCTCCCGGGCTTGCAGTCTAGTGGCGAGCCCGGTTGCTGTTGAGTGATTATTGGGCGCCCTTCATGGGCAGAGGCGGCTTTGAAATGGCTTTGATCGTACAGAAATTTGGAGGCACCTCGGTCGGCACTGTCGAGAGAATCGAACAAGTCGCCGACAAGGTTAAGAAATTCCGTGATGCGGGCGATGACCTGGTGGTTGTGCTGTCGGCAATGAGCGGCGAAACCAACCGTCTGATCGATCTGGCTAAGCAAATCAGTGGCGAACAGCAGCCGGTTCCCCGCGAACTGGACGTGATCGTTTCCACAGGTGAGCAGGTGACCATCGCCTTGCTGGCCATGGCGCTGATCAAGCGTGGCGTACCGGCGGTATCGTACACCGGCAACCAGGTTCGTATCCTGACGGACAGCGCGCACAACAAGGCGCGTATCCTGCAGATCGACGACCAGAAGATTCGCGGCGATCTGAAGGCTGGCCGCGTCGTGGTGGTCGCCGGTTTCCAGGGCGTGGACGAACACGGCAACATCACCACCCTCGGCCGTGGCGGCTCGGACACCACCGGCGTTGCGCTGGCGGCGGCCCTCAAGGCTGACGAGTGCCAGATCTACACCGACGTGGATGGTGTCTACACCACTGACCCACGGGTGGTTCCCGTGGCTCAGCGCCTGGACAAGATCACCTTCGAAGAGATGCTGGAAATGGCCAGCCTCGGCTCGAAAGTGCTGCAGATCCGGGCGGTCGAATTCGCCGGCAAGTACAACGTTCCGCTGCGCGTCCTGCACAGCTTCAAAGAGGGTCCGGGCACCCTCATTACTATCGATGAAGAGGAATCCATGGAACAGCCGATCATTTCCGGCATCGCCTTCAACCGCGATGAAGCCAAGCTGACCATCCGTGGCGTGCCAGACACCCCCGGCGTGGCGTTCAAGATTCTCGGCCCGATCAGTGCCGCGAACATCGAAGTCGACATGATCGTGCAGAATGTTTCGCACGATAACACTACCGACTTCACGTTCACCGTACACCGCAACGACTACCAGGCCGCTGAAGCCGTCCTGAAGAAAACCGCCTCCGAAATCGGTGCCCGGGAAGTCGTGGGCGACACCAAGATCGCCAAGGTCTCGATCGTCGGCGTCGGCATGCGCTCCCACGCAGGCGTGGCCAGCCGGATGTTCGAAGCCCTGGCCAAGGAAAGCATCAACATCCAGATGATCTCGACCTCGGAAATCAAGGTTTCCGTGGTGATCGAAGAGAAATACCTGGAACTGGCCGTGCGCGCCCTGCATACGGCTTTCGAACTCGACGCAGCCGCCCGCCAGGGCGAGTAAGGCGTTGTCCCAGAGGGCGCGGCTTGGCCGCGCCCTTTGTTTTTTGAATGGCGCGTTTCAAAACTGTTCTTTTGCCCGCGCTGGTCAATACTTAGGCCTGTAGGCAGCGACCGTTTCGGTTGTAGGCCCAATGCCCTTTTTTTGCAGACTGTTGTTCCTGAACTGAATTGCGTGAGGAGAAAGGTATGTTGATTCTGACTCGTCGGTGCGCGGAGAGCCTGATTATTGGCGATGGCGAAATCACCGTGACCGTGCTCGGCGTCAAAGGAAACCAGGTTCGTATCGGCGTCAACGCCCCGAAAGAGGTTGCGGTGCACCGGGAGGAAATTTACCTGCGTATCAAGAAAGAGAAGGACGACGAACCAAGCCATTAATTTTTATCGATTTTTATGTTTGCAAACGGGGAGGAAGGTGGTTAATATACGCCCCGTGTTGCGGAGAGCTGGCCGAGTGGCCGAAGGCGCTCCCCTGCTAAGGGAGTACACCTCAAAAGGGTGTCGGGGGTTCGAATCCCCCGTTCTCCGCCATTATTCATGTAGTGCGTTGAATCTGGCTTGTTCGGTAAGTGGTTGAAATTACTGGAAAAAGCGCTTTACAAAACGATTTGACGACCTATAATGCGCGGCAACAAATGCACTCGTAGCTCAGCTGGATAGAGTACTCGGCTACGAACCGAGCGGTCACAGGTTCGAATCCTGTCGAGTGCACCATTTAAGAGTCGTTTGCAGTGATGCAAATAACTTGGCTTCAACCAGTTGTGATCTGGTATAAAACCACAAACCTGCACTCGTAGCTCAGCTGGATAGAGTACTCGGCTACGAACCGAGCGGTCACAGGTTCGAATCCTGTCGAGTGCACCATACAACAGAAAGCCCGCGTTTAACGCGGGCTTTTTGCTATCTACGATTTGCCTTTCACGCATCCATTCTCATCGAACACAATCTCGGCACTGCGGCCTTTCTTTGCTTTGTAGATGTACCGAGTGCTCGCATTGCGGATCTTGATCGAGTCGGGTTTGCCCAGGGCACTCTGCACATCCTGCTGGCTCATCCCGGTGATAATCCGTTTGTCCATGATTGCTTCGCGGCGCTGCCTGGCGCTGATCTGATTCCCGCAGCGGTCTTCGAACTGGCCGACCACAGTCGTTTCCCTGCGCGTGATCTTGTTGCCTGACGTTTGCCGGTGCTCGGCTTCGGGCAGCATTGATTCGGCGGTCGGCTCGATACTGCCCGGACTGTAGGGGTGGACTCGTTGCAACGACAAGTCTTCCCCCGGTCCGCAGCTCATGGTGGTAAAGGTGATATGCCCCGTGCTGTCTTCGCAGCGATGAACGATGTGTTCGGCGGCCCACGAAGGCGGACAGCACAGGGTGGCGAGCAGAGCTAAATAACGGTTGGCCAGCATTCGAGCGTCTTCCTTGACGTGAGAAGATAGGGGAGTCGCCAAGCCGGCCAACCTGTGGGAGCAGGTTTTACTCTTGCAGGTTTGTGACTTGACTGATTGGCTTCAGGGTAGCCGCTGCATTTTTACTCAGGCGTGTGTTTTCTTTTCAGGATGAGTCGTCGTAGTTCCATGGTTCAGCCTGCGTTCAGGTTTATCTCGCAAGCGCTTGTTCTTGCCATGATTTTTTAACGTTTTAAAACGCCAAGCGGTGTATGATTGCGCCCGTCAGCCCCGCCGGGGCTTTGGAATATCTCCATGGACTTACCCAGTAGTTACTCAATACCGCGTTTTACCAATCATGAATTGACCGATTGATCCTTCCGGCGTGCCCACTGCTGGGAGTGGAGTTCGCCTATGACCGAAGTAGAAGTAAAGAAAACACAGGAAAGCCTTCAGGACCGTCTCGCTCAAGTCGTTGAGCTGCTGCATCGCCAGCGGGTCGTCGAAGACCTGACGCATCGTCAGGAAGGTCCGCATCACGACCGGGTCGAGAACCTGGTTCACCGGCAGAACCTCGTCGAGCTGCAACGCAAGCTCGATGACCTGCACTCCGCCGACGTCGCCTACATCCTCGAAGCCTTGCCGCTGGAAGAGCGTCTGACAGTCTGGCAACTGGTCCAGGCCGATCGCGACGGTGACATCCTGCTCGAAGTGTCCGACTCGGTTCGTGAAACCCTGATCGCCGACATGGATGATCACGAGCTGTTGGCGGCTGCCAAGGAAATGGACGCCGACGAACTGGCGGATCTTGCCCCCGAACTGCCGCGGGACGTTGTCCACGAGTTGATGGAATCCCTCGATGCCCAGCAGCGTGAGCGGGTGCGTTCGGCGCTCTCCTATGATGAGGAGCAGGTCGGTGCGCTGATGGACTTCGAGATGGTGACGATCCGTGAGGACGTCAGCCTTGAAGTGGTATTGCGCTATCTGCGTCGCCTCAAAGAGCTACCGGGTCACACCGACAAGTTGTTTGTCGTCGATTATGACGGTGTGCTCAAGGGGGTGTTGCCGATCAAGCGGTTGCTCGTCAATGATCCGGAAAAGCAGGTGGCCGAGGTCATGGCCAGTGACCCGGTGAGTTTCCAGCCGGACGAAGATGCCTACGATGCGGCCCAGGCGTTCGAACGTTATGACTTGATTTCCGCGCCGGTGGTCGACAAAAACGGCAAGTTGATCGGCCGTCTGACCATCGATGAAATGGTCGACCTCATTCGTGAAGAGAGTGAAAACGAAGTCCTCAGCATGGCCGGTCTGCGGGAAGAGGAGGACATCTTCGCCTCGGTCTGGAAATCCCTGCGCAACCGTTGGGCGTGGCTGGCGATCAACCTGATCACGGCATTTGTCGCATCCCGGGTTATCGGTTTGTTCGAGGGCTCCATCGAGAAACTGGTGGCATTGGCGGCGTTGATGCCCATCGTGGCCGGTATTGGAGGCAACTCCGGCAACCAGACCATCACCATGATTGTGCGCGCCATGGCGCTGGACCAGGTCAGCACGGGTAATACGTCGCGCCTGATGCGCAAGGAGCTGGCCGTGGCATTGATCAATGGCGTGCTGTGGGGAGGTGTAATCGGCGTGGTGGCGTATCTGCTTTATGGCAGCTGGTCGCTGGGCGTCGTGATGACTGCCGCCATGACGCTCAATCTGCTATTGGCGGCCTTGATGGGCGTCTTGATTCCCATGACGCTGGCCCGGTTGGGCCGCGATCCCGCCATGGGAGCCAGCGTAATGATTACGGCCATGACCGACAGTGGCGGTTTCTTTATCTTCCTGGGGTTGGCGACGATTTTCCTGCTCTGACCCATTGCGTAGCGAGGGCTCGCTTGCATTGTGTCGTGCCCGTCCTCGCTCCCAGGTTTTCTAATCATTCGATTTTGTGCTTGCTTCGCCACCCAGCGAGCCAGTTCCTTCTCCATAAAAGACCAAAAAAAAAGCCAGCACTAGGCTGGCTTGGGTGTTCCGGTTGCGATCAGGACGCGTCGGCGGTCATCTCTACATCGTGAGCAATCAGCGAAACGAGGGCGTTCTGCTGGCGATGGGAGAGTTGGCGGAATCGCTGAAGCAGCTCACGCTCATGCAACGACAGCTCGGGGCTGTCCAGGCGCATGCTCAGTTCTTCACCCAACGCGCCTTCCTGAATGAGGCTTTGCTCAAGGCGCGCGATGATTTCAGAGTTCATGCTGCGATGATGATTGCGAGCCACCTCGGCAATGCGTTCCCGCATTCCGTCGGGCAAACGTACGACGAACTTGTCAGCCGTACGGCTGGAATAAATTGCCTGTTTCAATGGGCGCATATATTTAACCGGTTAGTTCAGGGGAGCGGTTCTTGGGATTGGCCGCAGGATGTCGATAGGACAAGCGCTGTTGCCAAATGTTCAACCTGAATTGTTAAGAGGCCCGCATCATGCCTCAAAATGGCCAGATCATTGGCGCCAATTCTGTGACAAATTCTGATCCGGGTAAAGGCGTTATGCCAGTACCCCTCATCAAAAAATGCGGACTGGTTTGAAAAACCAACAGGTCCGCATGCTGTGACCACTGCATCGTGTCTATGTGCCATACCGTCCGGCGGATAACCGGAGCGGCGGGCATAGGCCCGTGCTGTCCTTGTTTTATATAGGATAGTGGCAAACTGCCGAATTGGGACGATAAAAGGCCGGAGGCGGATGAGCGGTGCGGGGGGAAGGCCGCCTTGGCCCGTCGAGGCGGCGGGCTGTACCATTTGCCTACACTTAAAAAGCCATGCGCAACATGACAAACGCAAGGCTGCCCGTTAACATGCTCGCCGTTCATCGCATCACGCTTCTCGTGATCACCCGTGTCTCAGTAGCTCAATTGGATAGAGCATCCCCCTCCTAAGGGGAAGGTTGGCAGTTCGAACCTGCCCTGGGACACCATTTATATCTGTGGGTCGGGTATCGATTGCCGGCCGGCCCCCAGCAAACATTGCCCCCCTATATCCCCTACGATCGATTGGCATGACCGTCGCTACTGCCACGGCTCTTCTGTGGCCGGGTGTTGTGAATCAGTGCTCATTTTTTCGACTGTGTATCAAACGTGTTTTCCTGACGCGAAACTTTCTCCCCTGATGTCAATCTGACCGTCTCGGTACGTTGTAGGAAATTTCCTGATTACGTGCCTTTTAGTGCGCATCAGTGCCGATGCTCACGGTATTCCTGGATTCAAACCACAAGGATGTGTCATGCGCGCAGCCGCACCCTGCCGAACGCGTCAATCACGCACTGCTCGTCGCCCTGCCGACGGCGCCCGTTTATTTTCACAAAATGCCCAACGTCTTGGATTGGTATTGCTGGCCGCCTGGACGGTGGGGGCGGGGAGCGTTGCACAGGCGGCCGGGCCTGAGGAGGAGCTGCTGCGCCAGCGTGAACGTGAACGGGTGTTGCGGGAACAATTGGAGTCCCGGCCGGACGTGCGCTTGCAGGCGGCGCCCATGGCTGAGGGTGCCGATCGCCTGCCTGCCAAGGAAAGCCCTTGCTTCGCCATCAACGACATTCGCCTGATTGGCGAGGCGTCGGAAAAATTTCAATGGGCCTTGCGTGCCGCCAATCCCAAGCATGATCCAGCCATGGGCCGTTGTCTGGGGGGCGGTGGGATCAATCTGACGATGAAGCGTATGCAGAACGCGATCATCGAGGCCGGGTACGTCACCACTCGCGTACTTGCCGAAGCCCAAGACCTGAATAGCGGGGTCCTGGTATTGACCCTGGTGCCGGGACGCATTCGTGAGATCCGTTTTCAGGAGGGCACCAGCGGCCGCGCCAATGCCTGGAACGCCATGCCCGCCAAGCCTGGCGATCTGCTCAACCTGCGCGATATCGAGCAGGCGCTGGAAAATTTCAAGCGTGTACCGACCGCCGAAGCCGACATCCAGATCGCTCCTGCCCGAGCGGTTGATGCCAAGCCCGGTGAAAGCGATGTGGTGATCGCCTGGAGTCAGCGGTTCCCCGCCCGTGTGAGCCTGTCGGTGGACAATTCGGGCAGCAAGAGCACCGGTAAATATCAGGGCAACGTGTCGTTGTCCCTGGACAACCTGCTGTCGCTCAATGACCTGTTCTATGCCAGCTTCAGCCATGACCTGGGCGGCGGCGAGCCCGGCCATCGCGGCTCCGATGGCAATACCCTGCATTATTCGTTGCCGTTCGGTTACTGGCAGCTGGGTTTTACCACCAGTGAATACAATTACGAACAGTCTGTCGCCGGCGCCAACCAGACTTATCAATACCGGGGCGAGAGTCGTAACAATGAGCTGCGCCTGTCGCGCCTGCTGTACCGCGACGCTGTCCGCAAGACGACTGCATGGGGCAGCCTGTGGACGCGCTCGTCGGAGAACTTCATCGACGACACCGAGATCGGTAACCAGAAACGGCGCATGGCCGGCTGGCAGTTCGGGTTGAATCATCGCGAGTTCATCGGCGCCTCGATTCTCGACCTGGGCGCCGCCTATCGCCGTGGTACCGGTGCCCATGATTCGCTCAGGGCGCCCGAAGAAGATTTCGACGCCGGTACCTCACGCTCGCAGATCATCACCGCCGACGCCCAATTGCAGGTGCCGTTCCAGCTAGGCGATCAGCGCCTGCGCTACATCGGCGGCTGGCGTGCGCAATGGAACCGTACGCCGCTGGTACCGCAGGATCGTTTTTCGATTGGTGGGCGCTACAGCGTGCGGGGCTTTGACGGGGAAAACATTCTTTCCGCCGACCGTGGTTGGACCCTGCGTAACGAGGTCGGCCTGTTTTTGGGGCAGACCGGCCAGGAGCTCTATACCGGTATCGACTATGGCGAAGTCAGCGGCCCTTCCAGCGAGTTCCTGATCGGTCAGCGCCTGGCGGGAGCCGTGGTGGGTATACGAGGCGGCTACAAGGGCCTGTCCTATGACTGGTCGTTTGGGACGCCATTGAAGAAGCCCGATGGTTTCGAGACGGCCAACGTAACCAGTGCGTTCACTGTCATCTGGTCATTCTGAGGTGATCCCATGCAGTTCGAGACACTAGACATCATTGCCCCCGGCCTGATCGATGAACCCTGGAACGAGGCCGCGGTGTTCGGCTCGGCCACTTGGTTGTGGATGCATTCCAAGGCCCATCGCGATGCGCCGTTGCACAGCTTGCCGACGCTATTGCTGCCGGCCCTCAAGCATCGTCAGTTCGTGCTCGCCAGCGAACAGGGAAAACCGGTGTTCTACCTGTCCTGGCTCAATCTCGATGCGGCCGCCGAGCAACGCTATCTGCGGCAATCGCCCCTGACCCTGACAGAAGCCGATTGGAACAGCGGCGAGCGCCTCTGGCTCAACGACTGGGTGGCGCCCTTCGGCCACACCGGCGTAGTGACCCGTCTGCTGCATCGACAGTTGTTCGCCAACCGGTGCGGGCGTGCGCTCTATCACCGAGGCGAAGAGCGTGGCCTGAGGGTCAAGACATTCCAAGGGATCGGTGTCATCCCTGAACAGGCCAAGGCCTGGTTTGCCGCCCACCCGCTGGCAGTCGCACCGTAACGCTAACCCTGAGTTGATTGCGGGTCAGAACCGCAAATGGAATTGCCATGAACAAGCACCTGTACCGAATCGTGTTCAACAAGGCTCGCGGACTGCTGATGGTGGTAGCCGAGAATGTCACCAGCCAGGTCAAAGCCCCGGGGACCCGTTCCGCGCCAATGACAGGCGCGGTGGCCTGTACGGCGACCCTTGGGTCGTTGCGCTTTGCCGTGATGGCGGCGATCGGGCTGGTGTCCTTGAGCGTGACGCCTGCCTGGGCCGCCACCATCGTGGCGGATCCCGGTGCCCCGGCCGGCCAACGTCCCGGCGTGATCGAAAGCGCCAACGGAACCCCACAGGTGAACATCCAAGCCCCCAGCGCGGCGGGTGTGTCGCGCAATACCTACAGCCAGTTCGACGTCGACAACCGTGGCGTGATCCTCAACAACGCCACGACCGATAGCCAGACCAAACTGGGTGGCTGGATCGAAGGCAACCCGATGTTGGGTAATGGCAGCGCACGGGTCATTCTCAACGAAGTCAATTCCGCCAACCCCAGTCAACTACGCGGCTACGTCGAAGTCGCTGGCCAGCGCGCCGAAGTGGTGATCGCCAACCCCTCCGGCATTACCTGTAACGGTTGCGGCTTCATCAACGCTGACCGGGCGACCCTCAGCACCGGTCGGGCACAGTTGGAGAACGGCCGCATCGCTGGTTACACCGTGCAGGGCGGGACGATCAACATCGAAGGCAAGGGCCTGGATGCTCGCGAGACTGACTACACGGACCTGATCGCCCGCAGCGTGCAGGTTAATGCCGGCGTCTGGGCCAACGACCTGAAGGTCACGACCGGGCGCAACCGGGTCAACGCCGACAATACCCAGGCCACGCCGCTGCCGGCGGCCGAAGGCGAGAAGCCCACCGTTGCCATCGACGTCGCCAAGCTGGGCGGCATGTACGCCGGCAAGATCATGCTGGTTGGCACCGAGTCTGGCGTCGGAGTACGTAACGCCGGGCAGATCGGCGCCATGGCCGGCGAGGTGGTCATCAGCGCCGACGGCAAGCTGCAGAACCAGGGCGCTATCAGCAGCGCTACCGCGACCCGGATCAACGCCACCCAGGTGGATAACAGCGGTACGCTCTACGCCAAGGGAGACCTCAATCTCCGCAGCGCCGCCGACATTGACAACAGCGGTACCATCGCCAGCCAGAACCACACGACGCTGACCGCCAGGAACATCCGCAGCACCCAGGCATCCAGTGTGGCGGCGGGCGTCGGTGTGGACGGCAAGCTGGCCGGCGCTGGCAACCTTGCGCTACAGGCCAGCACGGTCAAGGCACAAGGGCAGAACCTTGCCGCCGGCGACGTCAACGTCCAAGCCGCTGAGGTGGACCTGAGCGGCAGCCAGACCCAGGGACGCAATATCACCCTGACCGCTGGCACGGGCGACGTGAATCTCGCCGGCAGTCGGGTCGATGCCACCCAGGCGCTGAGCGCAACGGCGACCAAGACCCTGCGCACCGACGCGGCCAAGATCAACGCCGGCAACCTGCAGTTGAGCGCCCGGGACATTTCCAATGCCGGTGGTGAGCTGATACAGACCGGCACTGCAGATACCTCGATCAAGGCCAGTACAACCCTCGACAACCGCGACGGGCGCATCGCCTCCAATGCCGACAACCTGAGACTGGGCGCCAGTCGCCTGGACAATGGCAGCGGCAAGGTCGAACACGCCGGCAAAGGCACCCTGGACATCCAGGCCAACCAGTTGGCCGGCGGCAAAGGCACCCTGGCGAGCAATGGCAAGCTGATCGTCAAAGCCACCGACGTGGTGGTGGACGACGGCCTGACCCAAGGTCAACAGATCACGCTCGACACCAGGACCCTGTCCAACCAGCGCGGGCAGATTCTCCAGACGGGCGGGCAGCCCTTGCAAATCACCGCGAGTGAGCGCTTCGACAATCAGGGCGGGCAAGTCAGCAACGCCGGTGCGGTGGTGCTTGGCGCCGGCACGTTGAACAACCAGGGCGGCAAAGTCCTGGCCACTGATAGCGGGACCCTGACGGTGACCGCCGGCCAACTGATCGATAACAGCGGCGGCACCCTGGCCGCCAGCGGCAAGACGCAAGTGAGAGGCGCACGCCTGGACAACACCCAAGGCACCGTGAGCGCCGGAGGTGAGCTGCAGGCGACGTTCGATCAACTGAACAACATCGGCGGCACGATTGCCGCCACCCAACGCATGGAAATCATCGCCGGGCAGTTCAACAACACCAACGGCGTGCTGGGCTCGGTGCAATCCGCGCTACGGGTCAGCGTGTCTGGCGATGCGCTGAACAACAGCGGTGGGCGCCTCGAAGCCCTTGGCGACGTCACCCTGTCGGCCCAAGGCTTGAATAACCAGGGCGGCGTGATCAGCGGTCGGGCCTTGGACCTGGACAGCCACGGCAGCCTGATGGACAACAGCCAGGGCACGCTGAATGCCGGTGCGACCCTTGACCTGCGCAGCGGCGAATTGCGCAACGTCGCGGGATTGATCCAAGCCAAGGGCAAGCTGTTCATCGATACCGGCAGCCAGGCGCTGAACAATCTCCAATCCGGCACCACCCAAGGCATCAGCGGTCAGGGCGACGTGGAAATCCACAGTGCCTACCTCAACAACAGCGCCGGTTTCCTGGGGGCCAAGGGCGTCCTGTTGCTCAAGACGGCCGACCTGGGCAATGGCAGTGGCGGCCAGATCATCGGCGAGAAAACCGTCCGGGTCGAAAGCGCCCGGATGGACAATCGCGGCGGTCAGTTGCAAGGCCTCGGCGATGTCCAGATGGTATTGGGGGAGATGCTCAACAATCAGGGTGGGCTGATCCGTAGCGCGGGAACGCTGGACGTGAGCGCCGACGTGCTCGACAACAGTGCCACCCAAGGTGCCAATCAAGGCCTGGAAGGCCGTGCCATGAGCCTGGCGGTCAACACCCTCGGCAACCAGGGGGGCGCCGTGCGCGCCGACCAGGTGCTGAACATGGGAATCGGCCAGACGTTGAGCAACGAGGGCGGGCTGATCTCTTCAGGCGCCGCCTTGAGTATCAGCGACCGCGACCCGGCGCAGCGTCGCCAGGCTGTGCACAACCAGGGCGGCACCTTGCTGGCGGGCAGCCTGCTGTCGCTCAATGCAGCCTATTACGGCGGTACGGGTCGCGCCCTGAGCCTGGGAGACCTGACCTTCAGGCTGCAAAGCGGCCTGGACCTGAGCGGTCGGATCCAGGCCAATGGCAAGGTCGACCTGAGTACCGATGGGGTCTTCAACAACAACGGGCAATTGCTGGCCGGCAATCTCCTGCTGGTTCAGGCGCAGACGCTGGATAATGCCGGCAGCGGTGAAATCAGCGCCGGACAGGTCCGCCTGAGCGTCAACGACAGCCTGACCAACCGTGGCTTGATCGATGGTCAGCAAGTGCGTGTGCAGTCTCTTTCGCTCAACAACCTGGGCACGGGCCGGCTTTATGGCGACCGCCTGGCGATCAGCACCTCGGCATTGAGCAACCGCGAAGAAAACGGCACCGCCGCGACCATCGCCGCCCGCGAGTCACTGGACATCGGCGCCACCACCCTGGACAACCGCGAGCAGGCCCTGATCTTCAGCGCGGGCGACCTCGCCATCGGCGGCGCCTTGAGCGCGGCTGACAAGGCCCAGGACCGCGCCCAGTTGCTGACCAACGCCAGTGCGACCATCGAAGCCCTCGGCAACCTGTCGCTGAACGTACAAAGCGTGCGCAACACCAACGAGCATTTCAGCACCCGACAGGTGGAAGTCAGCCGCACCGCCTTGCAGGAGTTCCAGCTCACCGGCTCGACGAATCGCTACGAGGGCAACCAGGTTTCGGTGAGCAACGAGGAGGTGCTCTACCTGGCCACCCCCGAGGGTCGGCAGGATAACTGGAACCGTTACGACTACACCCGCGTGGTCGAGGAAACCCAGATCGCCACCTCGGCGCCCGCGCAGATTCTGTCCGGCGGCTCGATGCAGATCAGTGCAGGCGACGTCCTCAACGACAAGAGCCGGATCATCGCCGGCGGGTTGCTGCAGGCCGATATCGGTAGCCTGACCAACACCGAACTGACGGGACAACGCACCACCACCGACAGCGGCACCGCCACCCACTTCTATCGCATCCAGCGCAAGGGGCGCGACCGTCAGGGCACGGCTGTCACGGATTACACGCCGGCACCGTTGATCCAGGACATCACCCTGCAGCCGACCGTGTTCGCCCAGAACGCCGCCGGCAACGGAACCGGTACGCAGATCGGTACTCGCGCCTACCAGGGCGTCAATGAGCAGGTTGTCGGTACAGGCCCGGTCACTGCTGCGGGCAGCAGAACCCATCAAGTCGCGCCGATCGTCCAGGTTGCCGCCCAGACCACGCTGAACACTAAAGGCGTGGCCGAGCAGATCCGCAGCGGCGGGCCTTCCCTCGAGTTGCCGAACAACAGCCTGTTCAACACCAACCCGCAGAACACCAGTGGTTACCTGATCGAAACCGATCCGCGCTTTGCCAGCTACCGCACCTGGCTTTCCTCGGACTACATGCTGCAGCGCCTGCAGGTCGACCCGGCGCTGACCCAGCAACGCCTGGGTGACGGCTTCTATGAACAGAAGCTGATTCGTGAGCAAGTGGCGCAACTCACCGGCCGACGCTTCCTCGATGGCTACGCCAATGATGAGCTGCAGTACCGCGCCCTGATCGACAACGCCGTGACAGTTGCCAAGCAATGGCAACTGGTGCCTGGCGTGGCCCTGACCTCCGAGCAGATGGCCCAGTTGACCAGTGACATCGTCTGGCTGGTGCAGCAGCAGGTGACGCTCCCCAACGGCGACACCCGCAACGTGCTGGTGCCGCAGGTGTACGTACGGGTCCAGGAAGGCGACCTCAACGGTTCCGGGGCCCTGATCGCCGGGCAGCGATTGAACCTGAACATCGCCGGCGACCTGGTCAACAGCGGCAGCCTGGCCGGGCGCAGTGTCATGGCGATTACTGCGCAGAACATCGAAAACCTGGGCGGACGCATCCAGGCCGATAACGCGTCAGTCACCGCCAGGGACACCCTCAACAACCTGGGCGGCCTGATCGGCGCCGTGGACAACCTGTCGGTCAAGGCCGGGCAAGACATCAATGTCATCTCCAGCAGCCGCGACAGCAGCAGCGCCCAAGGCACCCGGACCAACTTGTCACGGGTGGCGGGGCTATTCGTCAGCGGTGCCCAGGGCTCGATGACTGTCAGCGCCGGCAAGGACCTGAATCTCACCGGTGCCCAGGTCGTCAATGCAGGCAAAGGCGGCAGTACATCGCTGGAGGCGGGCAATGACATCAACCTCACTACCGTGGGCGAGGCGCATCAGCAAGCGTTGACCTGGAACAGCAGCAACTGGCGCCAGGACGCCAGCCAGACCGAAGTCGGCTCGCTGATCCAGGGTCAGGGCGATGTTCGCCTGAGCGCGGGTCGGGATCTCAATGCGCGGGCGGCAAACATCACCAGCGAGCAGGGCGCGGTGTTTGCCGAGGCCAAGCGTGACGTCAACCTCACCACTGCCCAGAACTACCAGTTCGCCGACGAAGCGCACAAGGTCAAGGGCAAGAGCGGGTGGTTCTCCAGCAAGACCACCACCACCCGCGATACCGTCAGCCAGACCCAGGCCGAAGGCTCCACCCTGAGTGCCGAGCAGACCTACGTGCAGGCCGGGCGCGACATCAACCTGAGCGGCAGTAACGTGGTCTCCACGACCCAGACTGTTCTGGTGGCCGATAACAACGTCAACATCGAAGCGGCGACCGCCAGCAGCAGCGAGCGCCACGACAAGTCGGTCAAAAAGAGCGGCCTGTTCAGCGGCGGTGGCATCGCCGTCACCCTCGGTACCCAGAAACAGAGCGTCAAGGACCTCACCACGGAGCACACGGCGGTGTCGAGCACCGTGGGTTCGACCGTTGGCGATGTGCTGATAGAAGCGGGCAAGGGTTACCGCCAAGTGGGTAGTCAGGTGTCGGCTCCACAAGGCAACATCGACGTCACGGCGCAGACCATTGACGTCGTCGAAGCGCGCAATACCCGCCAGCGCGAACGCGAGACCCTGTTCAAGCAGACCGGGTTCACCCTCACCGTGACCAACCCGGTGATCAGCGCGATCCAGACCAACCAGCAGATGAAACGGGCCTCGGAGAAAACCGACGATGGGCGCATGAAGGCCCTGGCCGCCGCGACCGCCGTACTGGCGACCAACAACGCCGCCACCGCCGTGGCGATGGATCCGGGCACGGCCGGCGGGATCAACATCAGCCTGTCCCTGGGCACCAAGAAGAACGAAAGCACCACGACCTACACCAGCGACAGCGCGGCCGGCTCGACCCTGACCGCCGGCAACGATATCCGCCTGCGTGCCACCGGCGCCGGCGATGCCAGCAACATCACCGTGCAAGGCAGCGATATCAAGGCCGGGCGCAACGCCAGCCTGCTGGCGGACGGCGACATCAACCTGCTTGCGGCTCGCAATACCGATAAGCAGGACACCGACAGCAAAGGCAGCAGCGCGAGCATCGGCATCGGGTTTTCCCTGGGCGGTACCCGCAACGGTTTCACCCTGGACCTGGGGGCGTCTGGCAGCCGGGGTCGGGCGGATGGCGATGAGCTGACATACACCAACACTCACGTCGTGGCGGGCAACCAGTTGCTGTTGTCCTCCGGCGACGACACCAACCTCAAAGGTGCGGTGGCGAGTGGCAAACAGGTGCTGGCCGATGTCGGTGGCGACCTGAACATCGAAAGTCTGCAAGATACCAACACCTACGACGTCGATGAAAAGAGCTTGGGCTTCGGCATCAGCCTGTGCATTCCGCCTTTCTGCTACGGCATGAGTTCGGTCAGCGGCGCCAGCGGCAGTTTCGGTGCCACGAATATCGATTCCAATTACGCCAGCGTGACCGAGCAATCCGGCATCAAGGCCGGGGACGATGGTTTCGACATCCGCGTGGGGGGCAACACCGACCTCATCGGTGCCGTCATTGCCAGCAGCGACAAGGCGGTGCAGGACGGCAAGAACCGACTGGTCACCGCCAGCCTCACCAGCCGCGATATCAAGAACAAAGCCGAGTACGACGCCAGTTCCATCAGCGTCGGGGGCGGCTATCGGGAAGTTGGCAAGGACCAGCAGGGCAACGCCACCAGCGGGGGCACACAAACCCCAGGCACCGAGCTGCCGCAGAACGGCAATGACCTCAGCGCCACCATGCCGATTGCCATCAACGCCAGCGACGATGCCAGCAGCATCACCCGCAGCGGTATCAGCGGCGGCACCATCGTCATCAGCAACGACGCCGAGCAACAGAAGCGCACCGGCAAGAATGGCGAGCAAACCGTCGCTGGCCTCAACCGCGATGTTTCCAGCGACCGCGACACCACCAACACCCTCAAGCCGATCTTCGACGAAGACGAAATCCGCGCCGGCTTCGAGATCGTCGGTGCGTTCGCCAACGAGGCCGGCACCTTGCTTGCCAACAAGGCCAAGGAAGCCGACCTCAAGCGCCAGCAAGCCGAAGCTGCGCAGAACGCTGCCCTCAACCCCGACGCTCAGTTGAGCGATGCCGAACGCATGGCGTTGCTCAACACTGCCCAACAGTTGAACGCTGAGGCCCGTGGCATCGCCGACAAGTGGGGCGCCGGCGGCACTTATCGGCAGATCACCACCGCACTGGTGGGCGCGGCCAGCGGCAACATCAGTGGCAGCAACGGTGCGTTCGTCCAGAGCCTGGTGGTCAACTACGTGCAGCAACAGGGGGCCGGCTACATCGGTGACCTGGTGGCGGATGGCAAACTCACCGAGGGTTCACCGCTGCACGCCGCCCTGCACGGCATCGTTGCCTGCGCGGGGGCTGCCGCCAGCAACCAGAGCTGCGGCAGCGGCGCGGCCGGCGCGGCGGCATCGAGCCTGCTCACCGGCCTGTTCTCCGAAACCAGCCCCGACGAAAGCGAAGCCCAGCGAGAAGCCAAGCGCAACCTGATCGTCAGCCTCGTTACCGGGCTGGCTGCCGCCAGCTCAATGGACACCAGCACCGCCACTACGGCGGCAGGTTCGGCGGTGGACAACAACTGGCTGGCGACTCAGCAGTTGGTCCAGGCCGAGAAGGAATACACCGAGGCCGATGGCCTGCTGGCCAAAGCTCAAGTGGTTGCCAAATGGGGCTATATCCACAAGAAGCAAGATACCCTGACCCGCTTTGGTGTAGGCAAGGGCCTGCTGCAGGCGGGCTGGAGCGACGTCGAAGGGGTAGCGCAATTTCTCATGCACCCTGTCGACGGGGTCAATGGCCTGAGAGCCTTGATCAACGACCCCGAGGCCCGCAGGCAGTTCGGCGACAAGATGGTCAACGAACTCAACGCCAAACTCGACCGCGTCAAGGACGCCCTTGAAAACGGCGGTGATGAGCGCGCGGTGCAGCTGGGCCAGGACCTTGGCGAGCTTGTCTGGCAGGTGGGCAGTATCGCCACCGGTGTCGGCGGCGCGGCCAAGGGCGGGGTGGCGCTGGCGAAAGCCGGGATCAAGGTGGGGACGCAAGGGCTGGAGGCGATGGCCGGCCTGGCCAAGTTCGATAAGCTGGTAGCCCGCGGCGGGCAGTTCAATCCCAGTGGCACGCCGCTGATGGATTTCCGGGCGCTGACCAACGCGCAAAAAAGCATCATCGGCGATGTCATGGGCGGCGAGCGGATCAAGTCACTGGTGCCGGGCGCCGAGAAAATTGGCCGGGCGCCGGACATCGGGCAGACCGGTATCGATGACTTGTACAAGGTCAACAAGCCGGGTGTGGATTACCTGATCGTGGAGTACAAGTTTGGTTCGTCTGCGTTGAAACCGACCAAGGATGGTTTGCAGATGAGTGATGACTGGTTATTGGGAAAAAATTCTAATTATGATCGGATATTGGAGTCTGTCGGAGGTAATAGTGGAATGGCGCAAAGTGTTGAAAATGCCATGCAGGCTGGGCGGGTAGAAAAGTGGCTGGTTCATACTGACCCTTTTGGCAACGTCACCGTGGGGGTGCTGGATGCCCGCGGAAAGTTTTTCGCTGACCCTGTTGCAGCGTCCAAGCTTCTAGGAAACAAGTAAATGATCCGTGCTCCTCTCGGCAATGCCGGCTATTGGAATCAGGTAGTTGACGACAACGACGGCTATATCCTGGAATCTCAAAGAATCATGAGAGAACCTGCGGGCAACCCGGATTACGCGCCGCAGTACACTTTTAACGTTGCGAAGAAACACTGGCATCAGATTCTGCGACGGTACAGCGCTGGCGACTCTATAACTGATTTATCGCGCTATTTCCCAGGTCTGCTTGACGCATGGGAAGAGGCGGAGCGTCTTGGTGCGTCGGTCTGGACTCAAGAGCAGCAATTAACCCGTCACAGTTGGCGGGTCAACTATGACCATTACATTGTCTGCTTTTGGCTGGTCGGTCTGGCCCTGGCGTTGGAAATTCCGGACGATCAATGGCAACGGCTGTTGGTGCTGATTGGCAACGAAGGCGAGGACGTATTGCTCGATCGGGTCATCGCCAGCCGCAGCCCGGATCGCAAAGTGGGCTCTGTGCTGCTTTACCCAAAGCCTTACGGTCGATTGCTGGCGGCGGTGGATGCCCCTGCGGATTCGCAAGCAACGCTGCTCGGCACGTTCGTTCAGCACTGGTACAAAGAGGTCCGAACGGGAGCGAAATCCGGCTCCGATCCTCAAGCGGTCAGTTATCGACATCCCTATTGGTACACCTACGGCGACGAAAATTTCGAAGGCGGCGCTTATTTCGGTCGCTGGTGCGTGGAAGCCGTGGCGACCGTCAAAGCCTTCGAGATGGATGATTCGCAATGCCTGGGGCTTGAGCATTATCCCGGGGATTTATTGAGGCCAGATGGTCCAAGTACGCATCCGGTAAGGCAGGAGGTCGCGCCAGCTGCGCCAGTGGTTGCGGAGACTAAAGTGGGATTTTGGGGGAAGTTGTTGGGGCGTCGTTAGCGGACGATCTGACGTGTAAAGCCGGTATGTCATTGTCCGTTCAGCGAATCCCAAGTGGGCACTCTGTGGCGAGGGAGCTTGCTCCCGCTGGGCTGCGCAGCGGCCCCGACAAGGTAAGGGTTGGCGACCTGTCACGGTATCCGGGGGTAGTTGCTATCAATGATCGAGATACCTCAGGTTGGCTCGCAGATAGTGTTTGAGGCAGTGCATGGCGACTGGCATCGACCCATTTGCAACGAGGGAAAGTAAATGATCCGTGCCCCGTTGGGAGATTCCCATTATTGGTCGAAATGGGTTGAGTATGGTGATAAACGTATTGTCGAAGCGCTCGAGACCGCTCGTACACCTGCGGGCGATCCCGATTACGCGCCGCAGTACGTCTTTATCATCGCCCAGAACCACTGGCACCAGATGCTAAGTCGCTATTCTGCAGGGCGTCCTATTGCCGACTTGCCGCGTTATTTCCCTGGACTACTCGATGCCTGGGAAGAGGCTGAGCGTCTTGGCGCGTCAGTCTGGACCCCGGAACAGCAATTCACCCGCCACAGCTGGCGCGTCAACTACGATCACTACATTGTCTGCTTCTGGCTGATCGGCCTGGGGTTGGCGCTGGATATTCCAGATGATCAATGGCAAAGGCTACTGGCCCTTATCGGCAACGAAGGTGAGGACGTACTGCTCGACCGGATCATCGCGAGTCGCAGTCCCGAACGCAAAGTGGGCGCCGTTCTCCTTTATCCCAAACCCTATGGACGACTGCTGGCGGCAGTGGATGCGCCGGTGGATACGCAGGCTTCAACGCTGCAGGCTTTTGTCAGTCACTGGTATCAGGAACTACGCACGGGGGCGAAGTCCGGTTCCGATCCCCAGGCGGTCAACTTCAAGCATCCCTACTGGTACACCTACGGCGACGAGAATTTCGAAGGCGGCGCGTATTTCGGTCGTTGGTGCGTGGAAGCGGTGGCAGCCGTCAAGGCTTTTGGATTGGATGATTCGCAGTGCCTGGGGCTTGAGCATTATCCGGGTGATCTGTTGAGGCCCGACGGCCCGAGTTCGCACCCGGTGCGACAGGAAACACAAGCGCCGGAAACAGGCACCGTGGAAAGCAAGGCGGGGTTCTGGGCAAGGGTATTCGGGCGCAAGTAGCGTGTGACCTGCCAACCCGATAGATGACGGCACTTTTCATAGAAGCCTGAAAAATCGGCCCCCCGCCTGCGTGGAGGCGGGGGGCCGATGTGCTGAGCTCCGTCTGAACAGCACGTCCAGATCAGTTTACGAGGCGTCAATCCAGATGGTTTTCAGCTCCGTGTACTGATCGTGGGCCCAGATGGACTTGTCGCGTCCACCGAAGCCGGACTCTTTGTAGCCACCGAACGGCGTCGAGGCGTCGCCTTCGCCGAAGCAGTTGACCGTGACGACGCCGGCGCGGATCTCCCGTGACAGGCGCAGGGCGTTGCGCAGGTTGCCGGTGTAGGCCGAGGCGGCCAGACCGTAAACGGTGTCGTTGGCCAGCTCGATGGCTTCATCCAGGGTGCTGAACGTGGTCACGCTCAGCACCGGACCGAAGATCTCTTCGATGAATAGGCGGCTGTCGCGCTGCACGCCGTCGACGATGGTCGGCTGTACGAACACGCCACCTTCGGTTTCGCCACCCTGGAACACGTTGAGTTTCTGCTCGGCGGCGTACTCCAGGTAGGAGCGCACTTTCTCGAAATGTGCCTTGCTGACCATCGCGCCGAGGCGGTTTTCCGGGTCCAGCGGGTCGCCCAGTTTCCAATCGCCCAGGTGCTTGCAGATCAGTTGCAGCAGCTCGTCCTTGACGTCCTTGTGGACGATCAGGCGCGAGGAGGCCGAGCAGTTTTCGCCCATGTTCCAGAAAGCCCCGGCGGTGACGTACTGGGCCACCTGGTCGAGGTCTTCGCAGTCGTTCATCACCACCGCCGGGTTCTTGCCGCCCAGTTCCAGCACGACGCGCTTGAGGTTGGATTCCGACGAATACTTGAGGAACAGTCGACCGGTGTCGGTCGAACCGGTGAAGCTGACCATGGCGACGTCCATGTGCCGGCCAATGGCTTCGCCGGCATCGCGACCGCCGCCCGGGGTGATGTTGAACACGCCCGGCGGAATGCCTGCTTCATGGGCCAGTTCGGCCACGCGCAGGGCGGTCAGGGTAGTCTCCCGGGCCGGCTTGACCACGATGGAGCAGCCGGCGGCCAACGATGGGCCGATTTTCCAGGCCAGCATCAACAGCGGGAAGTTCCAGGGCAAGACCAGGCCGACCACGCCGATGGCTTCGCGGACTACCATCGTCACGGCGCCGGAACCGGTTGGCGCGGTGCTGTCGTAGACCTTATCGATCAGCTCGGCGTGCCAGCGCAGAGTGTGGATGGTTTCCGGCACGTCGACGTTCTGGCATTCGCTGACCGGCTTGCCGCTGTCCAGGCTTTCCAGCACTGCCAGTTCATGGGCGTTGTCTTCCAGCAGTTGGGCGAAACGCAGCAGCACTTTCTTGCGTGCGCCAGGCGACTGCTTGTGCCAGCGACCGTCATCGAAAGCCTGCTTGGCCGCCGCCACGGCGACGTCGACATCCTGGCTGTCGCATGCGGCGATCTGTGCCAGGACCTCGCCGGTGGCCGGGTTGGTGCTGGTGAAGGTCTTGCCCGACAGCGCATCGCGGAAACCGCCGTCGATGAAGGCCTGGGTGCGCAGCTCCAGGCGCGAGGCAATGGCCAGGTATTGTTCTTTACTCAGGACTTCGGTCATCTCAGGCACCTCCGGTGATTTGGGCGATTGTGCGTTTCAGGGTATCGACCACGTCCTTGAGGGCGGCTTTCTCGCTGTCTTCCAGGCCTTGCAGCGGTGCACGCACACCGCCCGGGCGCAGGCCGGCCAGCTCGCAGCCATGCTTGATCGACTGGACGAATTTGCCGCCTTCGAGGAAGTCCATCAGCGGCATCATCGCCGCCATGATGCGTCGGCCTTTGTTGAAGTCCTTCTCGATCACGCAGGCTTCGTACAAGGCCACGTGTTCCCGTGGAATGAAGTTCGAACCGGCGCAGACCCAGCTGCGTGCGCCCCAGGCGAAGAACTCCAGTGCCTGATCGTCCCAGCCACAAGACAGGGCAATCTGCGGGTACTGGCAGGCGAGGCGATGCAGCTGGGCCATGTCGCCGGAGCTTTCCTTGATCGCGACGATGTTCTTGCATCCGGCAACGGCGTCGAAGAATTCAGGGCCCATGTGCACACCCATGCGGCCGGGATAGTTGTAGAGCATGATCGGCAGGTTGGCGGCGCGGTCGACGGCCTGCACATGAATGGCGATTTCCTGCTGGGTCGGCAGTGCGTAGGGCGGCGAGCCCACCAGCAGGGCGTCGGCCTTGATCGCCTTGGCGGCTTCGGCGAAGGCCACCGAATCTTCGGTGCGGATCGCGCCGGTGCCGACGATCAATGGCAAGCGTCCTTGCAACACGTCCTTGGCTTGGGCGGCCAGGTCGAAGCGTTCCTGGGCGCTATGGGCGTAATACTCGCCGGTCGAGCCACCGATGATGATGCCGTGGACCCTGGCCTCGACCAGAGATTCCAGGACTTCGGCGAAGGCTGCTTTGTCGATGCTGCCATCGGCGGCCAGGGGGGTGATGGCGGGTGTGTAGATACCTTCGAACTTCATGGGTGTCGCTCCAAATGAGTGTCACTGCCTATAAACAGCGCCAGCCTTGCGTGGCTGGCGCAACGAATCTGTCTAACCGAGGGCGGCCGCTTGCTGGAGGTTCAGAGAACGGGTTTCCGGTGCCAGCAGCCATGACAACAGCAGCCCGATCAACGTGATGAAGGCGGCCACATACATGGTCTGTGCGATGCCCAGTACATCGAGCGAGATCGGCACCAGGTAAGTGCCAATGGCGGCGCCGATGCGTGAGAAGGACGTACCGACACCGACCGCGAACGCGCGGATTTCCGTGGGGAAAATCTCGTTGGGATAGACCAGCGTCAGGACCTGGGCGCCACCGATGAACAAGGCATAGATGGCGAAGAACAACAGGGTCCATATGCCTGCGCTGGTGTGGAATGCCCCCAGGCACAGCAATGCCAGCCCGGAGAACAGGAAACTGTGGATCAACATGCTGCGCCGGCCGACCCGATTGATGATCCGTGTGGCAATGACGCAACCGACCACGAAGAACAAGGTGATCAACACTGCGCCAATGGCGGCGCTGTCCCCGGTGACATTCATGGCGGCCAGCACTTTGGGGGCGAAGGCGTAGACGGCGAACAACGGGATGATGCAGCAGGTCCAGAAGACCACGACGAACAGCATTCGCACGCCGTAGCCCGAATACAGCAGGTTCCAGATGGTGACTTTCAGCTTGGCTTGCTGCTCGGGAAGATGCTTGAGCGAAAACTGTGGGCCATAGGCGTCCTTGATGACCGCTTCCGCTTCCGCGGCTCGCCCCTTACTGAGCAGCCAGCGCGGTGATTCGGGCGTGCCCAGGCGGACAATGAACAACGCGAAGCCGATCACGGCCGAACTGGCCAGCACCCAGCGCCAGGCATCGTCGCCGCCGAGGCGCAGGATGATCTCCCCGGCAATGTAGGCACAGGCCGCTCCCGCGAACCAGAGAATGGTCAGCGTGGCCAACCGTGGGCCGCGGTATTTCCTGGGCATGAACTCGACGAGCAGGGAGGTGGCGACCGGGTACTCGATCCCCACCGCAATGCCGATGACCAGGCGCAGCAGGAAAATCACCAGCGCCGATTCAGCCCAGAACTGGGCGATCGAAGCGCCGACGAACAACACCGGCCCGACGAAAAAAAGCTTCTGGCGACCCCAGCGATCAGTGAGCCAGCCGCCGAGAAAACCACCGAAGAAAATCCCGATCAGCGCCGAGGAGGCGATCATGCCTTCCCAGAAATGGTCCAGCGCCAGTGCTTGTGAAATGTGGACAAGCGCCACGCCGATGATGCTGAGCACATAACCGTCAACGAACGAGCCTCCGCCCGAGCGCAGGGTCAATAACCGGTGAAACCGATTAAGGGGGACATCTTCTACAGAAACATTGAGGCTGGTCATTCTTCTACCTGAAATTGTTCTTGTTTGAATCCGCTATTCAGTTCGAGCGCGACGCTCCGTGTGGGTCAGCTTTCCCGGCCGGCCCGATATTGGCCCCACATCAAGTTGGCGTTGACGCCGAGGGATACCAGTGGCGCCGGTGGGTTGGCCGATGGCCCGGGCGAGCGCAACACGAAGTCGATCAATTCGTCGCGTTCACCCGCCAGCCAGTCGGCCATCAATTTGCCCGTGGCGGTGCCTCGGGTGACGCCCAGGCCGTTGCAGCAAAGTGCGCCGTAGACGTTGGGCGACAGCTCGCCGAAATAGCCTTCGTGGTTGCGCGACAGTGCGAGCGCACCGCCCCAGGTGTACTCGAAGGCCATGTCCGGCAGCATCGGGAAGCGCCGTTCGAACGAGGCCCGATGACGGGACACGAAGCGCTGCAAGTACTTTTGATCGCTGCGCCCCGTCGGGTTGAAGCTGAAGCTGTTGCGGATCAGCAGGCGATTGTCCACGGTGCGCCGCACCGTTGTGCCGAACGGGTCGGCCGGGATCAGCCCCCAATAGGGTTTGCCACCGAGGGCGGCCTGCTCTTGCGCGGTCATCGGGCGGGTCAGGCTGGCATAGGTGAACACCGGCAGCATGCGTCCCTTGAGGAAGCCGAAACTCATGCCGAAGGCGTTGTTGGTCAGGATCAGCTTGTCGGCGGTGATCGAACCGTTGGCATGCTTGAGCACGGTCCTGGCGCCGTATTCCACCTCGGTGATCGGGGTGTTTTCGTACAGTGTGACGTTGTCCGGAAGGCTGTCGGCGAGCCCCTTGACCAGCGCCGACGGCTGGATCAGGGAAGTGCCGGGGGTGAACAGGGCCTTGCGGTAGAAGTGGGTGCCGATGTGCCCGGGCAGGTCGTCCCCCTCGATCATCTCGTAGGGCTGGCCGAGTTTGTCGAGGCCGCTGCGGTAGGCGTCGAGGACCGCTATACCCCGCGTTTCGACCGCCGCCTGGTACTTGCCGCAGTGCTTCATCTGGCAATCGATGTTGAAGCGTTCCACCAACTCCTTCAGGTAGGACTGTCCGCTGAGATTGAGTTTCAACGTCGTCCTGGCCGTGGCGATGTCGCCGATGTAATCCTCGGCGCCAATGTCGTGAGGCAAGTCGATGGCAAAACCGGCGTTGCGTCCGGAGGAGCCGAAACCCACCTCCTGCGCTTCGATCAGGAGAATAGGCTCGTCAGGAAAATGCATCGCCAACTGGCGGGCCGCCGCGAGGCCGGTGAACCCCGCACCGACGATTACCCATCGAGCACTGGTATGGCCCTGATGGGAAGGCTTGACCTGACGGCCCTTGCTCAGGTGGTACCAGCCACAGCTTTGATCATCGGCTGGCAGTGAACATATTTTTGTCATTTGGGGATCCAGTTCCATTAATCAATTCAAGGCCAGGGCTGTTGCGCAAGTGCATGGCCGAATTGACGCGGTCAGTTCAACGAGATATTCAAAAGTTGCAGTTGATTTATTCCGGTCGATACGCGTCATATCGGCCTGTCAAAGTTCGTAACGCGGTTCTTTGGACGGTGGATAGCCAAACTGTACGCTGTAACACTTGGAAAAGTGATTGGCGGCCACGAAGCCACAAGCCAGTGCAACTTGGAAGATGGGTAAGTTCGAATTTTTCAGCAGGCGCCGGGCTTCATTGACGCGCAATCGCAAATAGTATTTTTGCGGAGTGGTTGCCAGTTGCTCACGGAACAAGCGTTGCACCTGGCGACGGGAAATGCCGACGCAACGCGCCAACTGTTCGGATTCCAGTGGGTCTTCCAGATTGGCTTCCATCAGCGTGACGACTTCGCGCAAGGGGCCGGTCAATCGTTGATGGCGCGTGTCGGCGCAACTGCGAAATCGATATTGCTCATGATCGAGCATTTCGAGTACGGCATCGGCCAGTGGCGCGCCGGAAGATTTGCCCAACCACTTGATCATCATATGGAAGGCGCCGTTCGGCGTGGCTGCCGTCAACCGGTCACGGTCGAAAATCAACGGATCCAGTGAAACATTGACGTTGGGCGAGCTTTCGGCCAGGGCCAATCGTTGCTCGGCATGGATGGCGCAGCGGTAACCGTCCAGCAGGCCGGCCCGGGCCAGGTACCACGCGCCATTCCATAGGCCACCCAGGGCGACGCAAGCGTTGTCCAGTTTTTTCAGCTGCGCCATGAGCCAGTGGGGAACGACCCTTGGGGTATGTGGGCCGCCACACACGATCATCAGGTCAAGCGCACTGATGCGGACATCGGTCAACGGCGTGTCCGGCCGGATTGGAATCGCCAGGTCACTCATGACCTCGGTATGGGTATGACTGAAGATATGCACGCTCACGGAACCCGGCTTGATGAGGTTTGCCGTGGCGAGGGCATCCAGGGACAAGCTGAAACAGGGCAACGAAAATTTTTCCAGCAAAAGAAACCCCACCCTTGAAGTGGTTACGCGTTCAGCAGTGGGCAAAATGTAATTTGCCGTGTGCTGAGCAAAGGTTATTCCGGGGTTTCTGATAAGACTGTTCATTTGATTCGCACTACCGCGCAGGGCTCCAGGAAAAAGACACTGACACGCAGGCTTTTCGCGGATTAATTATGTTAGCGGCCTATTACAAGGCTGACCCCAATCTATTATTGCCGTGTCACTCAGTCCAACAACATTTGCGCGCCTTATTGGATAACCCTTCGTTATAAAAAGGCGCTGAAAAACGCTGGATCAATCCCGCAGAAAACTTTCATCGAAGGGGTAGTGGGTCAACAGTTCATAACCCTCTTCGGTCACCAATAGTTGATTTTCCAGCTTGATCCCGTCCCGCCCTCCAACTTCTCCCACATAAGCCTCGACGCACAGGGCCATGCCTGGCTGGATCTCGCCTTCATATCCATAGCTGTCGAGGTCTTCGGGGTAACGAATGCAGGGGTATTCATCACACAGTCCGACTCCGTGGAACATCACGCCGTAGCGCTGGGCGCGGCACGATTCCGGGAGGCGATGGCCGCGGGCCGTCAATTCGGTGAAGCGAACGCCCGGTTTTATCAATTGCATATTGTGGGTGATGTGCTCATGGGCGATGCGATACAGGCGTTTCTGTTCGGCAGTGGGCTCAAGCCCGCCACAGATCCAGCTACGCGACATGTCCACGCAGATGCCGTAGACGCCGATGAGGTCGGTGTCGAACGACAACAGATCGCCATCGCTCAGCACGCGTGGCCCGGACTCCTGGAACCAAGGGTTGGTACGCGGACCGGAGCTGAGGATACGCGTTTCGATCCATTCGCCACCGCGGCGGATGTTGCCGGCATGCAGCACGGACCACACATCGTTTTCAGTGGCGCCGGCGCGCAAGGCCTGGTGCATTTCACCGATGGCCATTTCACAGGAGGCGACGGCGCAGCGCATGGCCTTGATTTCATCGGGGCCTTTTATGGCGCGGGCCCATTCGGTCACTTCCTGGCCTTGGCAGACCTCCACACCCAAGCTGTCCAGGGCGCGCAGGCCCGCCACTTCGATGCGATCGACCGCCAGTCGGCGATTGGCGCCGCCGTGCTGGCGCAATAGCTCGTCGACCTGGGCGGCGAAATGAAGCGCGTGTTTGTCGGTGTGCTCACCGGTTTCAAAGTAAAAAAAAGAAGCGCCGCTGCGCAGCTCGCTGATGAGTGGCAGGTGCGCGGAAAGGTGATTGCAGCCGTGGAAATCCCACAACACCACATGACCGCTGGCCGCCACGAAGCAGGCGCGGGCGGGGTTGTGGGTGGTCCACAATTGCATGTTGGTGGTGTCTGTGGCGTAGCGGATGTTGAGCGGATCGAACAGCAGGATGCCGGCCAGGTCGCGGGCGATCAGTTGCTCCTGGAGACGCCGCAGGCGGTATTCGCGCATCGTCGGCAGGTGAGGCGCTTGCAACCCCAGCGCGGCCCACTCGGAAAACGCCAGTGGGGTCGGGCCGATCTCGACGCGGTCGTTGTCGTCGACGGAACCGTCGATCTTCAGTGCGGCGGCACGTTGCCTGGCGGGGTCGATCCGCCGGGTATTCGCAGACATGGAAAAGGGCGAAGTGCTCATCTCACCAGTCATCCTTTCAAAGCGGGGGCGGGCCAGTGGCTGCCCCCGCCGTTCATCGGCGTTCGCTTACTTGGCCGCACGTGCGGCTTGCAGCCAGGCGTCGTACTGCTGGCGATGCGCTGCGATCCATTCCTTGGCGTGGCGGGTGATGTCGGCCGGTTTTTTCTCGCCTTCCTGCATCTTCAGGTTCTGCGCGCTCTCATCGGCGGTGCTGATCTGCATGACCGAGAGGAACTTCAGGGCTGCCGGGTTTTTCTTGGCGAAGTCCTTGTTCAATACCGCTTCGATCTTGTCCACGGCAAAGCCGAGGTTCTTGCCCTTGTACATGGTGTCGACGTCATTGTTGCCGTCAGGCAGGTCGGTTTTCGGTACTTCCAGCCAGACCACATCCTTGTCTTCGACCAGCACGGTGGCGATCCACTGCGGCACCCAGGTGAAGTAGAGGATCGGCTTGCCTTCCTTGTAGCGGGTGATGGTGTCGGCCATCAGGGCGAAGTAGGAACCCTGGTTGACCTTGACGGTTTTCCCCAGGTCGTAGGCCTTCATGTGGTGATCGATGATCAGCTCGCAGCCCCAGCCAGGGTTGCAGCCGGTCATGTCTGCCTTGCCGTCGCCGTCGGTGTCGAACAGCTTGGCGATTTCCGGTTTTTTCAGGTCGGTGAGGTACTTGATGTGGTACGCGTCGGCGGTTTTCTTGTCGATCAGATAGCCTTGCAGTACGCCGGGCATGATGTCGCCAGCCTTGACCATCACGTCATCGCCGCCGGCCTGCTGGTAGAACTTGGCGTGCAGCTTGTCCCACAGATGGACGGTGAAATCCGCGTCGCCATTGCCCAGGGCCATCATCATGACGCCGTATTCCGTCTCCTTCGGCTCCTGGACGTTGTAGCCCAAATCACGCAGGCCTTGCATGGCGATCTCGCCACGAAAGCGCTCTTCGGCGATGGATGGAAAGATCGGCGTGACTTTCACGCCATCGCCCGGTTTGTCCGCCGAAGCGTGGGCGCAAAGGGCGGCGGCGGTCAGGGTCAGTGCCGTGGCGCATTTCAACAGTGTGGTGGGAAGCTTGAGCTTGGACATCGTTGCGTACCTTTCTTCTGGTTTTTATCAAGTGCGGCAGATCGAATGTGAGGCTTGAGTCAGGCGGTCTTGCGCCGCCCTGTGGGTTTGCTCGCGCCGAACAGGCGCAACAACACGCCGACCGGCCCGGTCTGGTACCAGCGCAGGCTCGGGTCGGCGCCGCTCCGTGCGCCCATGGCCTGGGTCAGGCGATCGAGGAAGATGGCCAGCAACACCAGCCCGACGCCGCCGACTGTGGCCAGGCCCATGTCCAGCCGGCCGATACCACGCAGAACCATTTGCCCCAGTCCGCCGACGGAGATCATCGACGCGATCACCACCATGGACAGCGACAGCATCAAGGTCTGATTGAGGCCGGCCATGATGGTCGAGGTAGCCAGTGGCAGTTGCACCCGGGTCAGCATTTGCCGAGGGGTGCAACCGAATGCGCGGGCGGCCTCGATCTTATCTTCCGGCACTTGGCGGATCCCAAGGTTGGTCAGGCGAACCAGTGGCGGCAGGGCGAACACGATGGTCACCAGCACGCCGGGGACGTTGCCGATGCCGAACAGCATCACCACCGGCACCAGGTAGACGAAGGCCGGCAGGGTTTGCATGGCGTCGAGGATCGGTCGGATCACCTGTTCCAGGCGGTTGCTGCGAGCGCAGAGGATGCCCAGGGGGATGCCGATCAATGCACAGAAGAAGACGGACGTCAGGACCAGGGCCAGAGTGGTCATCGATTCCGACCATACGCCAATGAGGCCCAGAAGCGTCAGCGTCACGAAGCACAGCAGTGCCATGCGTTTCCCGGCCAACTGCCATCCCAGCAGCGACGACAGGATGATGCCGATACTCGGGGGAATGCTTTTCAGGATGAGCTCGATGGTGTTGAGCACCTGGTCGATGGGCCAGCGAATGGCACGGAACACATCGCGGAAATTGTGGACCAGGAAATTCAGGGTACTTGTTACCCAGTCACCCAAGGGAATGGCCAGGGTCTGGAAAGGGTCGAGAAAGCTGAAATCGGACATGGTGGATTACCTTTTCATCGTCGCCACGGTTGAATGGATCGTGGCGTTTCACTTCATCAGGGACGCAGCCACGGCGGGCTCAGTGGCGACTCAGGGTCTGCAACAACTGGTTCTTCGACAGCGTGCCCTTGAAGGCGCCCTCCCGGTCGAGTACCGGCACCGGGTATGGCAGGCTGGCGGCAACGTCCAATACGTCATGCAGCGGGGTGTCGAGGTAGACCGGCTGCTGCTCGTGCAGGTTGTAGTGCGCGGTGGCGCCCACGCCGCGCTCGTCCGTATCGACGACGCCGATCAGTCGGTCGCGCTCATCGATGAGGTAGCCGAACGAGCTGACCGCCTCGAACTGAGGCGCCTTGCCATTGACCCGGCAGATCACCTGCGGATCGAGCTGCGCCACATCCCCGGCCTTGAGCACCCGTGAACTGTCGAAGCCCTTGAAGAACGTACGCACATAATCGTTGGCCGGTTGATTGATCAGTTCCTGTGGCGTGCCGATCTGCACTACCCGGCCGCCCTCCATGATCGCGATGCGGTGGCCGATGCGGATGGCTTCTTCGATATCGTGGGAAATGAAAATGATGGTGCGTTTCTGCTCGGCCTGCAGGCGGATCAGTTCCCCCTGCATTTCGCTGCGGATCAGCGGGTCCAGGGCGGAAAACGCCTCATCCATCAGCAGGATCGCCGGGTCATTGGCCAGTGCACGGGCGAGGCCAACCCGTTGTTGCATGCCGCCGGAAAGCTGATGCGGGTAGCTGTGCTCGTGGCCGGCCAGGCCGACCTGGCTGAGCGCTTCGCGAGCTCGGGAATGACGCTCGGTTTCATTGACGCCGGAAATCTCCAGGCCAAAGGCGGTGTTCTCCAGCACACTCATGTGCGGCATCAGGGCGAACGACTGGAACACCATGCCCATTTCTTTACGGCGAACATCGAGAAGGGCCTTGTCGGAGAGGCCGGTAATCTCTTTTCCGTTGAGAAAGATGCTGCCCGACGTGGGCTCGATCAGGCGATTGAACAAACGCACCATGGTGGATTTGCCGGAGCCGGACAGTCCCATGATGACGAATATTTCCCCGCGCTTTACAGAGAAGCTGGCGTCGAAGACGCCAATCACCTGGCCGGTTTTTTCAAAGACTTCATGTTTGCTGGCCCCGGCATTCAGCATGTTCATGGCCACGTCGGGTTGTGTACCAAAGATTTTGAAAATGTTATTGACCGAAATGATCTCGTCGGGATTATTCATTTCGCCCCTCCTGAACGCGCGGCATTATAGTTGCGCTCGATTAAATAATTAACGAGCGTCGTTAATACGGACGGGCAGTAACAAAGGAGAAACCTTCGCATGACAGTTTTCCAGTTTTTATTGTTTTACCCTGCAGAAGGGCTTTCTTAAAATCTATAAGCATCGCGCCGGCAAATCCAACAACATTTACAGGGCTTTATGGATAACCTATCGTTATACATGGCATTTGAAGCGACCGCCGGAGGGGATTCGCGACAGCCGTATGGTCTGGGCTGGATCCGTTGAGTTAACCTCCGCCGCCTTGTGAAGAAGAATGAAGGAGCCAGCCAAGTGTTCAATAGACACGTCGACCCGGATACGCTGTTGCTGAGAATGCCCTCCCTCAGGGCAGTGAAAGCGTTCGTGGCAGCGGCCAAGTACGAGAGTTTCACCCGGGCGGCAGAGGCTTTGTGCGTATCACAGGCGGCGATCAGCCGGCAGATCCGCGAGCTGGAGGACTATTTGGGCGCCCAGTTGTTCATGCGAGTAGGGCGTACGGTCCAGTTGACGCCTGCTGGTGCGGTGTTCTTCGAGGCTGCGCAGTTGTCGTTCGTGAACATTGCCCAGGCAGCGGAACGGATCCGTAGTGCGCCGGTGCACAAGCCTGTTCTGACTGTCTGCTGCTCCCCGGCCTTCTCGGCGTTGTGGCTCTCTCATCATCTTCCGGAGTTCCGCGTCAGCAATCCGGATGTCGAACTCAACCTCATCACCACACAGAATTTCGTGAATATGGAGCCCGGCGTCGAACCGGACATCATCATTTCGAAAACCACCCGGATGGGTGAGGGCTACAAGAGTTACCCGTTGTGTCACGATGTCATTTATCCGGTGTGCTCGCCGGCGTACCTGGAACAGCATCCGGAGGTCTCTACCCTCGAAGGCGTGCGTGATTCGGCGTTGCTCGACCTTAGTCCGTTCGGCCGCTCCGGCGTTGCCGAGCACGTGGATTGGGAGGTGTGGCTGGCGTTCCAGAACCTCGACATCGATGATCGACCTGTCGAAAGCCCATCGATTTTCCATGCCAATGACTACAACCTGATCATCAACATGCTGTTGACCCATCAGGGCATCGCACTGGGATGGAATCACTTGGTGATCGGCCTGCTCGAAAAGGGCCTGCTGGTGCGCCCCGTGGAGCAGCAGGTCACGCTGCGAAACAGCCTTCATTACCTGGCGTGCAAGGAAAACACCGAATACGAGGATGCCTGCCTGCGCATGCGTGACTGGGTGCTGTCGAAGTTTCCGCGTTGGTATGTCTGATGTGTTCTATCGAAAAACAATAACGGCTTATCGATAACCTGAAATTATCTTTTGAATGCTGAAAAAGTCATTTGTTGGTTGATTTTGGTTGTCGTAGTCTTGGGTCAAATTTATTCGGATTTGTGTTTTTTTATTATTAAAGCTGAAATCGGTTTAATGCGCTGAGGCCGATTATTGTCCGGACAGTTTATCAAGCGGTATCTCGTAGGTCTGTGGTTGAGCTTAGGCGTGGAGAATAATAATGAGCAGCAAGGATTTCGTGATTGACCTGATCAAGAAACGCAAGGCGCGTCACGCGCTGCCGCGTGAGCTATATATCGAGCCGGAAGTTTATCGACAAGACTTGGATCTGATCTGGCATAAGGATTGGATTTTTGCCGGGCATACGTTTGAAATTGAAAAGCCGGGTCAATATTTCACCTTGCAGATCGGCGATTACCCGGTAGCGGTGATCAGAGGCAAGGATGGCCAGGTCCGTGCGTTTCATAACGCCTGCCGTCATCGTGGTTCCAAGGTGTGCGAGCATTCCCACGGCAAGGTCGCGAAAATGGTCTGCCCTTACCACAAGTGGACCTTCGAACTGGACGGTAGCCTGATTTTCGCCGGGAACATGGGCGATGGCTTTGATAAGTCGCAGTACCACCTCAAGCCGGTTCATGTGGAGATTGTCCACACCTATATCTATGTCTGCGTTGCCGAAAAAGCTCCGGATTTCGACAGCTTCCGCCATTCGGTCAGTCCGTTCCTCGCCCCACACCAACTGGATAATTGCAAGGTTGCCTTTGAATCGAACCTGGTGGAGAAGGGCAACTGGAAGCTGGTGTTCCAAAAACAACCGGGAGTGCTTCCATTGCGACGGCACGCACCCTGAACTGATGAATTCGTTCGTCGAAAATCTGTCGGTGGCAGGTGTTGGCGGTGAGGACGATCCTGAGCTGTCGGCGCACTGGAGCCGTTGTGAAAAAGCCGGCATGCCCAGCCGGTTGGTAATGGACCTGCATGGGCGTTTCCGCATGACCCGGATTCCGCTGTCGGCGGGCGCCGTCAGTTACACCATGGACGGCAAGCCGGCCGTGGCAGGTCGTCTGGATAACAGTGGCGAACCGGATATCGGCGCCTTGCTGTATTTCAATTATCCATCGACCTGGAACCATTTTCTGGGCGACCACGCGTTGAGTTTCCGGGTGTTGCCCATCGGTCCGAACGAGACGCTGGTGACCACCAAATGGCTGGTGCCCAACACGGCCGTCGAAGGGGTGGACTACGATCTCGACCGGCTGACCAAAGTCTGGCTTGCCACCAATGACCAGGACCGCCGTTTGGTCGAGGGGACTCAGGCTGGAATCAGCTCGCCGACGTACGAGCCCGGACCCTTTTCGGAAACCGCTGAAAATGGGGTCTGCCAATTCGATGACTGGTACTGCGATACCCTGATGAGTCGTTTGCAGGATCCTCTCCCGCTGAAGTCGGTGGGTTAAGCACTCATCCCTGCGGCCAGCCATCCAGCGAGCTGGTCGCAGCTTTTCCAGGTCCCTCCGATTTGCGCAAGGTTTGTGCTATACGATCTGCTTAACGGAATGCCATTTGCGGCCGATAAGCTGATGAGCACCCGTTTGGGCGCATCTTTTTTACTTGCCTGGACATCCTCGATGCTGGCGTACCACCAAAAAAGTTTTCTGATCGTCGATGATTTCTCGGATTTCCGCAGTTCCATCCGGTCCATGTTGCGTGAACTGGGCGTCAAGGACGTAGACACCGCCGACACCGGTGAAGTCGCGCTGCGCATGTGTTCGCAGAAACGCTATGACTTCATCCTGCAGGATTATCACCTGGGCGACGGCCGCAAGAACGGCCAGCAGGTGCTGGAAGACCTGATGGTCGAGAAGCTGATCAGCCATGAAAGCGTGTTTCTCATGGTGACCGCCGAGACCAGTCAGGCGATGGTGCTCAGTGCGCTGGAGCACGAGCCCGATGCGTACCTGACCAAACCCTTCAACCGCTCAGGCCTGGCCCAGCGGCTGGAGCGGCTGGAGCAACGCAAGACCCTGCTCAAGCCAATCCTCCAGGCGCTGGACCGTGGCAAGCCGCTGGAAGTGCTCAATGCCTGTATTGCCCTGTGTAAACAGGATCCGCGCTACGGGCCGTTGTGCCTGCGTTATCGGGCCGATGCGCTGCGTGACTTGAATCAGAACGAAGCCCTGGAGCGTCTATACAACACCATCCTGGCGGACCGCCCGTTGCCCTGGGCCTATGCGGGCCTGGGCAAGTTGCTGTTCAAGCGCGGCCAGGTAGGCCAGGCCAAGGCGGTCTATGAAAAAGCCCTGAAGACGTTCCCGATGATGCCGGCCTTGTATGACGGCATGGCCGATGTGCTGGTGGCCGAAGGCGACACGAAGCAGGCGCAGAGCGTGCTGGAGGAGGCGGTTCGCCTGTCGCCGCTGGCGGTCCGTCGGCAATCCTTGCTGGGCAAGCTGGCGATGACCAACGAAGACTACGATACCGCTTCCAGGGCTTATCGCCAGGCGGTCGGGCAGGGCGCGCAGTCGCGCTTCAAGGATCCGGAAAGCAACCTGGGCCTGGCCCATGCGCTGATCAGCAAGGGCAGCGAAAAGGGCCTGGATACGCGGACGCGGCTGGAGATCAACACCACGCTGAGCGCGGTGGCCAAGGAAAACCTCAACGATCCGGGACTGCAGGTGCGGGCACGGCTGATGAAAGCCACCAGCCTGTTGCTCAACGATGCCGAAACCGCGGAAAAACTCACCGAACAGGCCTTGCAGCGCCTCGACGGCATGGAGCAGTTCATGAGCGCCGAAGCCGCGCTGCTGGTAGCCAAGCAGCTACAGATGCTCGGCCAGACCAGCGCCGGCGAATCGATGCTCAAGAACTGCGCGGAAATCTACGGCGATGACCCTGTGGTGATGCAAGGCATCGCCAAGCTCACCGACGACCCGAACATCCTCAACCAGGGCAACGCCGCTGCCGAACTGAACCGCGAAGGCGTGCGTGTCTACAAGACCGGCGCGCTGCCCGAGGCACGAGAGCTGTTCCGCCGCGCCCTGAAGATGCAACCCAAGAACATCAGTATTGCCCTGAACATGGCGCAGTCCCTGCTGCATGGCACCGATACCAGCGTGGAATCGGAGCTGTTGGAGGAATGTCGCGCCTGCCTGAAACTGGTGGGCATGATGCCCGATACCGATGCGCGTTATGCGCGTTATCAGAAACTGCGAAGCAAGGCATTTGGCGATGAATGACAGCGAACAGGCACTCGATTTTTCCACGGTGATCGCATCGACCGTGCATGACATGAAGAACTCCCTGACCTTGCTCATGCAGGCCCATACCCAGTGGCTCGAACGTCTGCCCGAGCCATCCCGGCAGACCTCGGAGCAGGGCGTGATGGAGTTCGAATTCGCCCGCCTCAACGGATTGCTCGTGCAGTTGCTGGGGCTGTACAAGCTGGGTGTCAACCAGTTGCCGTTGCACCCTGACTACCATGAGCTGGATGATTTCATCGAGGCGCAACTGGCCGGTCACCAAGACGTGTTCCGCAGTCGCGGAATTATGGCCACCTATGAGGTCGACCCGCTGACTCCCCTGGGGTTTTTCGATCGCGAGCTCATCGCTTCGGTGCTGGACAACATCATCAACAATGCGATTCGCCATGCCCGCCAGGCGCTGTTGATCAGCGTGAGCGACGAGGCCGGGCAATTGGTGCTCACCATCAATGACGATGGCGAAGGCTATCCATCCGAAATGATCGAGCGCCAGGCTGAATACGTTCAGGGTATCAATCACAGCAGCGGCAGTACCGGGCTGGGCCTGTACTTCGCCGCACGGATCGCCGGACTGCATCAGCGCGGCGGTGTGTGTGGGCGTACCGAAATTGCCAATGGCGGCGTTCTGGGGGGCGGGGTGTTCAGGATTTATCTGCCTTAAAAAATAACCCTGGCCTACGCGGAACCCCTGTGGGAGCGAGCCTGCTCGCGATAGCGGTGGATCAGTCAGCCAAGAATCGTCTGACCCGACGCTATCGCGAGCAGGCTCGCTCCCACAATGTATTTCAGGCTGGCTTGTTTATTGTTTTGGAGTGCTTGATATTCCGAACAGCCGAAGCCTATTTTGTACGGGTTGCCGTTCGCGGCTCGCACATAACAAGGAATGCGTCATGACGACCGATGGCCAGCGTTCACTCGCGCAGCGATTGACGGGCATTGATGAGATTGAATGTGTCACGCCGGATCTCAATGGCGTACCACGGGGCAAGGTGATGACCGCCGCGGGTTTCCTGGAAGGGCGGCGATTGCAGATGGCCCGAGGCGTGCTGCTGCAATGCATCATGGGCGGCTACCCGCCGGCGCGCTTCTACGGCAGCGACGATGGCGACCTGGCGTTGGTGCCCGACTCGAAACAGATCCACCGTCTGCCTTGGAGTGAACATCCTCGAGCCCTGGCGATTTGCGATGCCGATGAGTTGACTGGCGAAAGCTCCCGGCTCTCGACGCGTGGCCAGCTCAAGGCCGTGATCGCCCGGTATGCCGCCCTGGGCCTGGCACCGGTGGTGGCGACCGAGCTGGAATTCTTCGTGTTCGCATCCAACCCGGACCCGACCCGGCCGTTCCAGCCCCCGGTGGGCCTGGATGGACGGCGCGAAGATGGCCATTCGGCGTTCAGCATCAGTTCCAATAACGGCCTGCGACCGTTTTTCAGCGAAGTCTATACATGCATGGCCGCGTTGGGACTGCCTCGCGATACCTTCATGCATGAAATGGGCGTGAGTCAGTTCGAGATCAATCTGCTTCATGGCGACGCATTGCTGTTGGCCGACCAGACATTCCTGTTCAAGCACTTGCTCAAGGAAGTGGCCCTCAAGCACGGTGTGACCGTGGTGTGCATGGCCAAGCCCCTGGCTCACACACCAGGCAGCTCGATGCATATTCACCAGAGCGTGGTCGAGCTGGACAGCGGCCGCAATGTGTTCAGCGATGAGGCGGGGGAGCCGACGGCAATGTTCCGGCACTTTATTGGGGGGCAACAGGCTGGCATGGCGGATTTCACGGCGCTGTTCGCGCCCAACGTCAATTCCTACCAGCGCCTGTGCCACCCGTTCGCATCGCCGAACAATGCCTGCTGGTCCAACGACAACCGGTCTGCCGGGTTGCGAATCCCCGCCAGCTCGCCGGTGGCCCGTCGGGTCGAGAACCGCTTGCCGGGGGCCGATGCCAACCCTTATCTGGCGATTGCCGCCAGCCTGGCGGCCGGTCTTCATGGCATCGAAAATCGGCTGGAGCCGAGCGCCGCGATACAGGGTGAGTTCCAGGTGCCGGACAATCTCTCCCTGCCATGTACCTTGCATGCCGCTCTGGAGCGTCTGAAGCGTAGTTCTCTGGCGAAGGAACTGTTCGGTACGGAGTTCATCGAAGGTTACATCGCTTCGAAAACCCTTGAACTGACCAGTTTTCTTGATGAAATCACGCCCTGGGAACGACGCGTGCTAGGAACGCAGGTTTAACCAACCGTCGCATTCGGGCTATCCGCGCATAGCCCTTACCCACCTCAAGGAGCCGCTCGGAACGCCGATGCGCCAAATCTGGAAACCTTTTCGAGCGCTTTATTTCGCTTCGCTGATGATGCTCATCGGCTCGGGCCTGCTGAGTACCTACCTGGCCTTGCGCCTGGCTGCCGATCACGTAGACAGCCTGTGGGTCGGCGCGCTGATGGCGGCCAACTATTTCGGCCTGGTGCTGGGCGGCAAGATCGGCCATCGGCTGATTGCCCGCGTGGGGCACATCCGCGCCTACTCGGCTTGCGCCGGGCTGGTCGGCGCTGCGGTGCTGGGCCATGGTCTGGTGGATTGGTTGCCGGCCTGGATCGTACTGCGGATGATCGTCGGCCTGGGCATGATGTGCCAGTACATGGTCATCGAAAGCTGGCTCAACGAACAGGCCGAGGCCAGCCAGCGCGGCGTGGTGTTCAGCGGTTATATGATCGCGTCGTACCTGGGGCTGGTGCTGGGCCAACTGATTCTGGTCATGCATCCATCCCTGGGGTTAGAACTGCTGATGTTGGTGGCGCTGTGTTTCGCCCTGTGTCTGGTGCCGGTGGCGCTGACCCGACGGATCCACCCGGCGCCGCTGCGTCCTGCGCCGATGGAGCCGCGCTTCTTCATCAAGCGCGTACCGCAATCGTTGAGCACAGTGTTGGGTTCCGGGTTGATCGCGGGCTCGTTCTATGGCCTGGCCCCTCTGTACGCGTCCCAGCAAGGGTTGTCCACGGAGCAGGTGGGCTTGTTCATGGGCAGTTGCATTTTCGCCGGGCTGTTGGTGCAGTGGCCACTGGGCTGGCTGTCCGACCGTTATGACCGGGCGTTGCTGATCCGCTGTTTCGCACTGTTCCTGGCGGTTTGCGCACTGCCGCTGGCGATCCTGCCCCAGGTGCCGCTGGAAGTGCTGTTCGTCGCGGGATTCCTCTGTTCGTTGGTTCAGTTCTGTCTGTATCCACTGGCGGTGGCGTTTTCCAACGACCACGTCGAAGGTGATCGCCGGGTGTCATTGACGGCTATGTTGTTGGTGACCTATGGCATCGGCGCCAGTATCGGGCCGCTGGTGGCCGGGGTGCTGATGAAGTCGTTCGGCAGCCACATGCTGTATGCCTTCTTCGCGTTCTTTGCGTTGATCCTGGTGTGGCGCATCCGGCCGAAGGCCGTGACCAACCTGCATCAGGTCGACGACGCACCGTTGCACCACGTGGCGATGCCGGACAGCATGTCGAGCTCGCCCCTGGTCGCGTGCCTCGATCCGCGGGTGGACGAGCAAGTGGTGCAGGAGCAGATGCAGACGCCGGCGGCGGAGGAGCCGGTTGCCGAGGCGCCGGTCGAGGAGTCGGTCAGGTAGACCGTGGTGTTGCCATCGCGAGCAGGCTCGCTCCCACAGGTACCGTGTCGTACATAGCTCCCCTGCACGCCACAATCCTCTGTGGGAGCGAGCTTGCTCGCGATGGGGCCGGCCCAAACGCAGCGGCTTTCGGATGTGAATGACGGCGCCATAAAAAAACGGGCAGTTCCTTGCGGAGACTGCCCGTTTTTTATACCGGATGATCAGAGGTCGTCTTTATCGAATCGGCGGGCTTCGCGCTGTAATTGATAGACGAAGCGCTCGACCTGCCGTTGCACCAGGCCACTGATGTTGTGGAAGCGCACGCCGGCGAAGGTGGTGTTGATCCTTTCTTCGAAATGCAGGTAGCGCAGTTCGACTGGCGCAGTCATGTTGCCGAAGGGCAGGGCCGCAATGAAGCGCTCATAAACCTGTCCCAATTGCAGGCGAGCGATGATGTCGCCATCGAAACGCAGCTTGCAGCCGGTCGCGGAAATATCCAGCAGCTTGCCAACTACCGGTGACTTGAGCTTTTCGCCACCCAATTCAACGTCCACCAGTTGCGCCAGTTTCAAGGCGGCGCGGAAGGCATTGCGACGCTGGTGGTAGACCACTTCCTCGGGCAGGGCGCCGCGATAGCAGCGGCCGTCGCTGGAATCATCAATGGTCAATGGGCCATTGCTTTCCCAGGCAATGCGCACGCCATCATGGAAGCCCTCGACCCGAAACGGTTCGCCTGCCAGCAGGAAGCGTTCCCCGTCGCGCGGGATCATTTCGTCCAGGGCGAGGGCGTTCTTCTCGCGGTCGATATCGACCAGATAGCTCTGGAAGCGCTGGCTGCGTTCGTGGAAGGTGATGATCAGCGGGTCATGGCTCTCTTGCAGCATCCTCAGGTTGCCGGAGATTTCCAGAGGCGTGGTAAGGACCTTGGGGGGCTGCGGAGCATCATCCGCGTTTGAGGCATTGAACACGAGGGTCAATCTCCAGGCTAAATACGACTACAAGTAGCCAGCATTTTGCCAGCATGTATCGCACGTTGATAGAGCGCAGGCATCGTTCATTTCATGCCTGGCTGAGCGGGCGATGCTTGACCATTTTTGCGGTCGAGCCGCGAGCATCGTAAAGCGTCGGGATTTCGCCGCCATTGAGGATGCGAAGCTGGTTGGCGGTTGCAGCCTGCTGGACCTGGATCGACTGGCCGTTCCGGGCGTTGGCGGCCTGGCATTGAGCAAGCAGGTCATTGAGTGCCGCGCTTTGGGACAATAATTGGTCGCCGATCGGCGACTGGCTGGCCAGTTGTTCCAGGCCGCCTTGATTGGCTGGCAGGTTGAGGCTGGCAAGAATCTCGCTGCGCTTGCGGCCATGCTGATCGAGCAAGATGATCAACGCCTGTTTCTGCGCCAGAATATTTTCCAGCAAAGGCATGTCGCGACCGTGCAGCGCCAGTGATTCGGTCTGCAGGAGTTCCAGTAATTGTTGTACTGGAACGAAGTCGTCGATGATCAGTTGCAATAAAGTAGTGTCGTGCATGGCTGGCCTTGGGTCTTAAGCGTCCAAAAGCCTGGCGCAGGCGGCGGCCTAGCGCTGGGCTTCGAAGTTGAGCAGTTTGCTGGCTACACGGTTGCTGTCGACTTTATAGCTGCCATCGGCGATTGCTGCTTTCAACGCGGCCACGCGGGCGTTGTCGACGACAGGTTGATCGCGCAGCTTGTCAGTGACCTTCTGCAACTGTTGAGCCTCATCGCTGAGGTGTACCGTCTCTCCATTCTTGACCGTGGCGGCCTGTTCGACCGGCGAGGATTTCTCGGTTTCCTTGCTGGCGCTGGTGCGCGTGGTGCCTGTCAGGGGTGAAGAGCTGTTTAAACGATTGAAGTCGATGACCATGGTAGAAAACCTCTGGGTATTTGGACGCTTGCCATGTTCTCGGCCATTCCCAAAAAAACTTTAGGCTCATTTATTCAATGAACGTGCGCACGTCTGCGCTTGCCTTGGCATAAGGCACAGTCTAGGGAACGGCGGGGGCTAGCGCCAGCTTTCTACCCGCTTCTACCGGATCGCTACATAGCCACTTCCACCTGGCCCGGGGCCATCACTTGCGCTTTGATCACGCGTTGGGAATTGAGGTTTTTCACCCGGATCTGTTCACGCATACCACCGTTGGACAGGGCCTCGCCCGGCATTCTCACGGCCAGGGTGCCGCTACGGGCAGTGATCACGACCTGGTCACCCTTGCGGACCACTTCGGCCTGTTCCAGGTGCACGAGGGTTACCACTTGATCGGCTACCATTGGTCGGACAAGTTTCTGGCCGATGGCCTGGTCAACGGAAGTCAGGAAACCCTGGGTGATCTGGCTGACGTCTCGCTCGCGCAGCATGACGTCCTGGGGTTCGACGATGCCGGCGCGCTTGAGCGGGCGGGTGGTGGTGACGATTTCGCGATACAGGCGCACCTGGGCTGGCACGAACACCGTCCACGGCGCGGCGCTGTCGCAGCGAAGCTTGACCGTGACGCGACCCAGGGGCCGGGCAGGGCTTTCCAGTGAGGCAGTCAAATCCTTGTCGCACATCGGCATGCGCAAGCGCGGGTCGAGCTGATTGACTTCGATTTCGTAGCGGCCTTCGGTTTGACTGGAAGCCAGATAGTCTTCTACGGTGAATTCAAGAAAGCCCTGAGTGACGCCGATAAGGAGATCAGGCAAGGTAACCGGAGCATCGGCGAGGGCACGGCCGCCCGAGGCGAACAGGCAGACAGCCAGCAGCGCACCTAGCCAGTGGCGGCAATGAGTGATCAGGCGTCGAGAAAATGTCGTTTGTGCGTTCATGCCGGTTGAATAGCAAGCCCCGTGCCGTTTAGTGATGAATGCGCGTCGGACACATTAGCGTTAGGTAGGAGTCAGGGCATGGCGGGAGTGATGGATTCGGTAAACCAGCGCACGCAGCTGGTCGGTCAGAATCGCCTGGAGCTGTTGTTGTTCCGTCTCGATGGCCAACAGTTGTATGGGATTAACGTGTTCAAGGTCCGTGAGGTGCTGCAATGCCCCAAGCTGACGTTGATGCCCAAATCCAGTCCCGTCGTGTGCGGAGTGGCGAATATCCGGGGAGCGACCATCCCGATTCTCGATCTGGCGATGGCCACCGGTTCCGGTGGGCTGCTGGATCAGAGCAATCCGTTTGTGATCATCACCGAGTACAACACCAAGACCCAGGGCTTCCTGGTGCGCTCGGTGGAACGCATCGTCAACATGAACTGGGAAGAGATCCATCCGCCACCCAAGGGCACTGGCCGCGATCACTACCTGACGGCGGTGACCCGGGTCGACAATCAGTTGGTGGAAATCATCGACGTGGAGAAAATCCTCGCCGAGGTGGCCCCGACGCCGGAAACCATTTCCGTGGGCGTGGTGGATGCCGAAACCCAGCACAAGGCGGTTTCGATGCGTGTGTTGACCGTCGATGATTCTTCGGTGGCACGCAAGCAGGTGACCCGGTGTCTACAAACGGTCGGTGTCGAGGTGGTGGCGTTGAACGATGGGCGGCAGGCGCTGGATTACCTGCGCAGCCTGGTCGATGAGGGCAAGAAGCCGGAAGAAGAGTTCCTGATGATGATCTCCGACATCGAGATGCCCGAGATGGATGGGTATACGCTGACGTCGGAAATCCGCAGCGATCCGCGCATGCAGAAGCTGCACATCATTCTGCATACCTCTTTGTCCGGGGTTTTCAACCAGGCGATGGTCAAGAAAGTCGGCGCTGACGATTTTCTGGCCAAGTTCCGGCCCGATGACCTGGCTTCCCGGGTCGTCGACCGGATCAAGGCAGCAGAATAAAGGTTGGGCGCATTGTGCGCCCGGCAAATCAACACGATGAAAGAGGCGGTATCTTGTCTACGGGTAATTTGGATTTCGAACAGTTCCGGGTCTTCCTGGAAAAAGCCTGTGGCATCTTGCTTGGTGAAAACAAGCAATATCTGGTGTCTAGCCGTCTCAACAAATTGATGGAGCAACAGGGCCTCAAGTCGTTGGGTGAGCTGGTGCAGCGTATCCAGACCCAGCCGCGCAGTGGGTTGCGCGAAATGGTAGTGGACGCCATGACCACCAACGAAACCCTGTGGTTTCGCGATACCTATCCTTTCGAGGTGTTGAAGAACAAGGTCTTGCCAGCAGCCATCAAGGCCAGCCCCGGCCAACGCCTGCGCATCTGGTCGGCGGCCTGTTCGTCGGGGCAGGAGCCTTATTCCATTTCGATGTCCATTGACGAGTTCGAGCGGACCAACATCGGTCAGTTGAAGGGCGGCGTGCAAATTGTCGCCACCGACCTGTCCGGGACCATGCTCAATAACTGCAAGACGGGCGAGTACGACAGCCTGGCCATCGGTCGTGGCCTCTCGCCGGATCGCTTGCAACGCTACTTCGACACGAAAGGGCCGGGACGCTGGGTGGTCAAGGCGCCGATCAAGAACCGGGTGGAGTTTCGCTCGTTCAATCTGCTGGACAGTTATGCCAGCCTGGGCAAGTTCGACATCGTGTTCTGCCGCAACGTGCTGATCTACTTCTCCGCCGAAGTGAAGAAAGACATCCTGTTGCGTATCCACTCCACCCTCAAGCCCGGTGGCTACCTGTTCCTCGGAGCCTCCGAGGCGCTGAATGGCTTGCCGGATCATTACCAGATGGTCCAGTGCAGCCCGGGGATCATCTACCAGGCGAAGTGATTTGCCGGTGTTGTCAAAAAAACGGGAGTTCTCACAGGCTCCCGTTTTTTGTGTCTGGCTTTCTCCAAATCACCCCCTATCCCCTGTGGGAGCGAGCAGGCTCGCTCCCACAGTTGTCCTTTGCCGACCATGAAAAGCGGCAGAAAAGCGGCAGGTGAGCGGAAACCGATTGCCGCTTTTCTGGCATTGCCGCCTTGCCGCTTCCCGCAAAGCCCCGGTTTACGGGGTTTTTGAAAGTGGCACGACGCTTGCTATATCCATTCGTACGTACATTCTGGTCACCCAAAGGTTTCCGACATGAGCATCAGCTTCGATAAAGCGCTCGGTATCCATGAAAAGGCTCTGAGCTTCCGCGCCCAGCGTGCCGAAGTCCTGGCCAATAACATTGCCAACGCCGACACCCCGAACTACAAGGCGCGTGACCTGGATTTCTCCAAAGTGCTCGCCGAGCAGAGCGAGAAGACCAAGAACGGCCACTTCGCCCTGAACATGACCAACAACCGTCATATCGAGGCCGAAGGCCTGGGCAACGGCGACGAATCGCTGATGTATCGCACGCCGATGCAACCTTCGATCGACCAGAACACTGTGGACGCTCAACTGGAACAGTCCAACTACGCGGAGAACTCCGTGAACTTCCAGGCCAGCTTCACCCTGCTCAACAGCAAGTTCAAAGGGCTGGTATCGGCCCTGCGCGGAGAATAAGTCATGTCGATCGCGAGCGTATTCAACATCGCCGGCAGTGCCATGAGTGCCCAGACCACTCGCCTGAACACCGTCGCCAGTAACATCGCCAACGCCGAGACCGTTTCGTCGAGCATCGACCAGACCTACCGCGCTCGTCACCCGGTGTTTGCCACCATGTTCCAGGGCGGCCAGTCCGGCGGCAGCGATTCGCTGTTTCAGGAGCAGGATGCGGCCGGGCAGGGCGTACAAGTGTTGGGCGTGGTCGAAGACCAGAGCAACCTCGAAGCACGTTATGAGCCGAACCATCCGGCGGCCGACGCCAAGGGCTATGTCTATTACCCGAACGTCAACGTCGTCGAGGAAATGGCCGACATGATTTCCGCCAGTCGTTCGTTCCAGACCAACGCCGAAATGATGAACACCGCCAAAACCATGATGCAGAAGGTCCTGACCCTCGGTCAGTGATAAGGGGCGAGTCACATGAGCGTTACCAACACCACCAGCGGTTTGAGCCTTAACGAGATTCTGGCCAACTCCTCGGTCAAGACCAACACCACCACCGATGGCCTCGGCGGTGCGACCAAGGCGGCGACCGGCAACAAGGAGCTGGGCAAGGATGCGTTCCTGCAACTGCTCGTCACCCAGCTGAAAAACCAGAACCCGCTGGAGCCTCAGGACAACGGCGAATTCGTGGCTCAGTTGGCGCAGTTCAGCAGCCTGGAAGGGATCACCACGCTCAACGAAACCGTGAGCGGCATTGCCGGCAACTACAACTCGTCGCAGGCCCTACAGGCTTCGTCGCTGGTGGGGCGCTCGGTCATCGCGCCCGGCGACAAGGCCGTGGTCGACACTTCCAAGAGCCTTAACGGCACGGTGGTGGTGCCGTCGGCAGTGTCCTCTCTCACCGTCAAGATCATGGACAAGGACGGCAAGACCGTCCGCACCATCGACCTGGGCAGCCAGAAGGCCGGCAACTCGGCGTTCATCTGGGACGGCAAGAACGACGCCGGCACGACGGTAGAATCGGGCACGTACACCTTCTCGGCCTCGACCACCATCGATGGCAAGGCCACGTCGCTGATCACCAACCTGCCGGCCACCGTCAGCAGCGTGACCATCAGCCAGACGGGCGGTGAGTTGATGCTCAACCTGGCCGGTCTGGGCAGCATTGCCCTGTCCAAAGTACAAACTATTGGTATGTAGAGCCGACTAACCGGCAAAAGGAGTCAACATGTCTTTCAACATCGGCCTTAGCGGTCTCTATGCAGCCAACAAACAGCTGGACGTGACCGGCAACAACATCGCCAACGTCGCGACCACCGGTTTCAAATCGTCCCGCGCGGAATTCGAAGACGTCTACTCGGCCACCAAGCTGGGTTCGGGCAGCAAGACCGTCGGTAACGGCGTACGCCTGGCCAACGTTTCTCAGCAGTTCGGCCAGGGCGACGTCAACAACACCGGCAACGTGCTGGACATGGGCATCCAGGGTCAGGGCTTCTTTGTCCTGAGCAACGATGGTTCGCTGAGCTACACCCGTGCCGGTACCTTCAAGACCGACAAGGAAGGCTACATCACCAACAGCGATGGCACTGCGAAGCTGCAGGGCTATGGCGTGGATGCCAACGGCAAGATCCAGAACGGCATCCTGACCGACCTGCGCATCGACACCTCCAACCTGCCGCCGACCGCTACCAGCCTGGTTTCGTCGACCATCAACCTGAACTCGACGGCGACGCCAATCACCGCGGCGTTCAATCCGGCCGACACGGCAACATACGTCAAGCAGTTCTCTACCCCGATCTATGACACCCAAGGCAACCAACATGCCATGGACCAGTACATGGTCAAGACTTCCGACAACACCTGGAATGTCTATACCTTGATCGACGGCCGTAACCTCAATGGCACCGCGCCGACCACGACCGGTGCTAACGCGCCTGTTCCTTCGACCATGACCTTTGACGCCAATGGCAAGCTGGTTCAGGTCAGCACCCCGAATCCTCCGGGAGCACCGCTCATTGACAGCGACCTCAAGCTCACTGGCTGGATTCCTGGCACCGTGACCAATGGTGTATGGACGGCTAACGGCGCCGCAAGCGCGCCGGTCATCACGATCTCCATGGCCAACACCACTCAATTCAACGCCGACACCGCGCGGTCGCTCCCGGTCCAGAACGGTTATGCCACCGGCCAGATCACCAACCTGACCATCGACGGCAGCGGTGTATTGCTGGCCAACTTCAGCAACAACCAGACCAAGCCGATCGGTCAACTGGCCCTGGCCAGCTTCACCAACGAGCAAGGTCTGCAACCGGTAGGCGGCACCAGCTGGAAGGAAACCTTCTCCTCGGGCATCCCGGCCTACGATGCCCCGACCACCGGCACCTTGGGTTCGATCGTGTCCAACGCTCTGGAAGAGTCCAACGTCAACCTGACCAACGAACTGGTCGAACTGATCAAGGCCCAGAGCAACTATCAGGCGAACGCCAAGACCATCTCCACCCAGAGCACCATCATGCAGACCATCATTCAAATGACTTGATGTCGATGGTTGCTTGAAACGATGTACAAGAAGCCCCTCGCAAGAGGGGCTTTCTTTTGGGCGACTGTTTTGTGTTGCCTGTTCTGGCCTCATCGCGAGCAGGCTCGCTCCCACAGGGTTCTGCGCCGATCACAGAGCCTGAGTACGCCACGGATCCAGTGTGGGAGCGAGCCTGCTCGCGATGCAGGCGCCATTTTCCTCCAGGCAAAAGAAAACCCCCGATAAACCAGCGGTCTATCGGGGGCTTCCTTCAAAAGCAGGCGCCTCGCAGCGCCCACCCGCTCAGCTTATTGGCAAGCTTCGCAATCCGGCTCGTCGATGGCGCAGGCCTTTGGCACTGGCGCAGGTCCCGCCGGAGCGGCCAGGACCGAGTCGTCCCCGTGGTTGCCGCCAGCGGAAACCGCGTTCAGCTTGCCGGTGTTGATGGTGGACTTCTCGGTGCTGGTGGCGGCCAGGGCACGGAGGTAGTAGGTGGTTTTCAGGCCACGGTACCAGGCCATGCGGTAGGTCACGTCCAGTTTCTTGCCCGAGGCGCCGGCGATGTACAGGTTCAGCGACTGAGCCTGGTCGATCCACTTCTGGCGACGGCTGGCGGCGTCGACGATCCAACGGGCCTCCACTTCGAACGCGGTGGCGTAGAGCTCCTTGAGCTCCTGCGGGATGCGCTCGATTTGTTGTACCGAACCGTCGTAGTACTTCAGGTCGTTGATCATGACCGAGTCCCACAGGCCGCGGGCCTTGAGGTCGCGGACCAGGTACGGATTGATCACGGTGAATTCGCCCGACAGGTTCGATTTCACGTAGAGGTTCTGGTAGGTCGGTTCGATCGACTGCGACACGCCGGTGATGTTGGCGATGGTGGCGGTCGGTGCGATGGCCATGATGTTGGAGTTACGGATGCCTTTCTGTACGCGGGCACGAACCGGTGCCCAGTCCAGGGATTCGTTCAGGTCGACGTCGATGTACTTCTCGCCACGGGACGCGATCAGGATCTGTTGCGAATCCAGTGGCAGGATGCCCTTGGACCACAGCGAGCCCTGGAACGTCTCATAGGCACCGCGCTCGTCGGCCAGGTCGCAGGAGGCCTGGATCGCGTAGTAGCTGACCGCTTCCATGGACTTGTCGGCGAACTCGACGGCAGCGTCGGAACCGTACGGGATGTGCTGCAGGTACAGCGCGTCCTGGAAGCCCATGATGCCCAGGCCGACCGGACGGTGCTTGAAGTTGGAGTTCTTCGCCTGCGGCACCGAGTAGTAGTTGATGTCGATCACGTTGTCGAGCATGCGCACGGCGGTGTTCACGGTGCGTTGCAGCTTGGCGGTGTCCAGCTTGCCGTCGACGATGTGGTTCGGCAGGTTGATCGAGCCCAGGTTGCAGACCGCGATCTCATCCTTGTTGGTGTTCAGGGTGATCTCGGTGCACAGGTTCGAACTGTGGACCACGCCCACGTGCTGCTGCGGGCTGCGCAGGTTGCACGGGTCCTTGAAGGTCAGCCATGGGTGGCCGGTCTCGAACAACATCGAGAGCATTTTGCGCCACAGGTCCTTGGCCTGGACGACCTTGAACAACTTGATCTTGTTGTACTCGGTCAGGGCTTCGTAATACTCGTAGCGCTCTTCGAAGGCCTTGCCGGTCAGGTCGTGCAGGTCCGGCACTTCGGATGGCGAGAACAGGGTCCACTTGCCGTCGTCGAAGACGCGCTTCATGAACAGGTCCGGAATCCAGTTGGCGGTGTTCATGTCGTGGGTACGGCGACGGTCGTCACCGGTGTTCTTGCGCAGCTCGATGAACTCTTCGATGTCCATGTGCCAGGTTTCCAGGTAGGCACAGACCGCGCCCTTGCGCTTGCCGCCCTGGTTAACCGCCACGGCGGTGTCGTTGACTACTTTGAGGAATGGCACGACGCCCTGGGATTTGCCGTTGGTGCCCTTGATGTACGAGCCCAACGCGCGCACTGGGGTCCAGTCGTTGCCCAGGCCGCCAGCGAATTTCGACAGCATGGCGTTGTCGTGGATGGCGCCGTAGATGCCCGACAAGTCGTCCGGCACGGTGGTCAGGTAGCAGCTCGACAGTTGTGGACGCAGGGTGCCGGCGTTGAACAGGGTCGGTGTCGACGCCATGTAGTCGAAGGACGACAGCAGGTTGTAGAACTCGATGGCACGGTCTTCTTTCTGCTTTTCTTCGATGGCCAGGCCCATGGCCACGCGCATGAAGAAGATCTGCGGCAGTTCGAAGCGCACGCCGTCCTTGTGGATGAAGTAACGGTCGTACAGGGTCTGCAGGCCCAGGTAGGTGAACTGCTGGTCGCGCTCGTGATCGATGGCCTTGCCGAGTTTTTCCAGGTCGAAGGACGCCAGGACCGGGTTCAGCAATTCGTATTCGATACCCTTGGCGACGTAGGCCGGCAGGGCCTTGGCGTACAGGTCGGCCATTTCGTGGTGGGTCGCGCTCTCGGCGACACCCAGGAAGCCCAGGCCTTCGGCACGCAAGGTGTCCATCAGCAGGCGGGCGGTCACGAAGGAGTAGTTCGGCTCGCGTTCCACCAGGGTCCGCGCGGTCATCACCAGGGCGGTGTTGACGTCCTTGAGAGCGACGCCGTCATAGAGGTTCTTCAGGGTTTCGCGCTGGATCAGCTCGCCGTCGACTTCTTCCAGGCCCTCGCAGGCCTCGGTGACGATGGTGTTCAGGCGGCCCATGTCCAGCGGCGCCAGGCTGCCGTCGGCGCGGGCGATACGGATCGAAGGGTGAGCCTGTACCGGTGCGTCGGCCGGGGCGCGGGTGGCACGTTCCTTGGCGCGCGAATCACGGTAGATCACGTAGTCGCGGGCCACTTTCTGCTCGCCGGCACGCATCAGGGCCAGTTCGACCTGGTCCTGGATTTCTTCGATGTGGATGGTGCCGCCCGACGGCATGCGACGCTTGAAGGTTGCGGTGACCTGTTCGGTCAGGCGGGCCACGGTGTCGTGGATGCGCGACGAAGCGGCAGCGGTGCCGCCCTCAACTGCAAGAAACGCTTTGGTGATGGCGACGGTGATCTTGTCATCGGTGTAAGGAACGACAGTGCCGTTACGCTTGATCACACGCAGTTGGCCGGGCGCGGTGGCGGCCAGATCCGGGGTCGAATCGGCGGCCAGCGGCGCGGTGCCCTGCGGGTTCTCGCGAGTTGTGTCGGTGTGCATGGGTGTCTCCACGTTCTCTATGTTTGTTTGGGCACCTTTACGGTGCCCACCGTTCCGTCCTGAAGCACTACAACCGACTGATGTCGGGCATAACAACTTCGGGACAGTAGGAAGCAGGGCCCAGGGGCCGCTTCCATCCGAAGTTCTGGGTTGCGAGCCTGGGCTCGAAACCGGGTTGCAGGGATGGCAGTAATGGACTGCAACACCCGTACCGTTTCGGTCGTTTCGACCGTTGAAACAGTAGCCATCCGCAGGGGGCGGTCTGGTCTTGGGAAAACACGATATTTCAAGTGGAAAGAGGCATGAAAAGCGCTTGAATTCTCTGTCCGACTTGTGTTTGGTTTTTGGCTTAAACCCCTACATGTAGGGGTTTTTTCGCAGCGGGCTACAAGATAATGCGTTTTGGGGGAGGAATGCAACGTGCTACCTGTGGATAAGCCTGTGCGTAATTTGTGTGCGAAACCGGGAACTGCGCTGTAGGCCGCGACCTTGCTGGAGCGGGCTTTTTTTCATCGTTTTCGAGGCCCGGAAAACAGTCTGTCGATTTTTGCGGGCGCGGACATTACCACACAAATCCTGCCCGACCGAACGCATTTGTCCGCTTGTTTTCCAGGCACGCGCCGTTTATACAATCGGCCCGTGCGTTGGCATGCTTATCTTCTTTTTATGTGACAGAAAGAGGTGAGGCAGCACCCACAGGGAAGCACTACATCTTTCCTTTATCAGGTACTGACCTTAAGGGGCCCCCAGTGGAACAAGAAGCCTGGCAGGTATTGATCGTCGAGGATGACCAGCGTCTGGCCGAGCTGACCCGTGACTATCTGGAAAGCAACGGGCTGCGTGTCGCCCTTGAAGGCGACGGCGCGGTGGCGGCCCAGCGGATCATCGCCGAGCAGCCGGACCTGGTGATCCTCGACCTGATGCTGCCCGGCGAAGACGGTCTGAGCATCTGCCGCAAGGTGCGCGAGCAGTACGACGGGCCTATCCTGATGCTCACGGCCCGCACCGATGACACCGATCAGATCCAGGGCCTGGATCTGGGAGCGGACGACTATGTCTGCAAACCGGTGCGTCCTCGGGTATTGCTGGCGCGCATCCAGGCTCTGTTGCGGCGCAGCGAGCCAGCCGAGCCCAACCCGCAAAAGCCACGGCGCCTGCAATTTGGCCCGTTGGTAGTGGACAACGCCTTGCGCGAGGCTTGGTTGCAGGGCACCGGCATCGAACTGACCAGCGCCGAGTTCGATCTGTTATGGCTGCTGGTTTCCAATGCCGGACGCATCCTGTCCCGAGAGGAAATCTTCACTGCCTTGCGCGGCATCGGCTATGACGGTCAGGACCGTTCCATCGACGTGCGGATCTCCCGCATTCGTCCCAAGATCGGCGATGACCCGGACCATCCACGGTTGATCAAGACCATTCGCAGTAAAGGCTACCTGTTCGTTCCCGAAGCTTGCGTAGACCCGACGTCGTGAATTCGATTTTCCTGCGCATCTACGGCGGCATGTGCGCTGCACTGGTGCTGGTGGCGGTCCTCGGTGTGCTGGCGCTGCACCTGCTCAACCAGGCCCGTGGCGAGCAGTATCGCGAACGCCTGGCCCACGGCACGTTTTCCCTGATGGCCGATAACCTGCGGCCAATGAACGACACCGAACGCCGCCGTGCGCTGTTGTTGTGGGAGCGGCTGCTGGGGATTCCCCTGGCGTTGCGCACGTTCGCCCAGACCGATCTGGACCTTGGCCAGCGCACCCGCGTATTGCGCGGGCAGGCGCTGGTGGAGCAGACCGGCCCTCACGCGGCGAAGGTCTACCGACTGGTCAGCGACGGCGAGAAGTTGATGCTGATGGGCGAGGTCCGCCAGATCAGCGAACAGTTGGCCCGTGCCACTATTTATCTGCTGGCCGATGAGCTGGTGCGCTACCCGGTGTCCGAACAACCCGCACGACTCGCCCAGCTCAAGCAGGACAAGGGCTTCGGTTTCGACCTTCGACTGATGACCGTCGACCAGGTGGACATGGACGAAGACCAGCGACGCCGCGTTTCCGAGGGCGATACCGTGATGGCCCTGGGCAAGGACGGCGATTCGATCCGGGTGTTCGCCGGCCTGGTCGGTACGCCGTGGGTGCTGGAGATCGGCCCGCTGTACCAGATGAACCCTTATCCGCCGCAATGGCTGGTGTTGATCGCGGTGCTGGGGTTGAGCCTGATCGGGTTGATCGTGTACCTGTTGGTGCGCCAGCTGGAGCGGCGCCTGCGAGGCCTGGAGTCGGCTGCCACCCAGATCGCCCAGGGCAGCCTGGAAACCCGCGTACCGGCTCGGGGCGCCGATTCGGTGGGGCGATTGGCTGCGGCGTTCAACGGCATGGCCGAGCACCTGCAACAATTGCTGGCGATCCAGCGCGAGCTGGTGCGTGCGGTGTCCCATGAGCTGCGCACGCCGGTGGCGCGCCTGCGCTTCGGCCTGGAAATGATCGGCAGCGCCACCACCGCCCAGGCTCGTGAAAAATACCTGGCGGGGATGGACCACGACATCGAGGACCTGGACCGGTTGGTGGACGAGATGTTGACCTATGCACGGCTGGAGCAGGGCTCCCCGGCGCTGAATTTCCAGCGAGTGGACCTCGATGCACTGGTCAATCAAGTGATCGAGGAGTTGGGCCCGCTCAGGCCGGGCATCACGGTGGAACGCGGTCTCTGTCTCTCGGCCGCCGATTGCGACGATGCCTGGGTGGAGGCCGAGCCGCGCTTTTTGCATCGCGCCTTGCAGAACCTGGTGAGCAACGCCATGCGCCATGCCCGGTCACGGGTGACGGTGAGTTATCAGGTGGGGCAGTTGCGTTGTCGAGTGGACGTCGAGGACGATGGGCCTGGCGTGCCGGAGGCAGCATGGGAGCGAGTATTCAAACCCTTCCTGCGGCTGGACGACAGCCGTGCCCGTGCTTCGGGCGGTCATGGTCTGGGGCTGTCGATCGTGCGACGGATCATCCACTGGCATGACGGCCGGGCGTTGGTCGGCAAGAGCAAAAGCCTGGGTGGGGCCTGTTTCAGCTTGAGTTGGCCGAGGCATCAGGACCGGTCCTGAGCCATGTAATGCATGGCCCCATCGCGAGCAGGCTCGCTCCCACAGGAAAATGCATTTCAATGTGGGAGCGAGCCTGCTCGCGATGGGGCACTAAAGAGCACCACAAGACTCAGGCCCTGACCCCCACCAGGCTCAACAATTGCCCATCCTTCACCCCGAACTGCGCCTGCAGTTCACGGCCATGGCGCCACTCGCTCGATAGATCGGTCAACAACCGCAGCCGCACCTGACCATCGTGATGCCATTCCAGTACCTCGGCATGTTCGAAGTAGAAACGCTGGCCGACGATCGGGTACAGCGCCTTGAACAGGCTTTCCTTCACTGAAAAGGTCAAGGTGACCAGCAGCGCCCGGTCATCCTGCCGGGTAGCGGCCATGCGCTGCAGTTCCGCCGGTGTGAGGATTTCACCCGCCAGACGCTCGGCCCGTTCCGGGTCGAGCAGGTTTTCCAGGTCCATCCCCAGCCCTTGCCAATGATCCTTGTGCGCGACAATGGCGGCGGCCCGCCCGGTGCTGTGGGTGATCGAGCCGCTGATGTGGGCGGGCCACACCGGGGCGCGGTCTTCGCCGATGGCCGGTACGCAAACCTGGCCGTCCAGCCGGTGCAGGGCGGCCCGGGCGCAGATCCGTCCGGCGAGGAATTCGGCCTGCCGCTTGGCGACCGAACGCTGGATACTCGCCGGTGGTTCGATGGCACTGCGCAGGAAGTCATCCGCGGTCAGCAACAATGGATCGAAGCAGGTACTGAGCAGAATCGTATGAGGCAGGATGTCGGGCAGCAGCCAATGTTCATCCAGAGGCGAGCAGCAGGCGGGGAGGGCGGGGAGTCGGTTCATGCCGGGCATTTTGCCGGGTTGGCCTGACGCTGGGTAGAGGGCAAATCCGGTACAGGTTGGTGGCTGTGGGAGCAAGACTGCTCCCACAGGGGCAGGCTACAATCTCAGCCAAAGATTTTCTTGAAGAACGCCTGCATATCCGTCCACGACTTGTCATCGGCCGCCTTGTTATAGCCAATGTCCGGCCCGCCATGTTCACCGTGGCTCAGGCGGTCGGCGTCCGGGTTGCTGAAACCGTGCCTGGCGCCTTCCAGGCTGACGAACTTGTAATCGGCGCCGGCCTTGTCCATTTCGGTCTTGAAGGCGGTGACGTTGTCTTCGGTGACCATGCTGTCCAGCGCGCCATGCTCGACCAACACCTTGGCCTTGACGCTGCCGGGGCTGGCCGGGGTGTTGGTCACCAGCGCGCCATGGAAACTTACCACGCCGGCCAGTGGCACGCCCTGGCGCGCCGCATCCAGCACCACTTTGCCACCGAAGCAATAGCCGATGGCGGCGAGTTTGTCCGGATCGGTCTGGGGCTGTTTCTTGAGCAGGTCGAGCCCGGCCTGGAACCGCGCGCTGGCCGCCTTGGCGTCCTTGAGCGCTGCTTGCATGAAGGCCATGGCGTCCTTGGGATGCTCGGTGTTCTTGCCTTCGCCATACATGTCGATGGCCAGGGCGCTGTAGCCCAGGCCTGCCAGATCGCGAGCCCGGCGCTTGGCGTAGTCGTTCAGTCCCCACCATTCGTGCACGACCACGACCCCTGGGCGCGGACCCTTGATGGCGTCGTCATACGCGTAGTAACCGATCAGCTTCGTGCCGTCGGCACTGGTGTAGGGAATCTCCTGGGTCTGGATGGCGGCGTGGCTCGCCCCGCTGAAAGCCAGAAGTAAGACAGCAAATAACCTGCGCATGACGGATCTCCATGAAAAGTGGTTTGCACGACTGAGACTGGACACTCTAGCCGATTCGTTCAGCACAGGTTCAGAGAACGTTCAAGGGGTGTTCAGGGACCGTTGGTTAACGTGGCGTCGACTTCATCACACACCACGCTTCAGAGGAACCTGATCATGACCCAGATGAAAAAACTGCTGTTGGCTTTCACCGTTCTGAGCGCCAGCGCCATGGCCCACGCCGATGACAACTTCGCCAGCCTGACCCTCGGCCAGACCAGCGACAAGGTCAAGAAATCCAGTGCGCTGGACCAGGCACTGAACAATCCGAACGCCGACGGCGTGATCGGCAAGGACACCACCTACGGCCTGCGTTTGGGCAAGCAGAATGACCAGGGGCGCTACTACGCCACCTATGACAACGTCTCGGGCACCCACAATGGCATCAAATTGCGCCAGGAAAATCTGCTGGGCAGCTACGATGTGTTCTACCCGGTCACCGGCAGTACCAAACTGTTCGGCGGCGGTACGGCGGGCCTGACCAAACTGACCCAGGATTCTCCCGGTTTCAGCCGCGACAGCGACATTGGCTACGCAGTAGGCTTGCAGGCGGGCGTCCTGCAACAGGTATCGAAAAACACGGCGGTGGAATTGGGTTACCGTTACCTGCGCAGCAATGCCAGCACCGAAATGAGCCCGCACGGTGGCGACAAAGTGGGGTCGCTGGACCTGACCAGCAGCGCCCAGACGTACCTGTCCGCCAGCTACATGTTCTAAGCGGGTGATGGATGCCGGATCGGTCGAACACGATCCGGCGCCTTCGTTGCGGTGCGCAGTGCCGATTGTTTGAATCTGCCTGGGGAGAGGCTCCATGAAATTACTGGTCGTCGAAGACGAAGCGTTGTTGCGTCACCACCTGCAGACCCGACTGACCGACAGCGGCCACGTAGTGCAGGCCGTGGTCAACGCCGAGGAGGCCTTGTATCAGGTCCGTGAATTCAATCATGACCTGGCGGTGATCGACCTCGGGTTGCCGGGCATCAGTGGTCTGGAACTGATCCGCCGGCTGCGCGCCCAGGACAAGGCATTCCCGATCCTGATCCTCACGGCTCGCGGCAATTGGCAGGACAAGGTCGAAGGCCTGGCCGCCGGGGCCGATGACTACGTGGTCAAGCCGTTTCAGTTCGAGGAACTGGAGGCGCGATTGAACGCGCTGTTGCGTCGCTCCAGTGGTTTTACCCAGTCGACCATCACCGCCGGCCCGCTGTTGCTCGACCTCAATCGCAAGCAGGCGTCCCTGGGCGAGGAACCGTTGGCCTTGACCGCCTATGAGTACCGCATCCTGGAATACCTGATGCGCCATCACCAGCAGGTGGTGGCCAAGGACCGCTTGATGGAGCAGCTTTATCCCGATGACGACGAGCGCGACCCCAATGTCATCGAAGTGCTGGTAGGGCGCCTTCGGCGCAAGCTGGAGGCGCCGGCTGGATTCAAGCCAATCGACACCGTGCGCGGCCTGGGCTACCTGTTCAACGAGCGTTGCCAGTGATTCGTTCGCTTCGGCTGCGCTTGATGCTGGCCGCCATGACGCTGGCGGTGCTGTTCATGTTGGCGTTGCTGCCGGCCATGCAAGGCGCGTTCAGCCTGGCCTTGCAAGAGTCCATCGAGCAACGTCTGGCGTCGGACGTAACCACGCTGATTTCTGCCGCCCGGGTGGAAAACAATCGATTGAAGATGCCCGAGCAACTGCCGGACGAGCGCTTCAACCTCGCCGATGCGCGCCTGCTGGGCTACATCTATGACCGCGATGGGCGGCTGGTCTGGCGGTCGAAGGCCACCCGGGAAGAAAACATCAACTACACCCCGCGCTACGACGGCCAGGGCAATCAGTTCGCGCGCATCCGCGAAAACGATGGCCAGGAGTTTTTCGTCTATGACGTCGAGATCAAGCTGCTCGGTGGTCAGAACGCGGCATTCAGTATCGTTACCCTGCAACCGGTTCGTGACTACGAAACCACCCTGCAGGGGTTGCGGGACAATCTTTACCTGGGCTTCGGTGCCGCATTGATGGTACTGCTGGCGCTATTGTGGATCGGCCTGACCTGGGGCCTTCGGGCTTTGCGACGCTTGAGCCAGGAGCTGGATGAAATCGAAAGCGGGGCCCGGGAAAGCCTCAGTACCGAACACCCTCGGGAACTGCTGCGCCTGACCGGCTCTCTCAACCGCTTGCTGCACAGCGAACGCGAGCAGCGCGGTCGTTATCGTGACTCCCTCGATGACCTTGCCCACAGCCTGAAGACGCCACTGGCGGTGCTGCAGGGCGTCAGCGAAGACATGGCCCGCCGCCCCGAGGAGCGTGGGCAGGCTTGGGTACTTCAGACCCAGATCGAGCGCATGAGCCAGCAGATCGGTTACCAGTTGCAGCGTGCCAGCTTGCGCAAGAGCGGGCTGGTGCGCCATCAGGTGCGCTTGCGTCCAGTGCTGCAGAGCCTGTGCGACACCTTGGACAAGGTTTATCGCGATAAACGGGTCAACGTTGTTTTCGACTTGCCGGAGCAATGTCATGTGCCGATTGAGCAGGGGGCCTTGCTGGAGATGCTGGGCAACCTGCTGGAAAATGCCTATCGGCTATGCCTGGGGGAAATACGCGTCAGCGTGCACCAGATCCAGGGCCGCATCGAACTCTGCGTCGAGGATGATGGGCCGGGCGTACCGCCGGATCAACGCGCGCGGATCCTGCAACGCGGCGAGCGGCTGGATCGTCAGCACCCGGGGCAGGGGATCGGTCTGGCGGTGGTCAAGGACATTATCGAGAGCTATGGCGCTACATTGACCCTGGGCGATTCGGAACTGGGCGGGGCGGCGTTCCGGATTCATTTTCCGCTGGCATGATTGAAGGTTTCGCAGGGCTTGCCGGCCTCATCGCGAGCAGGCTCGCTCCCACATCGGTTTTGCGTCAAAGATAGATCCATTGTGGGAGCGAGCCTGCTCGCGATGAGGCCAGTACAGACGCCACGGGAGAGCGGCCCTGTTTAATTTTCCTGCTCCCGATAAGCCCCTGGCGTCACCCCCGTCCATTTCTTGAACGCCCGATGAAACGCCGATGGTTCGGAGAACCCCAGTTGTTCGGCAATCTGCTGCAAGGACAGATCCGCCCGCCCTAAATGGTAGATGGCGATATCCCGCCGCAGCTGATCCTTGAGCTCCTGGAAGCTGGTACCTTCCTCCCGCAGATGCCGTCGCAGCGTCTGGGGACTGATGTGCAGATGATGGGCGACAGTGTCCAGATCCGGCCAGCGAACGGTGTCGCGGCTGAGCAGGCGGCGCAACTGGCTGCTCAGGCTGTGCCCGTCGTCGGGGCGCGACAGCAGGTCGGCGGGAGAGCGCTCCAGAAAGCGTTTGAGGGTTCTTTCGTCCTGGAGCAGCGGCATGTCCAGGTAACGGCTGTGGAATAACAGGCTGGTGTGTTGTGCCCCGAACACCAGTGGGCAGGGGAACAGCAAATCGTACTCGGCCCCATGGGCAGGCTTGGGATAGCCGAAGGTCGCTTGTTCCAGGCCGATCCGCTGGCCGATCAGCCAACTGCCCAGGCGATGCCAGGTCACCAGCAGGCTTTCGGTGAGGAAATGATCCGGGTCCCACAGCGTCGACTCGTCCAGCACAAGGCGCACGCGTTCCCCTTCGTTCACCAGCGTCAGGCCCGGCCCGTCGGGGAACAGACTGTAGAACAACAGGCCGCGCTGCAGGGCACTGGCCAGGTTGCGGCAGTGGATCAGTGCGTGGCACATCATGGCAAAGGTCCCGGGTTTGCTGCGGGCCTTGCCGAAGCCCAGGTATTCATCGTCCATAGCCAGCCAGAGCGCTTGCAGCAGGCGGGCGAACTGCTCTGGCGCAATGCGTGCCCGCGGCTCATCCAGCAGCTCGGGGCTGATGCCGGACTGCTGCAGGACGGGTAAATAGTCGAACCCTTGTCGACGGGCGCCGCCCAGTGCTGCGCGGGCGAAATGGCTGGCGATCGTGCGTTGGCGCATGGCATCCATCCGTGTGTTAAGCGACCGATGGTAGCAGGGCGACCCGGCTCGACAAGGCGGATATCCGCCAAATTCCGGGATGCGAACGGAGCGTGAGGCGGAAATCCGCCATCTTGGGAAGGGCTGTTTACCTTTTGAATATTTATGGAACCCGTCTGCCATGCAGGCTGTAGGGTATTTCGCATAAATGGCACGCGCTTTGCGATGCAGTACGTAGGTCTGCTGCGTGCAGCCGCCAAAAACAAATCCCTCCAGTGCAGGAGGGTTCGCAAAGGTGAGGTTTCGTTGATGACAGGTGGATGTCGTCACACGGGACGCTTGAGGAAGGTTTGCCATGACGACTCGTCAGCCACTGTACAAATCCCTGTATTTCCAGGTGATCGTAGCCATTGCCATCGGTATTTTGCTCGGCCACTTCTACCCACAGACCGGTGTGGCCCTCAAGCCGTTCGGTGACGGGTTCATCAAACTGATCAAAATGGTCATCGCCCCCATCATTTTCTGTACAGTCGTCAGCGGTATCGGCGGCATGCAGAACATGAAGTCGGTCGGCAAGACCGGCGGCTACGCGTTGCTGTACTTCGAAATCGTCTCCACCATCGCCCTGTTGATCGGTCTGGTCGTGGTCAACGTTGTGCAACCGGGTAACGGCATGCACATCGATGTAACGACTCTGGACACCAGCAAGATCGCCGGTTTCATCTCGGCCGGTAAAGATCAGAGCATCGTTGCGTTCATCCTCAACGTGATCCCGAACACCATCGTCGGCGCGTTTGCCAACGGTGACATCCTGCAAGTGCTGATGTTCTCGGTCCTCTTCGGTTTTGCCCTGCATCGCCTGGGCGCCTACGGCAAGCCGGTGCTGGACTTCATCGATCGTTTCGCCCACGTGATGTTCATCATCATCAACATGATCATGAAACTGGCGCCCATCGGTGCTTTCGGTGCCATGGCGTTCACCATCGGTGCCTACGGTGTCGGTTCGCTGGTGCAGCTGGGTCAACTGATGATCTGCTTCTACATCACCTGCATCGTGTTCGTACTGGTGGTGCTGGGTGCCATTTGCCGCGCCCATGGTTTCAGCGTCATCAAGTTGGTGCGCTACATCCGTGAAGAACTGCTGATCGTGCTGGGCACTTCCTCGTCGGAATCGGCCCTGCCTCGCATGCTGATCAAGATGGAGCGCCTGGGTGCCAAGAAGTCGGTCGTAGGCCTGGTGATTCCGACCGGCTACTCGTTCAACCTCGACGGTACTTCGATCTACCTGACCATGGCGGCGGTGTTCATTGCCCAGGCCACCGACACCCAGATGGACATCACTCACCAGATCACCCTGCTGCTGGTGCTGCTGCTGTCGTCCAAAGGTGCTGCTGGCGTGACCGGCAGTGGCTTCATCGTGTTGGCGGCTACCCTGTCGGCGGTAGGCCATCTGCCAGTAGCCGGTCTGGCGCTGATCCTGGGTATCGACCGCTTCATGTCCGAAGCCCGCGCTTTGACCAACCTGGTGGGCAACGCAGTCGCCACTGTCGTGGTTGCCAAATGGGTCAAGGAGCTGGACGAAGACCAGCTGCACGCCGAACTGGCTTCCGGTGGCCGCGGCATCTCCGATGTACGTGAAGATGATGAGCAGATCGCGGCGGCGCAGATCGCGGCGGCTGAATCCTCGGCTCCAGGTGTTGTGAAGTAATCTTCAAGCTGCAATGAAAAACCCGCTTCGGCGGGTTTTTTCATGCCTCGGATTGCTGAAGGCGAGCGTGCTTCTGTGGTGAGGGGATAAATCCCCTCGTCACAAGGGAGTTGTGTCAGCTTGAGCGCAATGGTCATTCCAAACTATAAATCCGGTAATTGCCTCATCGCCCACCCCTGCCTAGTCTTCAGCCATCGCCTCACTTGCGGAGATTCGCCCATGCATGGCCCGCTGGCATCGCTCAAGGTGCTCGACTTCTCGACCCTGTTGCCCGGCCCGTTTGCCTCTCTGCTGCTGGCGGACATGGGCGCCGAGGTGTTGCGTATCGAGTCGCCGACCCGTCCGGATCTCTTGCGGGTATTGCCGCCCCATGATCAGGGCGTCTCCGCCAGTCATGCCTACCTCAACCGCAACAAGCGCAGCCTGGCCCTGGACCTCAAGCAGCCGGCAGCACTGGAAATCATCAAGCGGCTGCTCGGCGAGCACGACATTCTCCTGGAACAGTTCCGTCCCGGTGTGATGGAGCGGCTGGGCCTGGGGTATGAGGCCCTGAAAGCAATCAACCCGCGGCTGATCTACGTGTCGATTACCGGCTACGGCCAGACCGGTCCCTACCGGGAGCGTGCCGGACACGACATCAATTACCTCGCCCTGACGGGGCTTTCCAGCTACACGGGGCGTGCCGACAGCGGCCCGCTGCCGTTGGGCATCCAGGCGGCAGACATCGCCGGCGGTTCGCTGCACGGGGTCATCGGGCTGTTGGCGGCGGTGATCGCGCGGCAACACAGCGGGCAGGGCCAGTATCTGGATGTGAGCATGGCCGATTGTGCCTTCAGCCTGAACGCGCTGGCCGGCGCCGGTTACCTGGCCTGCGATGTGTTGCCGGGCCGGGAAAACCAGATGCTCAACGGCGGCAGTTTCTACGACTATTACCGGACCCGGGATGGCCGCTGGATGTCAGTGGGCAGCCTGGAGCCAGCCTTTATGCAGGCGCTGTGCGAGGCGCTGGGACGGCCGGAGCTTGCCGTCCATGGGCTCGATCCCGCGCAGCAATATCTGCTCAAGCAGGCATTGCAAGCTGAGTTCGAGAAACGCGATTTCGCCGAGCTGTGTAAGCTGTTCGCCGCCGTCGATGCTTGCGTCGAACCGGTGCTGAGCCTGGAGGAAGCCCTTGCTCATCCGCAGTTGCGGGCCAGGGACGTGGTCATCCAAGTGCCCCGAGGCGATGGTTCGAGCCAGGCGCAGATGGCCTGTCCGTTGAAGTTCTCGGAGGGGTTGCCCGAACCCCGGCACATGGGCGTGAAGCTGGGAGCGCATACGGATCAGGTGTTGGGGGAGTTGGGGTTCAGTGCTGAGAGGATTGCTCGATTGCGCGGTGACAAGGTGATTTTGTAGTGTTTTTCAGGGCCTCATCGCGAGCAGGCTCGCTCCCACCGGGGATTTCTGAACGCCATAGATCCAGTGTGGGAGCGAGCCTGCTCGCGATGGGGCCAGCCCCGTCCCCCGAAAAAAAGCAAGCTATTCCACCCGCGTCTCCCCACTGAACACCAACGTCCCCCGACAGCTGCGGCACAAGTACCGCCGCCCCTGGCGCACCAGTCGGTGGCGCTGGGCCGAGAACGGAAAGTCGTTGGCGTCGCAGGGACATTTGTAGATGTAACGGGTCACGCTGCGGCGTTTGACTTCGTAGGTGTGGCAACGATTGGGCGGCAGTTCGTACACCCCGCGCATGATCAGTTGCCATTCCTCGCCATGGGGCTGGATACGTTCGCCAAATAGCTGATGGGCGATCAGGTGGGCGACTTCGTGGGCGACGGTCTGCTTGAGGAAGTCTTCGGCGTTTTCGCGGTACAGCTGCGGGTTGAAGCGCAACAGATTTTCATGCAAATGCGCGACACCGGCTTTCTGACCGCGCAACTTGAAGCTGACCACGGGGCGTTTGAAAGGACGTTTGAAAAAGGCTTCGGCTTGTTGGTAACACTCTTCGACGCGGGTATTGAGTTGCTCGAGCATGCTTTACGGGTCTCCAGAATCCCGAGTATGCCGCAAGCGCCGGCCGTTGCGAATCGCCTGGGCGCCCAGTGGTCGTTTCGGCCGTTGCACACACAGGAAGGCCGCCTTGCGGCGGCCTGTATTGGCAGATCCTGTTTTTATAGGCGAGCCTTGGTGTCAGTTGGTATAGACCGGGCCGACGCCCAGCCCCCAGACGATCACCGTGAACGCCATGATGGCGACCAGCACCACCAGGCCGACGGCGAGCACCGAACTGGAAAACAGGAAACCTTCGTCCTGAGGAATATTCATGAAAGTGGGCAAGCCTACATACAGCAGATAGACCGTGTAGCAGATAGCCGCCGTGCCGACGATCATCCCCAGCCACATGTGCGGGTAGAGCGCCGCCAGGCCACCGATGAATAGCGGTGTCGCGGTGTAAGTGGCGAACGCGACGCAACGGGCCAGGCTCGGATTGGCGTCATAGGTACGGGCCATCCAGTGAATGAATGCCCCCATTACTGCCACGCCACCCAGCATGGCCAGGTACGACATGATGGTCATCCACAGCGCGCTTTCCTGGGTGAGCATCACCGGTGGGCGATTGCCGATGACCCATCCCACCTGCGTGGTGCCGATAAACGCCGACACGGCGGGGATGGCCGCCAGGATCAGCGTATGGGTGAGGTACATGTGGCTGATGCTTTCCTCCTGATCGCCACGGATTTCTTTCCATTCTTGATCAGGGTGGGTAAAGAGCCCCACGACGTGATGGATCATAGTCAGTCACTCCTTTGTTATTGCCATCGCCCCCCAACGGAGCGCCTACGGGCCAATTGGCCAAGTAAGTTAAGGTCTGTAAGTGTGTGCGACCTTACGTTGCAGTATAGGAAGGAGTTGTGTTGAGGACTTAGAGCAAATTGGACTGTTGGGGAGTTTGGTAATCGCAGATAGCTACATGCCGCCAAGCGGCAAGCTGCAAGCTATAAGCTGCAAGAAACAGCGGTGGGTTTGGCTTGAGCTTGCCGCTTGTAGCTTGTAGCTTGCCGCTTTGCAATAATGCCCGCCTTTCGTCACACCTCACGGATTTCGCGTCATGGGCACTCTTACGGTCAACCAGAACAAACTGCAAAAGCGCCTGCGCCGCCAGGCCGGTGAGGCAGTCGCCGATTTCAACATGATCGAAGACGGCGACAAGGTCATGGTCTGCCTGTCCGGTGGCAAGGACAGCTACACCCTGCTCGACGTGCTGATGCATCTGCAGAAGGTTGCGCCGATCAAGTTCGACATCGTCGCGGTGAACATGGACCAGAAGCAGCCTGGCTTCCCCGAACACGTGCTGCCGGCTTATCTCGAGTCCTTGGGCGTGGAATACCATATTGTCGAGAAAGACACCTATTCGGTGGTCAAGGAGCTGATCCCGGAAGGCAAGACCACTTGTTCACTGTGCTCCCGCTTGCGTCGCGGCACGCTCTATACCTTCGCGGATGAGATCGGCGCGACCAAGATGGCCCTGGGGCATCATCGCGACGACATCGTCGAGACGTTCTTCCTGAACATGTTCTATAACGGCACGCTAAAGGCCATGCCGCCCAAGCTGCGGGCCGACGATGGGCGCAACGTGGTGATCCGCCCGCTGGCCTACTGCAGCGAGAAAGACATCCAGGCCTATTCGGACTTCAAGCAATTCCCGATCATTCCCTGCAACCTGTGTGGCTCCCAGGAGAACCTGCAGCGCCAGGTGGTCAAGGAAATGCTCCAGGAGTGGGAGCGCAAGACCCCGGGCCGGACCGAGAGTATTTTCCGTGGCTTGCAGAACGTGGTTCCGTCGCAACTGGCGGACCGCAACCTGTTCGACTTCGCCAACCTTCGTATCGACGAAAGCGCCACGCCGCGGTTCGTCAATGTGGTGAACCTCTGACGAGGGAACACCCTGTATTCACGGCGCTCGCGGGCGCCGTTTTCATTTCCGACCCCAGGAGAGGGCATGCGCGATTACAAGTGGCTGCACGAGTATTGTCTGAACCGCTTCGGTTCGGCGGCCGAACTGGAAGCCCACCTGCCGGTTTCCAAGACGCCGGCACAACTGCGCACGATCGGCGATGACCGCTACCTCTCGACCATGGCACTACGGGTGTTCCGCGCCGGGCTCAAGCACAGCCTGGTGGACGCCAAGTGGCCGGCGTTCGAAGAGGTGTTCTTCAAGTTCGATCCGGAAAAAGTCGTGTTGATGAGCGCCGAGCATCTGGAGCGGCTGATGCAGGACCCGCGGATTATCCGGCACTTGGGCAAGCTCAAGAGCGTGCCGCGCAACGCGCAGTTGATTCTGGACGTGGCCCACGAAAAGGGCAGCTTCGGTGCGTTGATTGCCGATTGGCCGGTGACCGACATCGTCGGCCTGTGGACCTATCTGAAGAAGAAAGGTCATCAACTGGGTGGCCTCTCGGCGCCGCGCTTTCTGCGGATGATGGGCAAGGACACCTTCGTGCCCAGCTATGACGTGGTGGCCGCGCTCAATGCCCAGGACATCATCGACAAAGTTCCCACCAGCCTTCGGGACCTGGCGACCGTGCAGGACGCTTTCAACCGCTGGCACGAAGAGAGTGGGGGAAGGCCGATGTCGCAGATTTCGATGATGCTGGCTTATACCGTGAACCACTAGTACCGCGTCGTCTTCTTCGCGAGCAAGCCCGCTCCCACACCGGATCTGTGAACGCCACATATCCAATGTGGGAGCGGGCTTGCTCGCGAAAGCGGTCTATCAGGCGGCGGAAATCTCACCTTCGCCAGCAAGCCTGCGGTTCAACTGAAACCGCCACCGCACATACAACAGGGCCGAGCAGAACACCGCCACGCTCGCCGCCATTTCCAGCACGCCGAACCATTGGCGGTTCGGGTCGTAAGCGGCCAGCGCGCCCTTGATGAAGTACAGGTTCACCACGAAGCACATCCAGGAATGTCCACGGGCGCTGCCGATGATCATCCCCGGCGCCAGGATCAACAGCGGCACCAGCTCGATCAACAGGATCACCCAGGGCCTAGCGCCGTGCAGGTCGGCGATCAGCAGGTAATAGACGCACAGCAACCCCACCAGGCCGAAAAAGCACAGCAGGCTCAGGACGCGGGCTATGCGCACCCGAGGCTCCAGCCAGTGGATGGGCGGCAGGACTTTCGGCTTTTTAGCCACGGCCGTTCTCCAACGCTTGTGCGGTTTTCGCCAGGCGCAGACCCAGGGCCCGGCACAGGGTCACTTCATGCTCGTTCAAACCGCTTTTACCGTCGGCCCCGGCGTGATGGCTAGGTCCGTACGGCGTGCCGCCGCCCTGGGTGTCGATCAGGGCCGATTCGCTGTAGGGCAGGCCGGTGATCAGCATGCCGTGGTGCAGCAGCGGCAGCATCATCGACAACAGGGTGGTTTCCTGGCCGCCGTGCAGGCTTGCGGTGGAGGTGAACACGCCAGCCGGCTTGCCGACCAATGCGCCGGTCAGCCACAGATTGCTGGTGCCATCGAGGAAGTACTTGAGCGGCGCGGCCATGTTGCCGAAGCGGGTCGGGCTGCCCAGGGCCAGGCCGGCGCAGTTCTTCAGATCATCGAGAGTGGCGTACAGCGGGCCTTGCCCGGGAATGTCGGGGGACACCGCTTCGCACTCGGTGGAGACGGCCGGCACCGTACGCAGCCTGGCCTCCAGCCCGGCCTGCTCGACGCCGCGGGCAATCTGCCGAGCCATTTCATTGGTGGCGCCACCGCGGCTGTAATACAACACCAGGATGTACGGTGCGCTCACGGGAGGATCTCCAGAATTTTCTCCGGTGGGCGTCCGATCACAGCCTTGTCACCCACTTCGAGAATGGGCCGTTCGATGAGTTTCGGGTGAGCGGCCATGGCGGCGATCAACTGGGCCTCGGTGAGGTTTGCGTCGGCCAGGTTCAAGGCTTTGTATTGTTCTTCGCCGGTGCGCAGCAGTTGTCGGGCGGGGATACCGAGCTTGCCCAGCAGGCGCTCCAATTGCGCGGTGTCGAGCGGGGTGTCCAGGTAATGGACCACGGTGGGTGTCAGGCCTCGGGCCTCCAGCAGTTCCAACGCACCACGGGATTTCGAGCAGCGCGGGTTGTGATAAAGCGTCAGGTCGGTCATGAGTGGGTCGCATCTTGCGTAAGGTGGCGGCTATTCTACTGTGCCGCGACGCCCCAGGCACCCCGCTCGGGTGCCTTTGCAGGTGATGGGCCGCGCAGGCGTTCACATTCAATACAAGGACAGGCACATGGCAAAGCGATTGACGGCGGCACTGGTATGCATGGGCATTTTGATGCTCGCCGGTTGTGGCAATGATTATGGGGTGGATCAGAACGGCCAGGCTGTCGCCTCGCAACGGCTGGACAAGCAGTGGCTGGTGATCAACTACTGGGCCGAGTGGTGTGCGCCTTGTCGCACCGAGATCCCTGAATTCAACGCCCTGGCCGAACGACTCAAAGGACGCAATGTCGGTGTATTCGGCGTCAACTTCGATCAGGTGCAGGGCCAAGAGCTCAAGAGCGTCAGCGAAAAAATGGGCATTCGTTTTACCGTGCTGGCCCGGGATCCGGCCGAAATGTTCGACCTGCCTCGCAGCGAAGGACTGCCGGTGACCTACATCATCGATAACCAGGGCAAGATGCGTGAGCAGTTGTTGGGGGAGCAGACGGCAGCGGGGGTGATGGCCAAGCTGGAGGCGTTGCAGGCGCTTAAATGATACCTGTTGCAAGGACACCTTGTGGCGAGGGGATTCATCCCCGTTGGGCTGCGAAGCGGCCCCAATATATCAATGCCACCGCCGTGTCTCAGACCTATGCGGAGGGCTGCTACGCAGCCCAGCGGGGATGAATCCCCTCGCCACAATGATCGCATCCAGGTCAGGTGAATGGGTGCCAGCCCAAAGGCTCGCCAGGCTCAGCCTTCCTCCAGCCACCACCGTAACGGTTTGCCCTGGGCGGGCCAGAAACGCATCTGCTCGATGGGCGAAACGTCCCAGCGTTCGACCTTTTCCAGCGCCTGCAAAAAGCGTGTTTCCTGTTCCATCACGGCCGGCCCGCAGAGCTTGCGGGTGCTGCCGATCTTGCCGAAGCTCAAGCGGTGACCTTCCAGGGTATACGGCGCGAACCAATGATTGCAGCCTGCGTTGCCATAGGCCCGACCGTCTTCGCCCAGCGTAATGGTCAGGTGGCTGTAATCCATCAATGGTCGTTCGCCAATCCACTCCAGAATATAGCTGCGGTTCTGTTGCAACTGCACAGGTTCAGCGGCGCAGCCCATCAGGCTCATGCCGATCAACACGGACAGGGTCAAGCATTTCATCAAGCGGCATCCTGGCAATCGGGGCAGATGTGTTTTTCACCCACAGTGGTCCAGCCCAGCTCGGCGATGCGCGCATTGGCAGCAGGCTTCTGAGCCTTACTGCCAAGCTTGGCGTCGACGGCGAACTCAAATTTCAGCTCCCTGGCGCAACGGTCGCAATTGACCTGCCAGGTATGGATCGCCAGTTCGCCGAATACCGGACCGGTGGTCACGGCGGTCCATTGCCCCATCGGCTTGAGCAGGTGGCGTACGCTGTCCACGGTCAGGCGCATGGACAAGTCTTTGCTGCCCTTGAGCGTGACGAGCAGCACATCGTTGGTCTGGATCGAACCGCCGTTGCCGGTCACCTGGTAGCGGCCCGGTGCCAGGGCGCGGACTTCGGTCAAGGTGTGTTGGGGGTTCATCAAGGTGTAGCGGAAATCGTGTTCGGCCATGGGTCCTCCAGATTGGCGCGATATGCTAGCACGCGCCAGGGTTGGGGATGGGCCGGATGCCGTCCGGGCGACGAAATCCACTGTGGGAGTGGGCCTGCAACATAGAATTTCCCACAGGGGCTGAATAACAGATCAGCTGTCTACCAGGTTCCGCGGCGTGCCGGCCGCCCAGGCAGCGATATTGTCCAGGGTGGTCGTGGCGATGGCAGCCAGGGCTTCGCGGGTCAGAAACGCCTGGTGGGCGGTGATGACCACATTGGGAAAGGTCAGTAACCGTGCCAGTACGTCGTCCTGCAGGGGCAGGTCGGAGCGATCCTCGAAAAACAGCTGGGCTTCTTCCTCGTAGACGTCCAGCCCCAGGTAGCCCAACTGACCGCTTTTCAGGGCATCGATCAAGGCCGGAGTGTCCACCAGACCGCCGCGCCCGGTATTGATCAGCATGGCACCGCGCTGCATGGCCGCCAGCGACCGGGCGTTTATCAGGTGGCGGCTCTGCTCGTTCAGGGGGCAATGCAGGCTGATGATCTGCGCTCGCGCCAACAGGTCGGCCAGGGGCAGGTAGCGTGCGCCCAAGGCTTCTACCTCAGGGTTGGGATAGGGATCGTAAGCCAGCAACTGACAGCCGAACCCGGTCATGATCCGTGCGAAGGTCGCGCCGATCTGCCCGGTGCCGACGACACCGACCGTCTTGCCCACCAGGTCGAATCCGGTCAGGCCATGAAGGCTGAAATTGCCGTCTCGGGTGCGGTTGTAGGCACGGTGCAGGCAGCGATTGAGCGTCAGGATCAAGGCCACCGCATGTTCGGCCACGGCGTGGGGCGAGTAGGCGGGCACCCGGACGACGCTCAACCCCAGGCGTTTGGCGGCAAGCAGGTCGACATGGTTATAGCCGGCCGAGCGCAGGGCGATCAGCCGGGTGCCGCCGCCTGCCAGCCGTTCCAGGACCGGGGCGCTGAGGTCATCGTTGATGAACGCACACACCACTTCATGGCGTTCGGCCAGGAGCACGGTGTCCAGGTTCAGGCGCGCCGGCTGGAACTGTAATTCAATGCCCGCCGGTAGCGGGGCGTTGGTGAAGCTGACGCGGTCGTAGGTCTGGCTGCTGAAAAAAATCACCCGCATGGCGGCCTCCTGGCGCTGGAATGGCATCAGCTTAAGCGCAATCGTGCCGATGATTATTGCCCTGGGTCAGGCACTCACGCGCGCCTCGCTGGCCAGACGATCGATGGCATGGTCCAGGTCTTCCAGGGCGGCAGCGGCTTTTGGATCCTGTTGCTTGAGCAGGGTTTCGCTGCGCTGGCAGGCGGCACGCAATTGAGGCACGCCGCAGTAGCGTGTCGCACCATGCAGGCGGTGGACACGCTCGATCAGGGCGTTGTGGTCGTTGGCTTCGCTGGCCTGGCGAATCGCTTCGCGATCCGCTTCCAGGGAGGCCAGCAACATGGCCAGCATGTCCGCGGCCAGATCGGCCTTGCCGGCGGCAAGACGCAGGCCCTCTTCGTGATCGAGCACCAGCAGTTCACCGCTGCCCGGGGCTTCGTTGCTTCGCTCCGGCGTCTGGTTGCGCAGGGCCAGGCCGGTCCACTTGAGCACCACCTGAGCCAGTTGGCGCTCGCTGATGGGCTTGGTCAGGTAGTCGTCCATGCCGCTTTGCAGCAAGGCACGTTTTTCGTTGGCCATGGCATGGGCGGTGAGGGCGACGATCGGCAGGGGCGTACAGTGCCGCTCGCTTTCCCATTGGCGGATCGCCTCGGTGCTCTGGCGTCCGTCCATGCCGGGCATCTGGACGTCCATCAGGACCAGATCGAAGGTTTCCTTTTGCACGGCCTTGACCGCTGCATAGCCGCTTTCCACCGCGAGCACCTTGGCACCCATGTCCTCGAGCAGGGTTTGCACCAGCAGCAGGTTGGCCGGGTTGTCATCCACGCACAGCACTTTGGGCGCACGGCTGGCCACCGGTTCGCTGGGTTCGTTGCGGGGCGGACGCGGATTGATCAGGTCGGACAGCGACCGGCGCAACTTGCGGGTACAGGCCGGCTTGGCCTGCAGTTGGCTGTGGGGGTTGGGGACCGAAAGGTGATACAGCGTCTGTTCGGTGGTAGGGCACAGTACCAGGACCTTGCAGCCCAGGTGTTCAAGGTCCCAGACATGCTGGTTGAGGCGCTCAGGGGGCATGTCGTTGCTGGTGATGCCCAGCACCGCCAGATCGATGGCCTGGTCGGTCTGGTGAGCGATGGTCACACCGTTGGTCAGGCTTTCCAGCGTGTTGAACGGCGTGACTTGCAGGCCGCAGTCTTCCAACTGGTGCTGCAAGGCCTGGCGGGCCAGTTCATGGTTTTCCAGCAGGGCCACGCGGCGGTTCAGCAGCGGCGGGCCGGGCAGGTCTTCCGCGTCATCACGGGTCTTGGGCAAGCGCAGGCTGATCCAGAATTCCGAGCCTTCGCCCGGTGTGCTGTCGACGCCGATCTCGCCGCCCATCTGTTCCACCAGGCGCTTGGAGATCACCAGGCCCAACCCGGTGCCGCCCGGTTGCCGGGACAGTGAGTTGTCGGCCTGGCTGAATGCCTGGAACAGCGCCCGAACGTCCTGGCTCGACAGGCCGATACCGGTGTCCTGGATGCTGATGCGCAGTTGCACGCTGTCTTCGAGCTCGTCTTCGAGCATGGCGCGGGCGACGATGGTGCCCTCACGGGTGAACTTGATCGCGTTGCTCACCAGGTTGGTGAGGATCTGCTTGAGGCGCAGCGGGTCTCCCACCAGCGACAGCGGGGTGTCGCGGTAGACCAGGCTCACCAGCTCGAGTTGTTTGGCGTGGGCGGCAGGCGCGAGGATGGTCAAGGTGTCTTGCAGCAGGTCTCGCAGGTTGAACGGAATACTGTCGAGCACCAGCTTGCCGGCTTCGATCTTCGAGAAGTCGAGGATTTCATTGATGATGCCCAGCAGGCTGTCGGCGGATTTCTCGATGGTGCCCAGATAATCGAGCTGGCGCGGGGTCAGTTCGCTTTTCTGTAAAAGGTGTGTGAAGCCCAGGATGCCGTTGAGCGGCGTACGGATCTCATGGCTCATGTTCGCCAGGAATTCAGACTTGATCCGGCTCGCCTCCAGGGCTTCCTTGCGGGCCAGGTCCAGCTCGATGTTCTGGATTTCGATGGTTTCAAGGTTCTGGCGCACGTCTTCGGTGGCCTGGTCGATGCTGTGTTGCAATTCTTCCTGGGCGTTCTGCAGGGTACTGGCCATGCGGTTGATGCCCGACGCCAGCTCATCCAGCTCCTGGCTGCCCAAGGGTGGCAGGCGGGTTTCCAGGTGGCCGTCCTTGAGTTGTGTCACGGCTTGCTTGATCTGGCTCAACGGCCGATTGATGGTGCGGCCCATGCGCAGGGCCAGCAGCGCGGTCAGGCCCAGGCCGGCGGCAATCAACAACAGACTGGCGAACAGGCTGCGGTAACCGCGCAGCAACATGCCGCTGTGGGACAGTTCCAGCTCGACCCAGCCCAACAGGCGATCGGCCTCTTCGGGGATCAGTTCGCCGGCCAGGTTGCGGTGCTTGCCGAAGACCGGCAGCAGATAGCGCGTGGCGTCGTTGCCGGTGCGTTGCAGCAACTGGGCGCTGTTGCCCTCCGGGGCCCGGTTGAGCATGGTCGGGCCCGCATGGGCCAACGGCGTACGATCGGGCGCAAGGAACGTCACGGCGCGCACATCCGTCTGCTCCAGGGACTGGGTGGCGATGCGCTCCAACAGGTCGGTGTCCTGGCGGCTCATGGCCGGGGCGACCAGCGGTGCAAGCTGTTCTGCGATCATTTCGCCGCGTTGCAGCAACTGGGCGTGCAAGTCAGATTGCTGCATCCAGGTGAAATAGCCCCCCAGGACCAGCGCCATCAGACTGGTCGGCAGCAGGGTCAGCAACAGTACGCGGCCTTTGATTCCCAGTTTCTTGAGCACACTTGTCTCCTGCATCCAGCGATCTGATTGAGCTTGCACGCATCCGGCACGCAATACCTGCGCAGTGTAGCGATTTGCGGGCGGGCAATCTTCGTAAAAATCACGTCTCGGTTTTGGCACCTTTACCTGCTCAAGCTTTGGAGCCGCTACGCAGGCGCAAGCAAGCTCACCCGTCACACCTTGGCTCGCTTATTCCCACAAGCCATAACCACCACACTTTGCGTGATATGGCCTGACAACGTTTGCCGGTATGATAGGCGCCCCCGCAGCCCGGATTGCGAATACGCCATGACATTGCAGTACCCCACCATCGCCGATTGCGTCGGCAACACCCCGCTGGTCCGTTTGCAGCGCCTGCCTGGCGCCACCAGCAATACGCTTTTGCTCAAGCTCGAAGGGAATAACCCGGCGGGTTCGGTCAAGGATCGGCCGGCGCTGTCGATGATCACCCGCAGCGAGTTGCGCGGCGATATCCGTCCAGGCGATACGTTGATCGAAGCGACCTCCGGCAACACCGGCATCGCGTTGGCCATGGCGGCGGCGATCAAGGGCTACAAGATGATCCTGATCATGCCCGACAACTCCAGTGCCGAGCGCAAGGCCGCGATGACGGCCTATGGCGCCGAGTTGATTCTGGTGTCCAAGGACGAAGGCATGGAAGGTGCCCGTGACCTGGCCGAACGCATGCAGGCCGAAGGGCGTGGCAAGGTGCTGGACCAGTTCGCCAACGGCGACAATCCCGAGGCCCACTACACCACCACCGGGCCCGAGATCTGGCGCCAGACCGGCGGCACCATTACCCATTTCGTCAGTTCGATGGGCACCACCGGTACCATCATGGGCACCTCGCGCTACCTCAAGGAACAGAACCCGGACGTGCAGATCATCGGTCTGCAGCCGATGGAAGGCTCGGCCATCCCCGGTATCCGCCGCTGGCCCGAAGAGTATCTGCCGAAGATTTATCAAGCCGAGCGCGTGGACCGCATTATCGACATGGCCCAGAGTGAAGCCGAAGACGTGACTCGTCGGCTGGCTCGGGAAGAGGGCATTTTCTGTGGTGTGTCTTCAGGTGGTGCCGTCGCGGGCATGCTGCGCTTGTCCAGGGAAGTTGAAAACGCGGTGATCGTGGCGATCATCTGCGACCGGGGCGACCGTTACCTGTCCACCGGCATTTTCGACGCGCCCAACTGATGGCCAGGCATGAAAGAGGCCTGCGCTTCCAGCCCAGCGGCGGAAGCCGGGCCCCACAGGTGCCCACTGGCAAAAAGCAGCGCTTGAGCATTGAACGCCTGGCCAACGATGGCCGGGGCATTGGCTTTGTCGATGGCCGTACCTGGTTCGTTATCGGCGCCCTGGCTGGCGAGGAAGTCGAGGCACGGGTGCTCGGTGCCCATGGCAAAGTGGTCGAAGCGCGCACCGAGCGCGTATTCCAGGCCAGTGACCTGCGCCGCCCGGCACCTTGCGCCCATGCCGGCCAGTGCGGTGGTTGCAGCGTCCAGCATCTGCCCCATGACGAACAGCTCGCCCTGAAACAGCGCATGCTCGCCGAGCAGTTGTCGCGGGTGGCCGGCGTCGAACCCCTGGAGTGGGCCGCACCGCTGAGCGGGCCGGAGTTCGCTTATCGACGTCGCGCCCGGGTGGCCGTGCGCTGGGATCAGAAAGCGAAGAAACTCGAGGTGGGTTTCCGCGCCGCCGGCAGCCAGGACATCGTCGCCATTGGCGATTGCCCGGTGCTGGTACAGCCCTTGCAGTCGATCATGAGTCGTCTGCCGGACATGCTCAGGCGTCTGAGCAAACCCCAGGCGCTGGGCCATGTGGAATTGTTCGCCGGCTCGTCCCTGGCGGTGTTGCTGCGGCATATGGCGCCGCTGTCGGACGCCGATTTGAAGATCCTCCAGGATTTCTGCGCGTTGCATCGGGCACAGCTGTGGTTGCATGGCGATGGAGAGCCACAGCCGGTCGATCCGGAACAGATCCTGGGTTATCGCCTGGACACCTGGGACCTGGAGCTGGCTTACCGGCCAGGGGATTTCGTCCAGGTGAATGCGGCGGTCAACGAGGCGATGGTTGCCCAGGCCCTGCAATGGCTTGACCCTCAACCTGAGGAACGAGTCCTGGATCTGTTCTGTGGCTTGGGCAACTTCACCCTGCCGCTCGCCCGGCAGGTGCGTCAAGTCGTCGCCGTTGAAGGCGTGCAGACTATGGTGGACCGGGCGGCGGCGAATGCACTCAGTAACAATTTGCATAACACCGCTTTTTTTCAGGCCGATTTATCCCAGCCTCTGGCGGGGGCCGAATGGATCGGCGAGGGCTTTTCTGCGGTACTCTTGGACCCACCCCGTGACGGTGCTTTCGAGGTGGTGCGCAAACTGGCATCCCTGGGTGCCGAGCGGTTGGTATATGTATCGTGCAACCCGGCAACTTTGGCCCGGGACACGGTCGAATTGATCAAGCAGGGCTACCGGTTAAAACGTGCCGGGATTCTCGATATGTTTCCTCAGACGGCGCATGTCGAGGCCATGGCGTTATTTGAAGCGAGCCAGGATGGCTTGTCCGACTGACCCATTCGTGCCTACCCGCTACAGTCCTGGGCGGAAGCGCGGAAAACGAAGGTCAGCGATGTTGACGCATTGAGTCTGCGTCATAGGGAAGGTAAGTAAAGATGGTACAGGTGAGAGCACACCAGCCGATCAACACTGACGGCAGTATCAATCTCGAGGCTTGGCTCGATCATGCGGTCAGTATCGATATGGCGCTTGATCGCGAAGCCTTGAAGCAAGCCTGTGAGTTCGCTCGCGAGGCGGAACAGCAGCACAACGCGGCGAAGAACCTCTGGTCCGAAGGCACCTCGAGTTTTCATACGGGCCTGGAGATTGCCGAGATTCTCGCCGACCTCAAGCTTGACCAGGATTCGCTCGTGGCCGCGGTCCTGTACCGTGGTGTGCGCGAGGGCCAGATTCCACTACCGGTGGTCAGCCAGCGCTTCGGTGCCGTCGTCGCCAAGCTGATCGACGGCGTGCTGCGCATGGCCGCCATCAGCGCCAGCCTGAGCCCGCGCCACTCGATGGTTCTGGGCACTCAGGGCCAGGTGGAAAACCTGCGCAAGATGCTCGTGGCCATGGTCGACGATGTGCGCGTCGCGCTGATCAAGTTGGCCGAGCGGACCTGCGCGATCCGTGCGGTGAAGTCTGCTGACGACGAAAAACGCAATCGCGTCGCCCGGGAAGTATTCGACATCTATGCGCCTCTGGCCCACCGTCTCGGTATCGGTCACATCAAGTGGGAGCTGGAGGACTTGTCCTTCCGCTACCTGGAGCCCGACCAGTACAAGCAGATCGCCAAGCTGTTGCATGAGCGACGCCTGGACCGTGAGCGCTTCATCACCGACGTGATGACCCAGTTGCGTGAAGAATTGCAGGCCACCGGCGTGGAAGCCGATATCAGCGGCCGGGCCAAGCACATCTATTCGATCTGGCGCAAAATGCAGCGCAAGGGCCTGGAGTTCAGCCAGATCTACGACGTGCGGGCCGTTCGCGTACTGGTCCCGGAAATGCGCGACTGCTACACCGCGCTGGGGATCGTCCACACCCTGTGGCGGCACATTCCCAAGGAGTTCGACGATTACATCGCCAACCCGAAGGAAAACGGCTACCGCTCGTTGCACACCGCGGTGATCGGCCCCGAGGGCAAGGTGCTGGAAGTGCAGATCCGCACCCACGCCATGCATGAGGAAGCCGAACTGGGTGTCTGCGCGCACTGGAAATACAAAGGCACCGACGTCAAGTCCGGCTCCAACCACTACGAAGAAAAAATCTCCTGGCTGCGCCAGGTCCTCGAGTGGCATGAGGAGCTGGGTGATATCGGTGGCCTGGCGGAACAGCTGCGGGTGGATATCGAGCCGGACCGGGTCTACATCTTCACCCCTGACGGCCATGCGATCGACCTGCCCAAGGGCGCGACGCCGCTGGACTTCGCCTATCGGGTCCATACCGAGATCGGCCACAACTGCCGTGGCGCCAAGATCAACGGGCGGATCGTGCCGCTCAACTACAGCCTGCAGACCGGTGAACAGGTCGAGATCATTACCAGCAAGCACGGTACGCCGAGCCGTGACTGGCTGAACCCGAACCTGGGCTATATCACCACGTCACGGGCGCGGGCGAAAATTGTCCATTGGTTCAAGCTGCAGGCGCGTGATCAGAACGTCGCCGCCGGCAAAACCCTGCTCGAGCGCGAGCTGAGTCGCCTGGGCCTGCCGCAGGTGGATTTCGACAAGCTGGCCGAAAAGGCCAACATGAAAACCGCCGAAGACATGTTCGCCGCCCTTGGAGCCGGCGATCTGCGCCTGGCGCAACTGGTCAACCTGGCCCAGCAACTGGTGGAGCCGGAGCGCGGCAACGAGCAACTGGAACTGATCCCGCGCAAGGCCGCCGGCTACAAGCCGGGCAAGCGCGGCGATATCCAGATCCAGGGTGTCGGCAACCTCATGACCCAGATGGCCGGTTGCTGCCAGCCATTGCCGGGGGATGCCATCGTCGGCTACATCACCCAGGGCCGTGGCGTGAGCATTCACCGCCAGGACTGTGCCTCGGTGCTGCAACTGGCCGGCCGCGAGCCGGAGCGGATCATCCAGGTCAGTTGGGGGCCGGTGCCGGTGCTCACCTACCCGGTGGACATTATCATCCGTGCCTATGACCGCTCCGGATTGCTGCGAGACGTGTCACAGGTGCTGCTCAACGAGCGAATCAACGTGCTGGCGGTCAACACCCGTTCGAACAAGGAAGACAACACCGCGTTGATGTCCCTGACCATCGAGATTCCGGGGCTGGATGCGCTGGGGCGGTTGCTGGGGCGGATTTCCCAGTTGCCCAACATCATCGAGACCCGGCGTAATCGGACGCCGGGCTGATGAGTCGCGGTTAAGCACGGTTCAATGTGGGAGCGAGCCTGCTCGCGATGGCGGTGGATCAGTCAATATTGATGTGACTGAACCGACGCCATCGCGAGCAGGCTCGCTCCCACAGGGTTTTTGTATGATGAGACGGATTGAATGTACAGCCTCGAAGACCTGCTCCACCTGATGAGCCGTCTGCGCGACCCGCAGTACGGCTGCCCGTGGGACATCAAGCAAACCTACGCAACCATCGTCCCCCATACCCTTGAAGAAGCCTACGAAGTGGCCGACGCCATCGAGCGTGGCGACCTCGATCACTTGCAGGGGGAGTTGGGCGATCTGTTGTTCCAGGTGGTGTATTACAGCCAACTGGCCCGGGAAGAAAACCGCTTCGAGTTCGCCGGCGTGGTCGACAGCATCACCCGCAAGCTGATCCGTCGCCATCCCCATGTGTTTCCCACCGGGGACCTTTACGCCCCCCTGGATATGCCCCGCCTGAGCGAAGAACAGGTCAAGCAGCGCTGGGAAGAAATAAAGGCCGAGGAACGGGCCGAGAAGGCTTCGGCCCCTGAGCAGTTGTCATTGCTTGATGATGTGCCGGCGGCCCTGCCAGCGCTGTCCCGTTCGGCGAAGTTGCAAAAGCGTGCGGGCCAGGTCGGTTTCGATTGGCCGGGCCCGTTGCCGGTCTTTGACAAGGTTCGCGAAGAGCTGGACGAAGTGCTCGAAGCGATGTCGGAAAACGATCAGGCAGCGGTGGCCGGAGAAATCGGTGATCTGCTGTTTTCGGTCGTCAATCTGGCCAGGCACCTCAAGGTCGACCCGGAAACCGCCCTGCGCGGCGCCAACGGGAAGTTCGAGCGACGCTTCCGATTTATCGAACAGGCATTGCGCGACACCCACCGTCCCATGGAAGATTGCACCCTCGAAGAGTTGGACGCCTTGTGGGGCGAAGCCAAACGTCAGGAAAAGAATTTGCCCAGCTGCGGCTGAGGCCGTTGCCTAAGTGAGTAAGCATCATGAGCCTTTCCCTTCGCGACCAGTTGCTCAAAGCAGGGCTGGTCAACCAAAAGCAGGTCAAGCAGGTCGGCAAAGAGAAGCAGAAACAACAGCGTCTGGCCCATAAAGGTCAGATCGAGCTGGACGACTCCCAGCAACGCGCCGCCCAGGAAGCCATGGCCGAGAAGGTCAAGCGCGACCAGGAGCTCAACCGCCAGCAGCAGGAAAAAGCCGAACAGAAGGCCCGTGCGGCCCAGATCAAGCAACTGATCGAAGTCTCGCGGCTGCCGAAGTTGACCACCGACGATTACTACAACTTCGTCGACGACAAGAAGGTCAAACGCATCTCGGTGAACACCCTGATGCGCAACAAGCTGAGCAGCGGCTCGCTGGCGATCGTTCATCATGCCGGCGGTTACGAAGTAATTCCCCGTGAAGCGGCCTTGAAGATCCAGGAGCGCGATCCCAAGCGTATCGTGCAGCTCAATACCCAGACCGAAGAAGTGGACGCCGACGATCCGTACGCGGCGTATCAGATTCCTGATGATTTGATGTGGTAAGCCTGGCGTAATGCCAATGAACAAACACGCAATCTGATGTGGGAGCGAGCCTGCTCGCGATAGCGGTAGATCTGTCAGCAAAATGTTGTCTGACACACTGCAATCGTGAGCAGGCTCGCTCCCACAGGTATTTCTGTGTTCAGGACTCTACCGACTCACCCGAGCGCTGTCTTTCCTGCCTCTCCAGCTCGGCCTTATAGCGGTTCGCATCCGTCTCGGAATGGAACATTCCCACCAGCAGGTCCTGTTGAATCACATCCCAGATACGAATGCCGGCAGCAAGGGCTTCGTGGGACATATGGGCATCATCGCGTTCATTTACTTTCACAGTCATCTTGCAAACTCCAATCTCTGTCATCTGCAGCAAGGCGTGTGCAGGACTCCGTTATAGGTTTGCGTAGCCTGCTAAGTAAATGCTCCGCTCAGTTAAGAAGTTTTCATGGAAAGCGCAGCGGCGCTACAGGCCCGACGGTGCGCGGCATTCGGTCGCAGGTCTGCTGCATGAAGAAAATTTCATGGGTGACAGCGGTCCTCCGGTAGAGGCAGAACCCTGTGGGAGCGAGCCTGCTCGCGATAGCGGTAGACCTGTCAGCAAGATATTGCCTGACACACCGCAATCGCGAGCAGGCTCGCTCCCACAGGGGTGGATGTCGGCATGAAATCACAGGCAAAAAGAAGCCCCGCATTGGCGGGGCTTCCTGGTGTTACGTGTCGATCAGCTGCCTTTCACTGTCTTGCCGTTGACCGTACCGTCCTGAAGCATGATGTTGTACTCCTTGCCGTCGGTTTCGACCTGCTGCAGGCGCACCAGCAGGTAGTCCCAATCCTTGGCGAACCAGAGCACGGTGATGCGTTTGCTTTGGGTCGGATCGCGTACGCGCTCGACTTTGATCGCGTCGATCTGGCCTGCCTTGGTTTCGACCTTCTCGGCGCCCAATACACGGAAATCATAGGTGTCGACTTCGCCATCATCGACCACCTGGTAACTCATGCTCTTCTTGCCGGCGGCCACATCGTGCTGGAGGGCCAACTGGTAAGTGGATTTATCCACCATGCCACGGTTCAGCGGCAGCTTCACCGCGTCGCCGCGATCGGTGCCAGTGACCATCTTCGTGCTCCAGTCGAAGTCCAGGTCGGCCTTCTTGGCCTTGCCCAGGCCGCTGCGCTCGAAGTGGTAGGACTGTGGCAACAGGGTGTCCTTGTCCAGGGTCAGGGTGCTTTCTTCCGTCAGGCCGGCAATCATCATCGATGCCTTGAAGCTCAGCTTCCAGGTGCCGTTGGCCTCCTTGGTCAGGCTGCGTTCGGCAGTGCCGCTCATGGGCAACTGCTTCCAGTCGGCGGTGTAGCTGGCGGAGAAGGGTTGAAGCTCCGCAGCCTGTGCCAGAGGCAGGGCAAGCAGGGCGCAGGCGAAGAGCAGGGCGCGACGCATAAAATCTCCTAGTATCGAATCAAATGGCCGCTGGCCGGCAGTAACTGGCCGTCCAGTGAGGCACCACGATCGTCGAGGGTCAGCCTTCCTTCGGCAAACCAACGCACGGCCATCGGGTAGATCTGGTGTTCCCGGGCGTGGACCCGTTGTGCCAGGCTTTGCGGCGTGTCGTGCAACTCTACCGGTATTACTGCCTGTACGACCAGTGGTCCGCCATCGAGTTCCTCGGTGACAAAGTGCACGGAGCAGCCGTGCTCCGTATCGCCGGCCTCCAGCGCTCGCTGATGAGTGTGTAACCCTTTGTATTTGGGCAGCAACGAGGGATGGATATTGAACAGGCGGCCCTGGTAGTGACGCACGAAGCCGGCGCTGAGGATGCGCATGAAGCCAGCCAGCACTACCAGTTGCGGATTGAAGATGTCGATCTGTTCGATCAACGCGGCGTCAAAGGCCTCGCGGCCCTCGAACGCCTTGTGATCCAGGACGCGGGTGTCGATACCCGCATCCCTGGCACGTTGCAGGCCGTAGGCATCGGCGCGGTTGGAGATCACCGCGCGGATACGGACCGGGCTGTCCCCGGTCCGCGTGCTGTCGATCAGGGCCTGCAAGTTACTGCCGGTGCCGGACAACAGCACCACGACGTCACAGGTTGCAGACATCCGTTCTTGCATCAGTGAGCCTTAAGGTTTTTCAGCTCGACCTGGGCAGCGCCTTCGGCCGCAGCAGCGATCTGGCCGATGACCCAAGGTTGTTCGCCGGCTTCACGCAACACGTTCAAGGCGGTCTCGACATGCTCCTGGGCCACGCAGATGACCATGCCCACGCCGCAGTTCAGCACGCGGTGCATTTCGGTTTCATTGACGTTGCCCTTCTCCTGCAGCCAGTCGAACACCGCCGGACGGGTCCAGCTCGCCACGTCGACTACCGCCTGGGCGCCTTTTGGCAGCACGCGTGGAATGTTGTCCAGCAGGCCGCCGCCGGTGATGTGAGCCATGGCCTTGACGGCGCCCGTTTCCTTGATCAGCTTGAGCAGCGGCTTGACGTAGATGCGGGTCGGGGCCATCAGCAGGTCGGTCAATGGCTTGCCGTCGAGCTGGGTGTTTTCGATGTCGGCACCGGACACTTCGATGATCTTGCGGATCAGCGAGTAGCCGTTGGAGTGCGGGCCGGAGGAGGGCAGTGCCAGCAGGGCATCGCCAGTGGCGACTTTCGAACCGTCGATGATCTCGGCTTTTTCCACGACGCCGACACAGAAACCGGCCAGGTCGTAGTCTTCGCCTTCGTACATGCCTGGCATCTCGGCCGTTTCACCGCCGACCAGGGAGCAGCCGGACAGCTCGCAGCCGGCGCCGATGCCGGTCACGACCTGGGCGGCAGTGTCGACGTTCAGTTTGCCGGTGGCATAGTAATCGAGGAAGAACAGTGGTTCGGCGCCGCAGACGACCAGGTCGTTCACGCACATGGCCACCAGGTCGATACCGATGCTGTCGTGCTTGTTCAGGTTCAGGGCCAGGCGCAGCTTGGTGCCCACGCCGTCGGTACCCGAAACCAGCACGGGTTGTTTGTAGCCGGCCGGGATCTCGCAGAGGGCGCCGAAACCGCCCAGGCCGCCCATGACTTCAGGGCGCGCAGTGCGCTTGGCGACGCTCTTGATGCGTTCGACCAATGCTTCACCGGCGTCGATGTCTACACCGGCGTCCTTGTAGCTCAGGGAGGGTTGCTTGCTCATGATCCAGGCCTTTTAAAGGGGGATTTCTGGGTAACGACCGGTCGCCGGGGCCGTGAACAACCGTTGTGCGGATGATTCCGGGTGCCCAGCCGTTGCCGGTCTGCGAAGGCGCGCGATTTTATCAGGCTTGTTGGGCAGCGGCCATCCTCGCGCCGACGGGCAGGGCCATATCCGTGGAAAAAACCGAGATTTCTTCTATGGGTGCTGCACGGCGCGGCTGTATAAGGTGTAGTCGTAACCGGCTATTGTGACGACCGTGCAAAACTTCCGTCGGTGCGTGAGTGTTTTGCCGCAAGCGGTGGTCACATCCATGCTCGTTTTCTTCACTCGGCCTGTTCCAGCCGTTCATGCTCGGGAATCTTCCATGCGTCTGTTCAAATTCTTGTCTGTGGGCTGCCTGTCGTTGATCAGCCTGGCGAGCCATGCCGAAACCCTCAATGGCCTCTATCAAGTGTACGAGCCTGTCAGTAGCCAGTCGCCCGATGAGCGCAACCAGGCGACGCTACGCGCCCTGGACACGCTGGTGCTGCGCCTGACCGGCGACGCCAAGGCCGTGCAGAATCCTGGCTTGGAGGCGATCCGCAAGGATCCGCAGCAGATCATTCTTCAATATGGCTACGACGCCGGCCCTCCCGAGAGTCTCAAGGTGGATTTCGATCCGGCGAGTACCGATCGCGCCTTGCGTTCGGCGGGGCTGTCGCTGTGGGGAGCGAATCGTCCTTCGATCCTTGGCTGGTGGCTGAACGATTCGACGGAAGGGTCCAGCCTGGTGGGTGATGGCCAGGCCAGCGCCACGCCGCTGCGCCGCGCCGCCCAGCATCGCGGCTTGCCGTTGCAGCTGCCGTTGGCGGACTTGAGCGAGCAGATCGTTGCCACTGCACCGAATCTGGAAGGCACTGATCCGGCACCACTGCGCGATGCGTCGGAGCGTTATGGCGCCGATGCCTTGCTGGCGGTCCATGCCAAGGAGGAGGGCGGCCAATGGCGCGGGACATGGCGCCTGTGGCTGGGAGAACAGCGCGAACAGGGCAGCGTCCAGGGTGCCGATGCCGCTGCGTTGGCCGACGCGGTGATGCTGGCGGTGAGTCAGCGTCTGGCTCCGCGTTTCGTCGCCAAGCCAGGCGTGGCCACTGAACAGTTGCTGGAGGTGCAGGGCATGAATTTCGAGCGTTATGCTGCGCTCGGGCGTTTGCTCGAGCCGTTCGGCGGGCGGTTGCAGTTTGTGGAAGGGGACCGGATCGTCTATCGGGTCAACGGCAGCGCAGAGCAACTGAAGGCGCAACTGGCCCTGGCAAAACTCCAGGAAATCCCGGCCGGTGAGGCTGTAGCGCCTGTACCCGCGCCGCAACCGGCCGCGGACGGTTCGGTCCCGGTCGCAACGCCGGCCCCCGCGCCGACGGCCAATCTGCGGTTTCGCTGGTAAATTTCTTTCTTCTATATAGCCAGGAGTGGTTCATGGGCGATACGCGGCGTTGGTTCTGGTTGGGTGGGGTCGCCCTGCTGTTCGCGTTTATCTATTTGTTGCATCCGATCCTGACGCCGTTCCTGGTCGCGCTGCTGCTGGCCTACCTGTTCGATCCAGTGGTGGATCGCCTGGAAAAACTCGGCCTGTCTCGAACCTGGGGCGTGGTGGCGGTGTTTGCCTTGTTCACCCTGATCATTGGCGCGCTGTTGCTGGTATTGATACCCATGCTGGCCAAGCAACTGCTGCGCCTGTACGAACTGGCGCCGCAGATGCTCGACTGGCTGCAGCACACGGCGGTGCCATGGGTGCAGTCCAAGCTGGGCCTGGCCGACGGCTTCTGGAAATTCGACAGGGTCAAGGCGGCCATCAGCGAGCATATGGGCCAGACCACCGACATCGTCGGCGTGGTGCTGAGCCAGGCCACCGCCTCCAGCCTGGCGCTGATCGGCTGGCTGGCGAATCTGGTGTTGATCCCCGTGGTGAGCTTTTATCTGCTGCGTGACTGGGATCTGATGATGGCCAAGATCCGCAACCTGCTGCCGCGTCATCGCGAGGAACAGATCATGACCCTCACTGGCGAGTGCCACGAGGTGCTGGGGGCGTTCGTGCGCGGGCAGTTGCTGGTGATGGTGGCGCTGGGGTTCATCTACGCGGCGGGGCTGATGTTGGTGGGGTTGGAGCTGGGCCTGTTGATCGGCATGATCGCGGGGTTGGCGGCCATCGTGCCGTACATGGGGTTCGTGATCGGTATTGGCGCGGCGTTGATTGCCGGATTGTTCCAGTTCGGCGGGGATCTCTATCCCATGATCGGCATCGTGGCGGTATTCATGGTCGGCCAGGCCCTCGAGGGCATGGTGTTGACTCCGTTGCTGGTGGGGGATCGCATTGGCCTGCATCCCGTGGCGGTGATCTTCGCGATTTTGGCGGGTGGCGAGTTGTTCGGTTTTACCGGGATTTTGCTGGCGCTGCCGGTGGCGGCCGTCATCATGGTGCTGGTGCGCCATGCGCGTGACCTGTACAAGGATTCGGACCTCTACAGTGGCGTCGAAGACCCCGAGCTGTAGGGCAGGATGAGCGACGAGAGCGCTCGCCCCGGCGTCAGCGAAACCATCATTGCGCCTCGTTGCTGTTGCAAACCTTTGATTTTGCTCGCGGACCGACGCATTGTGCGGTCCGCTTCACGAGTATAAACTTTGCGAACTTTACACAGAGGCCACTAACGGTTCCCAGGAACTGTCCAGCCAGCATGAAACCGATTCAGCTGCCCCTAGGTGTGCGTCTGCGTGATGACGCCACCTTCGTCAACTACTACCCAGGCGCCAATGCCGCTGCACTCGGCTATGTCGAGCGGCTATGCGAAGCCGACGCCGGCTGGACCGAGAGTCTGATTTACCTCTGGGGCAAGGATGGGGTAGGGCGTACGCATCTGTTGCAGGCCGCTTGCCTGAGGTTCGAGCAATTGGGTGAGCCGGCGGTGTACTTGCCATTGGCCGAGTTGCTGGACCGTGGTGTTGAGATCCTCGACAACCTGGAGCAATACGAGCTGGTCTGCCTGGACGATCTCCAGGCCGTGGCCGGCAAGGCTGACTGGGAAGAAGCGCTGTTCCATCTGTTCAATCGGTTGCGCGATAGCGGTCGGCGCTTGCTGATTGCTGCATCGACGTCGCCACGGGAGCTACCCGTGAAGCTGGCGGACCTCAAGTCCCGTCTCACCCTGGCGCTGATCTTCCAGATGCGGCCGCTTTCCGACGAAGACAAACTCCGCGCCTTGCAACTGCGCGCTTCCCGGCGCGGGCTGCACCTGACCGATGAGGTCGGGCACTTTATCCTCACTCGTGGCACTCGCAGCATGAGTGCATTGTTCGAATTGCTCGAACGTCTCGACCAGGCCTCTCTTCAGGCCCAGCGCAAGCTGACCATTCCATTTTTGAAAGAAACCCTGGGCTGGTAGAACCTGTCCGACTAGTGGCTCTCGGCCTGCTTTGCGCAGGGCGAAATCCGCGGCGCTGCTGGGTTGCAGGCCACGCGTCATTCAAAATGGGCTTAAGCGCTTAGATGTGGCGGCAAAACCTGGAAGTCACATTTTTATCGATTGAATTTGCAAATGATGTCGATAGAGGGCATAGTCTCGCCATCTTTACAACTACAGCCACGGTCGTGCCCATGCTAAATCGCTTCGCACCCCTCGTGCCTCTCGCACTCGTTACCCTGTTGTTCGGTTGCGCTGCCCACTCTCCAGTGACCCAGCAAGTGCAGCAACCCCAGGTCAAGAATTCCGTTACCGCCCAGTCTTCCTCCGTTGCGTTCCAGGAAGAAGTGGCTTCCGACAAAGAGCTGGCGGCCTTCGCCAGCAACAAGCCCTATCAGCTTCCCGTGCTGGCCGACAGCATTCTGGAGCGCGGCATGTCCCTGATCGGTACGCGCTACCGTTTTGGCGGCACCTCCGAGGCTGGCTTCGATTGCAGCGGTTTCATCGGTTATCTGTTCCGCGAGGAAGCCGGCATGAACCTGCCACGCTCCACGCGTGAAATGATCAACGTCGACGCCCCGCTGGTAGCCCGCAATCAACTGGAGCCGGGTGACCTGCTGTTCTTCAGCACCAACGGGCGTCGTGGACGTGTCAGCCATGCTGGCATTTACCTGGGCGACAACCAGTTCATCCATTCAAGCAGTCGTCGCAGCGGTGGCGTGCGTATCGACAGCCTCGGCGACAGCTACTGGAGCAAGACCTTCATCGAAGCCAAGCGCGCCCTTGCCATGGCTCCGACAGTGGTCACTGCTCGCAAGTAAGCGCACAGTTTGTAAGGCAAACTTAAAGTCTTACTTGAAGTTTGCCTCATAGCCGCTAGAATCCTTGATCATTGATTGATGGCAATCCGCCTGCGTACTACGCGGGCGGACTTGTTTTCATGCCTTCGGTGGAAAATGCCGAATCCCGATCAGGATTGTTTCGCCTATGTCGACGCCGGCCCGCTTCGCTCTCCTGCTCCTCGTCACGCTGCTTGGCGCGTGTTCAAGTCGCGCTCCGGCCCCCGCACCCATGCGGGCCCCGGTCGTATTTGCTCCTTCGCAACCCATATCCCCAGTTGCCGAAGATGTGCTCTTCAGAGCGCTGGGCCTGGTAGGTACACCCTATCGCTGGGGCGGCAATACGCCTGATTCGGGATTCGATTGCAGTGGCTTGATCGGTTACGTCTACCGCGACGCAGCCGGTATTTCCCTGCCGCGCTCGACCCGTGAAATGATCGGCATGCGAGCCCCGGACGTCGGCAAGGACGCATTGCAGAGCGGGGACCTGATTTTCTTTGCCACCAACGGCGGCTCCCAGGTGAGCCACGCCGGCATTTATGTCGGAGAAGGCCGTTTCGTCCATGCGCCGGCTACCGGAGGTACGGTCAAGCTCGACAGTTTGTCCAAGGCCTATTGGCAAAAAGCCTACCTCAGTGCCAAGCGCGTTCTGCAGCCGGAACACTTGGCGCGTAATCCCTGACACATAAGTGGTGGCGAGGGGAGATTGCTCCCCGCGCCACAAGGGGCTATTTCCCCGACACCCGCCAAACCTTGTTCCCCACGTCATCAGCTACCAGCAAGCCACCTTGCTTATCGATGACCACGCCCACCGGGCGGCCCTGGGCTTTTTCGTCTGCGTCCAGGAAACCGGTCAGCACATCGACCGGTTGACCCGTCGGCTTGCCACCGTTGAACGGCACGAAAATCACTTTATAGCCACTGTGGGGCTTACGGTTCCATGAGCCGTGTTGTCCGACGAATGCTCCTTCGGTAAACGGTGCGGGCAGGCTGCTGCCCTCGGCGAAGGTCAGGCCCAGCGACGCGGTGTGTGGGCCGACGGCATAGTCCGGCGCGATGGCCTTGGCCACCATTTCCGGGTTTTGAGGCTCTACCCGTGCGTCGACGTGTTGCCCGTAGTAGCTGTACGGCCAGCCGTAGAAGGCACCGTCCTTGACCGAGGTGATGTAGTCCGGCACCAGGTCGCTGCCGATCTCATCCCGTTCGTTTACCGCCGTCCATAACGCTCCGCTGCGCGGTTCCCAAGCCAGGCCGTTGGGGTTGCGCAGGCCCGAGGCGAAAATGCGGTGACTACCGTTGGCGCGGTCCACCTCCCAAATGGCCGCACGGCCCTCTTCAGCCTCCATGCCGTTCTCCGCGACGTTGCTGTTCGAGCCCGTGGTGACGTACAGCTTGCTGCCGTCTCGGCTGGCGATGACGTTTTTGGTCCAGTGATGATTGAGGGTGCCGCCCGGCAAGTCGACGACCTTGGTGGGTTGCGCCTTGATTTGCGTATCGCCTTCCTTATAGGGGAAGCGGATCAGTCGATCGGTGTCGGCTACATACAAGTCGCTGCCTACCAGGGTCATGCCGAACGGTGAATTGAGGTTTTCCAGGAACACGGTGCGGGTTTCGGCGACGCCATCGTGATTGGCATCGCGCAATAACGTGATGCGATTGGGGCTCGGCACGCCCGCGCCCGCGCGGCCCATGACCTTCTTCATCACCCAGCCGCGAATGCCCTTGGCATCATCCGGCTTGGGTGGGGCGTTGGTTTCCGCCACCAGCACGTCGCCGTTGGGCAGCACATAGAGCCAGCGTGGATGGTCCAGCCCTTCGGCGAATGCTGCCACTTGCAGACCCTGGGCCGGCGTGGGCTTGGCGCCTTCCGGCCAGCCGACGGCTTCGGCGATATTGACGGTGGGGATCAGGGTCTTGTTCGGTTCGGGCAGTTTTGGCGCTGGGCCGGTGCCATCGGAGACTTGCAGCGTGGAAGACTCGCCACAAGCGACAAGCCCTGCGGCGAGGGCGATGGTCAGGAGATGAGGTGGCTTGAGCATGCTGGCTTCCCTATGAATGCATGTGGTTATTCATAGAGAAGCGTAGACCGGGGATGGTTCAACCTGTGGTTATGCCAGGACCTTGTGGAGTCAGCCGTGGGCCTGTTTGAACAGCACGGCGATGCCCGGGTGGTAGTGGCCGGCTTCGTTGCGCAATTTGCGATAGGCATAGGGGAAGTACCAGGCCACGGCGCAGGTGTTTTCCTTCTGCAGTTCATCGACCATATCCTGCAACTCTTCGGGCGTGGTGCTTTGCTGGGCTTTTTGCGGGGCCACGAACAAACAACCCAGCTTCAGGTCGCTGGCATAGCTGATGCGTTTGGCATCGCTGGCGGCCTCGCTCAGGGGCTGGGTCAGGTTGAGGCTCTTGACCTTCGGCCAACGCTGGGTGGCCTGAATGAAGGCGCGCTCATCGGTGCTGGCGATGAACAGGTCGGCGCTGACATTGCGCTCGCCTTCTTCATTCTGCTTTCGGGTCGGGGTGTGCTGCAGCGTGACCATCTCGGCCATCCAGGCGGCCGCCGAGAGCAATCCCAGATTGGCTTTTTCATCGAACCAGTAAGGGGTGTCGTTATCGCCGCGCACGGCGTTATACCGGTCGATGCAGTCGAACCAGCGCTCCAGGACCGGGCGCAGGAATTCCAGTTTCGGATTGCTGATGATCATGCCTTGCATGCTTTTGCCCTCTTGTTATTGATATCGGGTCGTGATGCCCATTTGATATCACTTGCTGTAGCGTGGCACAAGATTGGCGTCACTTTATTGATTCGGGCCAATAAGTCGCGTTGAGCCTGCGGCAGCTTTAATTGACGCTCCTACCCCAACCCTCTAACCTTCGCGCTTTGTTTCAGGTGCTCTGTGGCTGCCCCGCCGACAGAGTGAAACAGGGAAGCCGGTGAGTGCAGACGAACCCGGCGCTGCCCCCGCAACGGTAAATGAGTCAACGCTGCGCCTAGGCCACTGTGTCCACGGACATGGGAAGGCGCGCAGCCCGGCATCACGCCGCTCATGAGCCCGGAGACCGGCCTGATACATCCAACGGCATCACGGTGGGCGATGCCAGGCTTGTTGCCGTCTGTTTTCGTGCCCGCCCGCCGTTATCCTGTCCCCAACGGAGGCTTCCCCATGACCGGTTCCCCCACCACCGATGCGTCCGACCGCGACGAGCGCCATCTGGCGCGCATGCTGCGCAAGAAAGCCGTGATCGACGAGCGTATCGCCAACTCACCGAACGAATGCGGCCTGCTGCTGGTACTGACCGGCAACGGCAAAGGCAAGAGCAGCTCGGCGTTCGGCATGTTGGCCAGGGCCATGGGGCACGGTATGCAGTGCGGGGTGGTGCAGTTCATCAAGGGCCGCAACAGCACCGGTGAGGAGTTGTTCTTCCGTCGATTCCCGGAACAGGTGCGTTTCCATGTCATGGGTGAGGGCTTCACCTGGGAAACCCAGGATCGCCAACGCGACATCGCCGCCGCCGAGGCGGCCTGGGCGGTATCGCGTCAATTGCTGAGCGATCCGTCCGTTGGCCTGGTGGTGCTCGATGAACTGAACATCGCCCTCAAGCACGGTTACCTGGGTCTGGATCAGGTGCTGAGCGACTTACAGGCCCGTCCGCCCATGCAACACGTGGTGGTGACCGGTCGTGGCGCCAAGCCACAAATGATCGAACTGGCAGACACCGTGACCGAGATGGGCATGATCAAGCACGCCTTCCAGGCCGGTATCAAGGCGCAGAAAGGCGTCGAACTGTGATCGACCCTTGCATGAACAGTCGCCAGTGCCCGGCGGTCCTGATCGCCGCCCCGGCCTCGGGGCAGGGCAAGACCACCGTCACCGCAGCCCTGGCCCGCTTGCATCGCAACCAGGGGCGCAAGGTGCGCGTCTTCAAGTGCGGCCCGGATTTTCTCGACCCGATGATCCTTGAGCGTGCCAGCGGTGCGCCGGTCTATCAGCTGGACATGTGGATGGTTGGCGAGCAGGAAAGTCGGCGGTTGTTGTGGGAAGCCGCCGCCGAAGCGGACCTGATCCTGATCGAAGGCGTGATGGGCTTGTTCGACGGCACCCCCTCCAGCGCCGATCTGGCGCGGCATTTCGGCGTGCCGGTACTGGCGGTGATCGATGGGACGGCGATGGCCCAGACGTTTGGTGCGTTGGCGCTGGGACTGGCGCGGTATCAGCCGGATTTGCCGTTTGCCGGGGTCCTGGCGAATCGGGTCGGCACTCTGCGCCATGCACAACTGCTCGAAGGCAGCCTGACCGAAGGTCTGCGTTGGTATGGCGCGTTGTCCCGGGAAACCGGTATCGAATTACCCAGTCGCCACCTCGGGTTGGTCCAGGCCCGTGAGTTGAACGATTTGGACCTGCGCCTCGACGCCGCCGCCGAGGCTTTGGCAAGCAGTTGCGAAGTGACCCTGCCGCCCGCCGTAACGTTCGCCGCTCCTGAGGTGGTCGTTGCGCAACCGTGGCTCGACGGCGTGCGCATTGCCGTGGCCCGGGACGAAGCATTCGCTTTCACCTATGGCGCGAGCCTCGACCTGCTGCGGGCCATGGGCGCGCAACTGAGCTTCTTCTCGCCAATTCATGACACGGCGCTGCCCGAGGCGGACAGTATTTATCTGCCTGGCGGTTACCCTGAATTGCACCACGTCGCCTTGGCGCAAAACACTCCGATGCTGACGGCGATCCGTGCTCATCACGACGCGGGGAAACCCTTGCTGGCCGAATGTGGCGGCATGCTCTACCTGCTGGATTCGCTGACCGATGTCGACGGGACCCGCGCCGAGCTGCTGGGCCTGCTGCCGGGGGATGCGCAGATGCAAAAACGCCTGGCCGCCCTGGCCCTGCAATCGGTGGAACTGCCGGAAGGCGTCCTGCGAGGGCATACCTATCATCATTCATTGACCAATACTGAACTCGCGCCGATTGCCCGCGGCCATAGTCCCAATGGCGGGCGCGGGGCGGAGGCGGTTTTCCGGCAGGGGCGGATGACGGCTTCCTACGTGCATTTTTACTTTCCGTCCAATCCGAGGGCGATTGCCGCGTTGTTCGCGCCTGACCTTGAGGCCGCCTTCGCGAGCAAGCCCGCTCCCACATTTGATCACCTGACCCCTGTGGGAGCGGGCTTGCTCGCGAAGAGGCCATGACAGACAGTACTTTCTCTCCAGCCGAACGCGAGGCTGTCTACCGCGCCATCGCCGAACGCCGCGACATGCGTCATTTCATCGGTGGCACGGTCGAGCCGGCTTTGCTGCGTCGCTTGCTGGAAGCCGCGCACCAGGCTCCCAGCGTAGGCCTGATGCAACCGTGGCGGTTCATCCGCATCAGCGACCGCGCCCTTCGCGGCGATATCGGGCAACTGGTGGAGCAGGAGCGCATCCGGACGGCCGAGGCCCTGGGCGAGCGCAGCGATGAGTTCATGAAGCTCAAGGTCGAAGGCATCAACGACTGTGCCGAAGTGCTGGTGGCGGCGTTGATGGACGACCGCGAGCGGCATATCTTCGGTCGCCGGACCTTGCCGGAAATGGATCTGGCCTCGCTCTCCTGCGCCATCCAGAACCTGTGGCTGGCCGCCCGCGCCGAGGGGCTGGGGATGGGCTGGGTTTCGCTGTTCGAGCCCTTGGCCCTGGCTGACCTACTGGGTCTGCCTGCCGGCGCGAAGCCGCTGGCGATCCTGTGCCTGGGTCCGGTCGAGGGATTTTACCCGGCTCCCATGCTCGCCCTGGAGGGCTGGGCACAGCCGCGTCCGCTGCATGAACTGCTTTATGAAAATCGTTGGGGAATTCGCCCATGAGCGTGGCATTGCTCAGTGCTGCTGCCGTGGCGCTGGATGCGCTGCTGGGTGAACCCCGGCGCGGGCATCCGCTGGTGGCGTTCGGTCGGTTTGCCGATCGTATCGAACAACGTTTCAATTCCGGTGGGCGCGGCTGGCGCAGCCATGGGGTGACGGCGTGGATCATCGCCGTGGTGCCGTTGACGTTGTTGGCGACAGCCTTGTCCTGGGCGCCACTGGTGGGTTGGCTGGTGGACATCCTGGCGTTGTACTGCGCCCTTGGCCTGCGCAGCCTGGGTGAGCATGTCGAGCCGGTGGCCCGGGCGTTGCGCTGTGGTGAGCTGGATGAGGCGCGTCGGCGGGTGGGGTATCTGGTCAGTCGCGAGACTCGTGAGCTGGACGAGACCGCCGTCGCCCGTGCCGCCACCGAATCGGTGCTGGAGAACGGCAGCGATGCGGTGTTCGCCGCGCTGTTCTGGTTCGCCGTGGCGGGGGCGCCCGGCGTGGTGTTGTATCGGCTGAGCAACACCCTCGATGCCATGTGGGGCTATCGCAACGAGCGTTTCGAGCGGTTCGGCTGGGCAGCGGCCAAGATCGACGATGGGCTCAATTACATTCCCGCGCGGTTAGTGGCATTGACTTACGCGCTGCTGGGGAAAACCCGCCTGGCGCTGCAATGCTGGCGCCGCCAGGGGCCGACCTGGGACAGCCCCAACGCCGGTCCCGTCATGGCGGCCGGTGCGGGGGCGCTGGGGGTGGAGCTGGGTGGCGCGGCGGTTTATCACGGCGAACTGCATCAGCGCCCACCTCTGGGCGAGGGCGTGCCGGCGAGTGCCGATTCCATCGATCGCGGCTGGCAATTGGTCCAGCGCGGGGTATGGTTGTGGCTGCTGATTCTCTGCGTGGGGGCTGAGTTCTATGCTTGAACACGGTGGGCGCCTGCGCAATGCGGCCCGGCAATACGGCATCGCCGAGGCGCACTGGCTCGATCTGTCCAGTGGCCTGGCCCCCTGGCCATTCGAGGTCCCGGCGATTCCACTGCGGGCCTGGGCGCGCCTGCCGGAAACCGATGATGGCCTGGAGCAGGCCGCCCGCGATTACTACGGCGCGGAGCATGTGCTGCCGGTGGCCGGTTCGCAGATGGCCATCCAGCTCTTGCCGCGGCTGCGCCGGGCCGGCAAGGTCGGCGTGCTGTCGCCCTGTTACGCCGAGCACGCCGAAGCCTGGCGCCGCAATGGCTATATCGTGCGCGAAGTGCTGGAAGCCGAAGTGGATTTCTTCCTCGACAGCCTCGATGTGCTGGTGGTGGTCAACCCCAATAATCCGACGGGCCTGAGCCTGACCCCGGAGCGTCTGCTCGACTGGCATGCCCGGTTGGCCCAGCGCGGGGGCTGGCTGGTGGTGGATGAAGCGTTCATGGATGTCACGCCGCAACTGAGCGTGGCCGGCCATGCCCATCAGGTCGGGCTGATCGTGCTGCGCTCGTTCGGCAAATTTTTCGGTCTGGCCGGGGTTCGCCTGGGGTTCGTCCTGGCCGAGCGACACTTGCTTAAGTTGCTGGCCGAACAGGTCGGGCCATGGGCGGTCAGTGGGCCGACCCGGGTTCTGGGCCAGGTGTGTCTGCTGGATACTGCCGCCCACACCCGGCAGCGGCAGCGCTGCGAAGCCACCAGTCTGCGCCTGGCGCTGATGCTGGAGCGTCATGGCTTCAAGCCCCACGGCGGTTGTGGATTGTTTCAGTGGCTGATCACCGGAGAAGCCCAGGCGCTTCACGACTTCATGGCCCATCGCGGCATTCTCCTGCGCCTGTTTACCAACAACAGCAGCCTGCGTTTCGGCCTTCCTGCCGATGACGCACAATTTTCGCGCCTCGAACAGGCTTTCGAGGCTTACGCCAAGGACACTCCATGACGACCCTGATGGTGCAGGGCACCACGTCCGATGCCGGCAAAAGTACCCTGGTGACGGCGTTGTGCCGCTGGATCCGTCGCCAGGGCGTGAGCGTTGTGCCGTTCAAGCCGCAGAACATGGCCCTGAACAGTGCGGTGACCGCCGATGGCGGGGAAATCGGACGCGCCCAGGCGGTACAGGCCCAGGCCGCCGGCCTCGAGCCCCATACCGACATGAACCCGGTTCTGCTCAAACCCAACAGCGATACCGGCGCTCAAGTCATCATCCACGGGCGCGCCGTCACCACCATGAATGCCGTCGCTTATCACGATTACAAGGCCATCGCGATGCAAGCGGTGTTGGCCTCCCACCAACGACTGAGCGCGTCCTATCCGGTGGTGATGGTAGAGGGCGCCGGATCGCCGGCGGAGATCAATCTGCGGGCCGGCGACATCGCCAACATGGGATTTGCCGAAGCGGTGGATTGCCCGGTGCTGTTGATCGCCGATATCAATCGCGGCGGGGTGTTCGCGCATCTGGTGGGCACCCTGGAGCTGCTGTCGCCCAGCGAGCAGGCGCGCGTCAAGGGTTTCGTCATCAATCGCTTTCGTGGCGACATCGCCTTGCTGCAGCCGGGCCTGGACTGGCTGCAAGCGCGCACCGGCAAACCGGTGGTCGGCGTGCTGCCCTACGTGATGGATCTGCACCTGGAAGCCGAAGACGGGCTGGACCAGCGCCAGGCCGACAAGGCCGAACAGGTACTCAAGGTGGCGGTGCCTGTGCTGCCGCGCATCAGCAACCACACCGACTTCGATCCGCTGCGCCTGCACCCGCAGGTGGACCTGAAATTCATCGGTCCCGGCCAGGCCATCCCGCCAGCCGACCTGATCATTCTGCCCGGCTCGAAAAGTGTGCGCAGCGACCTGGCCTATTTACGCGCCAACGGCTGGGAAGCGGCTATTGAGCGTCACTTGCGTTATGGCGGCAAGGTGCTTGGGATTTGCGGCGGATTGCAGATGCTCGGCCAACAGGTCCACGATCCGCTGGGGCTCGAAGGGGCAGCGGGCTCCAGCGCCGGGCTGGGGTTGTTGGCGTTCGAAACGACCCTGGAGCAAGAGAAGCAGCTACGTAACGTGCGCGGGCGGCTGATGCTGGAAGATGCCGAGATCAGCGGCTACGAAATTCATGCCGGCGTCACCGTCGGCCCGGCCCTGGAAACCCCCGCCGTTCAACTGGATGACGGCCGCTGCGACGGTGCCCGCAGTCTGGATGGACAGATTTTCGGCACTTACCTGCACGGTCTGTTCGAATCGCCAGCGGCCAGCAGCGCCTTGTTGCGTTGGGCCGGGTTGGCGGACGTGCAAGCGGTGGATTACCACGGGCTGCGCGAGCGGGACATCGAGCGGTTGGCGGACCTGGTGGAACGACATTTGGATACCGGGCTGCTGCGTGAGCTCTGTGGGATTTGAGGTGGATGGGCTGGCCTCATCGCGAGCAGGCTCGCTCCCACGATGGACCGATGTTCACAATTTCCTGTGGGAGCGAGCCTGCTCGCGATGAGGCCAGCCGCCACACCACCTATTTAAAGGCAGAACCCCATGCTCCAACTCATCCTCGGCGGTGCCCGTTCCGGCAAGAGTCGCCTGGCGGAAAAACTCGCGGCGGACACTGGCTTGCCGGTGACCTACATCGCCACCAGCCAACCCCTGGATGGCGAGATGAACGAACGGGTCGCCCGGCATCGCCAGCGGCGGCCGGTGCACTGGTCACTGGTGGAAGAGCCGCTGGCCCTGGCGCGGGTGCTGCGCGAGAACGCCAGCCACGGGCAATGCCTGCTGGTGGATTGCCTGACCCTCTGGCTGACCAACCTGTTGATGCTCGATGATCCACAGCAACTGGACACGGAGCGCGAGGCGTTGCTGGACGGCGTGGCTTCGCTACCCGGTGAAATCATTTTTGTCAGCAACGAGACCGGGATGGGTGTCGTGCCGCTGGGCGAGTTGACTCGCCGTTACGTTGATGAAGCCGGTTGGCTGCATCAAGCCCTGGCCGAGCGTTGTCAGCGTGTCGTGCTGACCGTTGCCGGCCTGCCCCTGACACTCAAAGGTAATGCGTTATGAATCACCGCTGGTGGCTGGAACCCTGTAAACCCGTCGACACCCAGGCCCTGGAACAGGCTGCGGCCCGTCAGCAGCAACTGACCAAGCCGGCCGGTTCCCTGGGGCGACTCGAGTCGGTGGCGGTGCAACTGGCGGGCCTGCAAGGGCAGCTCAAACCGCGCCTGGATGAACTCTGGATCGCGATTTTTGCCGGCGACCATGGCGTAGTGGCCGAAGGTGTGTCGGCGTTTCCCCAGGAAGTGACCGGGCAGATGCTGCTCAATTTCGTCAGTGGGGGCGCGGCCATCAGCGTCCTGGCGCGGCAACTGGGTGCAGCGTTGGAAGTGGTGGACCTGGGCACCGTGACGCCGTCGCTCGATCTGCCCGATGTGCGGCACGTGCGTGTCGGGCCGGGCACCGCGAATTTCACCCAGGGCCCGGCGATGACCGTGGCCCAGGGCGAACAGGCCTTACAGGCAGGACGTGACAGCGTTGCCCGTGCCGTTGCTGCCGGATCGCAGTTGTTCATCGGTGGTGAGATGGGCATCGGCAACACCACGGCGGCCAGTGCCCTGGCCTGCGCCTTGCTGGACTGTCCGGTGGCCCATCTGGTCGGGCCGGGTACGGGGCTGGATGCAGCGGGTGTCGGCCGCAAGGCGCAGGTCATCGAACGTGCCCTGGCGCTGCACGGCGACCAGCGTAATGATCCGTTGCAGACGCTGTTCAACGTTGGCGGTTTTGAAATCGCCGCGCTGGTGGGCGCCTACCTGGCCTGCGCCCAGCAAGGCGTTGCGGTATTGGTGGATGGTTTCATCTGTAGCGTCGCGGCTTTGGTGGCGGTGCGACTCAATCCCGGATGCAGGCCCTGGCTGCTGTTCGGCCATCGAGGCGCCGAGCCTGGGCATCGCCACGTACTGGAAACCCTTGGCGCCGAACCGTTGCTCGATCTGGGCCTGCGCCTGGGCGAGGGCAGTGGGGCGGCGCTGGCGGTGCCGCTGTTGCGTCTGGCCTGTGACCTGCACGGACAAATGGCGACATTTGCCGAGGCGGCCGTGGCGGATCGTCCGGCATGACCCTGCACCTGGACCTGTTGCGCCACGGCGAGACCGAACTGGGCGGCGGGCTGCGTGGCAGTCTCGACGATGCCTTGACCGCCAGGGGCTGGGAGCAGATGCGTTCGGCCGTGGCAACGGGTGGGCCTTGGGATCGATTGGTGAGTTCGCCGTTGCAGCGATGCGCCCGTTTCGCTGAGCAGCTTGGCGCACAAGCGGGTGTGCCGGTGCATTTGGATAAGGACCTGCAAGAACTGCATTTCGGCGCCTGGGAAGGTTGCAGTGCTGCGGCGTTGATGGATACCGACGCTGAATCCCTGGGCCGGTTCTGGGCCGATCCCTATCAGTTCACGCCGCCCGATGGCGAGCCGGTGCTGGCGTTTTCGACGCGGGTCCTGGCGGCGATCGAGCGCCTGTACGCGGCTTATGCCGGGCAACGCGTCCTGCTGGTCAGCCATGGCGGTGTGATGCGCTTGTTGCTGGCTCGAGCCCGGGGTTTGCCTCGGGAGCAATTGCTCAACGTCGAAGTCGCCCACGGCGCGTTGTTTTCCCTCCGGGTGTCGTCCGGTGCGGTCCTGGCGGAGGTGGGCTGACAATGCAGGCATTCTGGATCGCCCTGCAATTTCTCAGCAGCCTGCCGGTTCGCCTGCCGGGCATGCCTGAGCCGGCGCAGCTTGGCCGTTCGCTGCTGTTTTATCCGTTGGTGGGGCTGTTGTTCGGGGCCTTGCTGTGGACCCTGAACGCCATGCTGACGGGCGCGCCGCCGTTGCTTCACGGGGCGCTGTTGTTGACGGCCTGGGTGTTGCTCAGCGGCGGCCTGCACCTCGATGGATTGGCTGACAGCGCGGACGCCTGGCTTGGCGGCTTTGGTGATCGTGAGCGCACGCTGCTGATCATGAAAGATCCCCGCAGCGGTCCCATCGCCGTGATCACGCTGGTGTTGGTGCTGCTGCTCAAGTTCGCGGCGCTGCTGGCGTTGATCGAGCAAGGCCAGGTCGTTGCGTTGATCATCGTACCGGTGTTGGGACGTTGCGCGCTGCTGGGTCTGTTCCTGACCACGCCTTACGTGCGTGCCGGTGGGTTGGGACAGGCGCTCGCCGACCACCTGCCACGGCACGCGGGCTGGCAGGTGTTGCTGGTCGGTGCGCTGGGCTGCGTGCTGATGGGCGGTTGGAACGGGGTGTCGGCGCTGATTATCGCGTCAGTGGTGTTCGTCGGCCTGCGGCAAATGATGCTGCGTCGCTTGGGCGGCTGCACCGGCGATACGGCAGGGGCCTTGCTGGAGTTGCTTGAAATGACAGTGTTGGTGGGGTTGGCGTTGATCTGAGCCTTACTGCAAGCCTTGCTTGGCCGGACCAGAATCATCCATTAAAATTTGCATTCATCGAGTCGCGGGTATATACACGCATCATGCTTCCTTCCCAATGTTTGTGCATTAACCTGCGTCGTGCCGCCCGGGGCGTCAGCAGGTACTACGACGGCGCCCTCGATGGCTTCGGGATCAATGTTGCCCAGTATTCGCTACTGAACAACCTGGCGCGCCTGGACCAGCCGAGTATTTCCTCCCTGGCCGAGGCCATGGGTCTGGACCGCAGTACCCTGGGGCGCAATCTGCGGGTGCTGGAAGGCGAGGGGTTGGTCAGCCTCGCCGAGGGCGAAGACCTGCGCAACCGCATCGTTGTATTGACCGAAGCCGGGCATGCCAGGCTGGAGGCGGCGCAGCCGGCTTGGGAAGCGGCGCAACAGAAACTGATCGATAAGCTGGGCGCCGAGAAGCGCCAAACCTTGCTGGCCTTGCTGGATGAACTGGCGTGATGCCGGTTCGTTCGATGATAAGTGGGTATATACCCGCGATTGGAGAATAAAATGACATCGATGTGGCGAACCTGTGGTTGGGTCCTGGCGGGCAGCGCACTGATCCTCGCGCTGTCCCTGGGGGTGAGGCATGGCTTCGGACTGTTCCTCGCGCCCATGAGCGCCGAGTTCGGCTGGGGTCGCGAAGTGTTCGCTTTCGCCATTGCCCTGCAAAACCTGATCTGGGGCCTGGCTCAACCCTTCACCGGAGCCCTGGCTGACCGCTTCGGCGCGGCCAAGGTGGTGCTGATCGGCGGCGTACTCTATGCCCTCGGTCTGCTGTTCATGGGGTTGTCGGATTCTGCCTGGTCGTTGTCGTTGAGCGCGGGGCTGCTAATCGGGCTCGGCCTGTCCGGCACGTCGTTTTCGGTGATCCTGGGGGTGGTCGGCCGTGCCGTTCCGCCGGAAAAACGCAGCATGGGCATGGGTATCGCCAGCGCCGCCGGGTCTTTCGGCCAGTTCGCCATGTTGCCGGGAACGCTGGGGTTGATCGGCTGGCTGGGCTGGTCCGCCGCGCTGTTGGCGCTGGGCTTGCTGGTGGCGTTGATCGTGCCGCTGGTGAGCATGCTCAAGGACTCGCCCGCGCCGCTGGCCGGTCACGAGCAAACCTTGTCTGAAGCATTGCGCGAGGCATGCAGCCATTCCGGGTTCTGGCTGCTGGCGATCGGCTTTTTTGTCTGCGGTTTCCAGGTGGTCTTCATTGGCGTGCATTTGCCCGCGTACCTGGTGGACCAGCACCTGCCAGCCAGCGTCGGGACCACCGTGCTGGCGCTGGTCGGGCTGTTCAACATCTTCGGTACCTACACGGCAGGCTGGCTGGGCGGTCGTATGTCCAAGCCACGGCTGCTGACCGGCTTGTACCTGTTGCGGGCGGTGGTCATTGGTTTGTTCTTGTGGCTGCCGGTGACCACCACCACGGCCTACCTGTTCGGCATGGCGATGGGCTTGCTGTGGCTGTCTACGGTGCCGTTGACCAACGGCACGGTGGCGACCTTGTTTGGTGTACGAAATCTTTCCATGCTCGGTGGGATCGTATTTCTGTTCCACCAGTTGGGGTCGTTCCTGGGCGGTTGGCTGGGTGGCGTGGTGTATGACCGCACCGGCAGCTACGACCTGATCTGGCAGGTGTCGATCCTGCTCAGCCTGATGGCGGCGGCGCTGAACTGGCCAGTGAGCGAGCGTCCGGTCGCGCGCCTGCAAGTACAGGCGGGTGCAGCGTGAGTCGCGTCGGCCCTTGGCTGATTGCCGCGGGCGTCGGCCTGCTGCTCGCGTTCGCCTGGTGGGGCTGGCATCAGGGCGGGCTGGCCTTGATGCAACTGGGCATGGGTAACTGCTGAACGATGGACGGCACCGGGCGCAGCGGAGTAACGTCGTGGCCTGACTTGCCTTCAAGGACATCCGACATGCTGATGCGCTGGCTTGCTGTTCCCGCCCTGTTGCTGGCTGCAACGGGGCAAGTCTGGGCCGCCGATTGCCCGCCGTTGCTGGAGGGTTCGCTGCCCAAGCTGCGGGCCAAGGAAACCATCGATTTGTGCCAGCGCTTCGCTGGCAAGCCGTTGGTGGTGGTCAACACCGCCAGCTTTTGCGGGTTCGCGCCGCAGTTCAAAGGCCTCGAAGCGCTGAACCAACGCTACAAGAGCGAAGGGCTGCAAGTGTTGGGCGTGCCGTCCAATGATTTCAAGCAGGAGTCCAAGGACGGTGCCGAGACGGCCAAGGTCTGCTACGTCAACTACGGAGTGACCTTTACCATGACCGAGCCACAACCGGTGCGCGGTGTTGACGCCATCCCGTTGTTCAAGCACTTGGCTGAACAGTCCGGGGCGCCGAAATGGAATTTCTATAAATATGTCGTGGATCGCCAGGGCAAGGTGGTCGGCAGTTTCTCCAGTCGGATCAAGCCTGACGATCCAGAGTTCATCAAGGCGGTAGAGACGGCTATCGCCTCCAGGCCTCAGCAATCCAAGCCCTGAGTCCGGGCACGAAAAAGCCCCGCCTCTTTGCAGAGCGCGGGGCCTTTTTCGCTTCAGCCGGCGAGCGGTTCAGGCGCGCCGTGGATCATCAGAAGCGGTAGGTTGCGCCAACACCAAAACCGTTTGCGCTGTTTTCGTACTCGGCGCTATAGGCCTGGCCCAGCGCGTTGGTACGGTTGACGCTGACTTTTTCTTCCTTGAGGTAGGAATAAGCCACGTCGATGGTCAGGTCTTCGGTCGGGCTCCAGCCGGCACCCAGGCTGAAGATGGTCCGGTCACCGGTAGGGATACGTGGCGAGCGGTCGGTATTGTTGGCAGGCGACTGGTCGAAGGTCAGGCCGGTACGCAGCACCCACTGTTTGTTCAACTGGTAGGAAGTACCGATGGCGTAGGCCCAGGTGTCGTGCCAGTTCTGTTCTTCGGTGATGGTGCCGAGAACCGGGTTCAGCAGGCCGCCGCCCGTTTCGGTCCCTTTGTTTTCCACGGTGATATCTTTCAGGCGGCTCCAGCGAGTCCAGGTGCTACCCGCATAGACGGTCCAGGCATCGTTGATCTGCTGGGTAACCGAAAAGTCCACCGACTCTGGCGTGGTAATGTCCAGCGAAGCGTCGTAGCGTGCGCCGCTCAGGAATCCGGCGGGAACGCCAGCCCCCGGGCTCACTTCGGTATGACCTTCGAGCTTGTACTTGACTTTGGAGTGATAGGTCAGGCCAAGGCGAGTGGTGTCGGTCGCCTGGACCAGCAGGCCGATATTGTAGCCGTAGCCAATGTCATCGCCCTTGATCTTGACGTCGCCATCAGTACCCGGCAAAGGTGCCGGCAAGGTCAGTGCCGATTCCAGGGACCCCGAAATGCGGTTGATGGTGGGACCGAAACCGATCGACACCTTGTCATTGAAGGCATAGCTGACAGTCGGCTGGAAGGTGACAACCTTCACTTCGCTCTTGCTGCCAAAATTACGGCCCTGGAAACTGCTTTCATAGTCAGTGATCAGGCCGAACGGCGCGTACACGCCCAGGCCGAAAGCCCACTGGTCATCGATAGGCTTGACGTAATAACCCATCGGAACGCCGGTGAGCGGGACCATGTCCCCTTTGTTGGTGCCCGATTGGGTACCGCTGGCATCGTTGATATCGGTAGAAGCGTCGATAGCGGCAAAACCGCCAGTCACTTGCTGGCGCTTGAGGCGCGACATGCCGGCAGGGTTGCCGAACACGGTACTTGCATCATCGGCAGAAGAGGAACGACCTGCGAAGCCAGTGCCCATGCCACTGATGCTTTGTTCGTTCAAGGCAAAACCACTGGCGAAGAGCTGAGTGGATGCCAAGGTCACGGCAAGGCCAAGGGTGGTTTTGAGCATCATTTTTTTCATTGTTAGAACTCCAGGTGATCACCGGGGCAAAAACTACCAACATTTTCGATCAAGCGCTATAGCCTGTATTGCTTGATTTAGAGCGGTTTTGTAGGACAATCCGACCAAAATCGCTACCAACACAGGAACTTTGCAATTCCCGTTCAGCAAGCGACCTCATTCAAGGGTGATACACATTTTTGCCAGGCGCACGTGAAATCCCTCAGGCGCCCTTGGGGATGAAAGGTCTGGCGCCAGATCCGCGCCATACCCAGCAGATCGTCGGCCTCTGGCAGCGGAGTGTTTTGTTCTTCCACCAATAGCCATGCGATGGCGGTGGCGTAGCGAAGGTTGACGGTCAGTTCGAGGTGGGGGCCGCTGAGAAAAGCATGCTGGCTGGCGAGACCGCGCACCAGGCTGGCGCGTTCCGGATCCCGCGCCAGGTAATGGTCCCAGAGGGCGCGGTGGCGAGGTTCGGGAATGCGGTACAGGCCATGCCCGCGACGATCATGCAAGGCTGAACCCAGGGCGGATTGGCTGGCGGCGATTCCCAGCAGCAGGGATTCCGCCGTGGTACTGTGGCTCCCCAGGTAGAGGAGCGTGGGGCGGATCACATATCGACACAGTTCGCTGGCAGCGATACCCATAAAACCCTCGAAACGTGAAAGGGGCGAAGCCTGAAGGTGTGGGCTTGGCAGCGGTGGATCGGTCCAGGCTCCGCCGGAAGCGGATCATGCCGCTTGACTTGAAGTGTAGTGTGATATTCCCGCTGTAAAGGACTGTTTTTAAAACATCTTCGGCGAAGGGTTATAAGCCTTATATCCCTTGGTGCTTAGGCCGCTTCGCTTGATGGAGCCATTTTCAGGCAATAAAAAGCCCCGCTTTTTCAGGGCGGGGCGTTTTCTTTCAGCTCGCTGGCGCCTCAGGCAACCAAGGCCTGACGAGTACGCTCGATCACAGCCTGCAGTGGTTCTGCGCTGGAGTATTGGTCAGGATAAAGGCGCTCGCTGTGACGGGCGATGCCGTGTTCGTTGACCAGCGTGAAGCTGAAACAGCCTTTGCGAGCGGCCAGGATCAGGCAGTTCATTGGAGCGAAGGCGTTGGTGAGGGTGCGGATGGCATCCTGTGTCTGGATTTGAGTCGACATGTTATGGGTGTTCCTACAAATGACACGGTTAAGAACCGTGCAGCGTTAAAACGTTCCAGTAACGTCGACCACCATTGGTCGTACGAAGAACCTGACTGGAACAAAGCAGCCAGTTCGAGCGCTGTAAAAGGTGCGCGCTTGGGCCGGCAGGTAGGTACTTAGGAGGGCAGGCGACACATCAAGGGCAGAGGTTCTGGGCCCAGGGTGAAGATCCTGATCAATTTACAGGCTGGTTCGGTCAGAGTAAGGAACCTGGCGACACCTTTGTCATTGTTCAAAGGCCGTGCGGTTGCGAATCTTACCTGGAAACCATCGAGGGGTCCGGTCTCTTCCATCGGTAGGCTGCCCGTGGGGCTGGCGACCGTCATGCGAAGCGTTTGACCCGGAATTGATTTCAGCTTGGTACTAACGGCGCGGATATTAACGAATCGATCTGCAAAAAGGAAGGCTGTTGATCAAAAAATCTCCAACCAGCGGTACCTGGTGCGCTTGACCCGGTTTTTTGGGACGCAGGCGCCAGGAGCGCACGATGGAACGGCGAGCGCTTTGCGACCGCGGCGCGTATGCAAACGCACCAAAAAAAAGCAGCGATATAACCTTTTCGATGTTACTTGTGCACACTCGTGGCGACAGTTGTCATGTAACTGTCACGTCGAAACAATCCCGGGTGGCTGCCTGTATCCAAAATTTAAGTCAATGAAAAACATCGGTTTTTTTTACTGGTGAAAAAATCGTCAGTTTGAGCGCAGGCCCCGTCCTACAGGGCTTACGACCCGTTAAGGGGGGGTTGTCCACTGAGTTATCCACAGCTTCTGTGGATTGTCCCAAGCACTTGCTCTAGGACGGGCGTGCCGGTTTTTTTCGACTTTACCCACACGAAAAAAGGAGTAGAGTGGCGCGCCTTCCGATCTGTCCCACAGTGCTTTATGAAGTTTCGCTCAGTATCACCTGCTGTTACCTCCACACCCTGTGGTGTTACCTCTCCCAAGCGTATATCGATGCGAGTCGCCGAGTGGTTGCTCGACAGTCCACGGCTTGGCACAAGCCCCAGCGTCAAACACTTTGCCGGGCGTTTGCTCAAGCAGTCGGCCCGTGATGGCGTGGTAGCAGCGCAAAGTCGCCTGGGGCAATTGATGTGTCGTGAGTGCGGTAACGCTCGGGACCGGCGTATCGGCCAGGATTTGTTGCGCCAGGCCGCCCGGGCCGGGGACGCTCGTGCTCAACAGGCCCTGACTGAAATAGAAGGGTGAAATCGTAGACGCGGCTGGGCAACCCACAGCGGCTTGGTTAACCTTCGGGCTTTATTCGACCGGCAGGATTTGTCATGGCTATGGATTTGACCAGCCTGTTGTTTGGCCTGGCAGGCGCAGCGGTGCCGCTGCTCGCACTGGCCTGGCACCTGCAGCGCCAGACCGGTGCCGCGCAAACGGAATTGGCGTTGCTGGAAGAGCGCCTGGCCACGGCCCATATGGCTCATGATGGCTTGAACGCCCAGCTCGACGCCTGCCGTGATGAAATCAGCGACCTGAGCCAGGCCAATGCCGTGAGGCAAGCAGAACTCGCTGCTGCTCGGCGCGAGGTCGAGTTGCTGCAAATCGAGCGCGACAACGCCCGGGACGCGGCTCACGCCTGGAACCTGGAACGTGCCGGCAAGGAAGCGGAATTGCGTCGTCTTGACGCCCAGGCGGCGTCCCTGCAGGCCGAGTTGCGCGAGCAACAAGAAAGCCACCAGCAGCGCCTGGACGACCTGCAAGGCTCGCGAGACGAATTGCGCGCGCAATTCGCCGAGCTGGCCGGGAAAATCTTCGACGAACGTGAGCAGCGCTTCGCCGAAACCAGTCATCAGCGCCTGGGGCAGTTGCTCGATCCGCTGAAAGAGCGCATCCAGTCCTTCGAGAAACGCGTTGAAGAAAGCTATCAGGCCGAGGCGCGGGAGCGGTTTTCCCTGGGCAAGGAGCTGGAGCGTCTGCAGCAATTGAACCTGCGCCTGAGCGAGGAAGCCACCAACCTCACCCGAGCGCTCAAGGGGCAGAAGACCCAGGGGAACTGGGGCGAGTTGATCCTGGAGCGGGTGCTCGAACACGCGGGTCTGGAGAAGGGTCGTGAATACCAGACGCAGGTCAGCCTGAAGGGGCCGGACGGCGAACGATTCCAGCCTGATGTGCTGATTTATCTGCCCGGCGACAAGCAGGTGGTGGTCGACTCCAAGGTCAGTCTCACGGCTTACCAACAGTATGTGGGCACCGACGACGATGCCATTGCCCTGCATGCGCTCAAGCAACACGTCGCGTCATTGCGGGCCCACGTCAAGGGCTTGGCCGGCAAGGATTACAAGCGGCTGGACGGTTTGCACAGCCTGGATTTCGTCCTGCTGTTCGTGCCGATCGAAGCCGCATTTTCTGCTGCCTTGCAAGCCGAGCCGAACCTGTTCCAGGAGGCATTCGACCGCAACATCGTGATCGTCAGTCCCACTACGCTGCTGGCGACGTTGCGAGTGATCGACAGTCTTTGGAAGCAGGAGCGCCAGAGTCAGAACGCCCGGGAAATCGCCGAGCGGGCAGGGTGGCTGTACGACAAGTTCGTGCTGTTCATCCAGGATCTGGACGAAATCGGAAGCCGCCTGCAGCAGCTGGACAAGGCCTACAGCGCGGCGCGCAATAAACTGACGGAAGGGCGCGGCAACCTGATCAGTCGCAGCGAACAGCTCAAACTGCTCGGCGCCCGGGCCAGCAAGAGTCTGCCCACGGAACTGCTTGAACGGGCGATGACCGATGGGGATGGATTGCGTGAATTGTCGGAAGAAACCGCAAAAGCCCAGGATTGATGAAACTCTTGGGCTTGGCGCAAAACCTGTGGCGAGGGGATTTATCCCCGCTCGGCTGCGCAGCAGTCGTAAACCGGCTTGCCTGGTTCGTCTGCTGCATCGCGGTGCCCAGGACAACCCAGCGGGGATAAATCCCCTCTCCACAGGGCTCGGTGTCCGGCCGGAAAACCCCTGCGCCTACAGCGGCAAATGTCGACTCAACAAGGCCCGCAGCGCCGCCGGCTTCACCGGTTTGGCCAGGTAGTCCAGGCCCGCGGCGTGCACCTGAGCCACGGTTTCCGGTCGACCATCGGCGCTGATCACCACCCCAGGCACCGGCTCCCCCATACGCGTACGCAGCCAGGCCATCAGCTCAGTGCCGGTCTCGCCATCGTCCAGATGGAAATCCACCAGGGCCAGTTGTGGTCGCCCGCCCTGGGCCAGCCAGCGCTCGCATTCCTCACGGTTGCGCGCTGTCCACACCTGACAACCCCAGCGCGTCAGCAGGCTGTTCATGCCGATCAGGATGCTGTCTTCGTTATCGACACACAGTACCTGGGCTCCGTTTGCCAAGAGACCGTTGGGTTCGACAACGGTGCTGGGCACGGCGGTCTGCGTGCGGGCCAACGGCACGCTGACGCTGAACACGCTGCCGCGTCCGGGCCATGAGCGCACGCGCAGGGTATGACCCAGTACCCGGCATAGCCCGTCTGCAATCGCCAGGCCCAGGCCGAGGCCTTTTTCGGCCCGGGTCTGATGGCTGTCCAATCGTTTGAATTCTTCGAAGATGACTTGTTGCTTGTCTTCGGCGATGCCGGGGCCGCGATCCCAGACCTCCAGGCACAATTCACCGTTGCGTCGACGCACTCCCAGCAGCACCGGTCCCTTGGCATAGCGGAAGGCGTTGGTCAGGAAGTTCTGCAGCACGCGACGCAGCAGTTTGATATCGCTGTCGACCCGCAGTCGAGAGCCGCGTACCCGGAACTTCAGGCCCTGTTCCCGGGCCAATACCGTGAATTCGGCACCGAGGATATCGAACAGCTCGTTCAGTGCGAACGGCTGGCGGTCGGGATTGATCTTGCCGTTTTCCAGGCGAGAAATGTCCAGCAGGTCGGTGATCAGGTCTTCGGCCGAGCGCAGTGAACTGTCGAGGTGCTGTACGAGTTGCCGGGCTTCGCTCGGCAGGCTTTCGTGCTGATGGGACAGGGCGGCGGAAAACAGGCGAGCGGCGTTGAGGGGTTGCATCAGGTCATGACTGACGGCGGCCAGGAAGCGGGTCTTGGACTGATAGGCCGCTTCGGCCGTGCTCTTGGCTTCGGTCAGGGCCAGGTTCAGTTGCGACAACTCCCGGGTGCGTTCGGCCACCCGTTGTTCCAGTCCTTCGTTGGCCGCGGTCAGGGCGTGCTCGGCTTCGCGGAAGGCGGTGATGTCAGTGAAACTCATGACGAAACCGCCACCGGGCATCGGGTTGCCGATCAGCTCGATCACCCGACCGTTGGGGAACAAGCGTTCGGATGTGTGGGCCCGGCCCTGGCGCATCCAGTGCAGTCGCCGGGCGACGTGGACCTCTGCCTCGCCCGGTCCACAGAGACCACGTTCAGCGTTATAGCGGATGATGTCAGCAATCGGCCGGCCGACGCTGATCAAGCCGTCCGGATAGTTGAACAGTTCCAGGTAGCGGCGATTCCAGGCCACCAGCCTCAGGGATTGGTCCACCACGCTGATGCCCTGGGTGATGTTCTCGATGGCGCCTTGCAGCAGTGCTCGATTGAACTGCAACACCTCCGACGCTTCGTCCGCGATGCGCACGACATCTTCCAGTTGCATCTCCCGGCCTTCGATCGCGGCCTTCACCACGGCCCGAGTCGACGAGGCCCCCAGTACACCCGCCAGCAGGCGTTCAGTGTGGGCGATCCATTCGCTGTCGGCATTCTGGTTCGGGTTGAATCCCTTGCCCTGGCGATAAGCAAAGCGGATGAAACTCTGACGCGCCCGCTCTTCGCCGACGAAGCGGGCGGCCAGTTGCAAGAGGTCTTCGATCTGCACCGCCAGCATCGAACGGGCGTTGGGGCGAGCGCTGATCTCCTGGCCGATGAAGCGTCCGGCCTGCCAGTGCTCCGACACCCGCGTGCGTGACAATACGGAGACCCAGGCGAACAGACTGAAGTTGCCCGCCAGGGACAGCACAACACCTTGGGTCAGTGGGCTGATGGGCAGGCTCAGAGGATTGCCATGCAGCCAGGCCAGCCCAGGAAAACTGTTCAGCGACCAGCCCAGGCTATGGGCCGCAATCGGTAACACCAACGTGTAGAACCACAGGAAGATCCCAGCGGCGAGGCCGGCGAACACCCCGCGGCGGTTGGCCTGCTTCCAGTACAACGCCCCCAGCATGGCGGGCGCCAGTTGAGTCACGGCGGCGAAGGCGATCTGGCCGATGGTCGCCAGGCTTGCTGTCGAGCCCAGCAACCGGTAGCTGACATAGGCCAGCAACAGGATCACCACGATGCTGACCCGGCGAACCGAGAGCATCCACTGGCGGAAAACTTCGAACGGCCGCTCGGCGTTGTTGTGCCGTAGCAGCCAGGGCAGCAGCATGTCGTTGGACACCATGGTGGAGAGCGCGACACTTGCCACGATCACCATGCCGGTGGCGGCCGAGGCGCCGCCGATGAACGCCAGCACGGCCAGCGACGGATGGGCCTGGGCCAGGGGCAGGCTGATGACGAACGAGTCCGGCAATACCGAGCTGGGCAGCATCATTTGCCCGGCGAGGGCGATGGGCACCACGAACAGGGCGGCCAAGGCCAGGTAGGCGGGGAACACCCACTTGGCCAGGCGCAGGTCCTGGGGTTCGATGTTCTCGACCACGGTTACGTGGAATTGCCGTGGCAAACAGATGATCGCCATCATCGCCACGCCGGTTTGCACCACCATGGACGGCCAGTTGATGGTTTCCTTCCAGTACTCCTCCAGCCGCGGTGCGAGCATCGCCTGGTTGAACAGGTCGTCGAAGCCGTCGTAAAGGCCAAACGTCACGAAAGCGCCCACCGCGAGGAAGGCGAGCAGCTTGACCAGGGATTCGAACGCAATCGCCAGCACCATGCCGCGGTGGTGCTCGGTGGCGTCCAGGTTGCGGGTCCCGAACACGATGGTGAACAACGCCAGGATCAGCGAGACGATCAACGCGGTGTCCTGGGCGCGCGTGCCCATGGCGTCGGCGCCGGCGCCGATCAACAGGTTCACCCCCAGCACGATGCCCTTGAGCTGCAAGGCAATGTAGGGCAGCACGCCCACCAGGCAGATGAGGGCGATCACGATGGCCAGGGATTGGGATTTGCCGTAGCGGGCGGCGATGAAGTCGGCGATGGAGGTAATGTTTTCCTGCTTGCTGATCATCACCATCTTCTGCAAGACCCAGGGCGCCAGCACCAGCAACAGAATCGGCCCGAGATAGATCGGCAGGAACGACCAGAGTTGCTCGGCAGCCTGGCCCACGGCGCCAAAGAAGGTCCAGCTGGTGCAATACACCGCCAGCGACAGGCTGTAGACCCAGGCCCGTACCCGGGGAGGCAACGGCGTACTGCGCCGGTCGCCGTAGAAGGCGATGGCGAACATGATGGCCATATAGGCCAGGGCAACAACGGCAATCAGCCCGCTGGACAGCGACATGGAAACTCCCGAACGAAGAACACCGGGACCAGGGCCCGGCAGGACAGTCTCGCATGCCCGCTCGGGTTCGTCAGTGTCGACCAAGGTCGGGGCGTGGCGGGGTGTCGCAAGATGCGACAGGCAATGGCTTTGAGGTGTTGGGGTGGCCTCATCGCGAGCAAGCTCGCTCCCACAAATTTCCGGGTGTTCACAGATCCCGCGTCCACCTCAGCTCCATCGTGGGAGCGAGCCTGCTCGCGATAGCGGCCTTACCGACCCAGCGCGATATCAACCAACCGATGCAACTCCTCAACCTCCAGCGGTGCGGTCGCAAAAAGAATGCGAAACACCGTCGGCGCCACCACCACATTGATCAGTCGCTCGACGCCAGGGTTTGGTTCCCCAGGGTAGCGATCCAGGATGATCTGCAACTGAGCGCTGATAATCCCAACGCAATGCCCCGGCGTCGCGCAGGCCTGGATGTCGCGCATCATGTTGCGACCGGGCTCGGAGCTCATTTCATCCAGGTACTGTTCGGCCCAGGCCAGCAGGTCGCCGCGCAGGCTTCCGGTGTTGGCCGGTTCGCTGTCGGGGCGCATGCGGGCAATGGCGACGTCGGCCAGCAGTGCTGGCAGGTCGCCCCAGCGTCGATAGATGGTGGACGGGGTCACGCCGGCGCGTGCAGCGATTTGCGGCACGGTCAGGGTCGCGCGGTCCTGCTCTTGCAGCAGGGCGCGGACCGCTGAGTGAATCGATTCCTGGACCCGGGCGCTTCTGCCGCCGGGGCGTAAACCTTCTTTAATAGCCATGTGTCAGACCTTAACACAAAGAATTTGCTTTAAGCGCACGCCGGTAGCACACTCCGCAAAAGCAAAAAATTAGCTTTTGTGAATATGCCTGTGGAGCGTGCCCATGTCCCGTCCAGCTTCGACCCGTGCCAGCCTGATTTTTCTGGCGATCACTTTGCTCGGTTTCCTCGCCGCCTCCAGTGCGCCGACGCCGTTGTATCACCTCTATCAGGAACACATGCAATTTTCTTCGGCGATCCTTACGCTGATCTTCGGGGTATATGCCTTCAGTCTGCTGGCAGCCTTGTTGACGGTGGGATCGCTGTCGGATTACCTGGGCCGCAGGCCCGTGATCTTCGTGGCATTGTTGCTCAACATGCTGGCGATGATGCTGTTTATCAATGCCGACAGCATCGGCTGGTTGATCGGTGCGCGCCTGATCCAGGGATTCGCCACAGGCATGGCCACCAGTGTGCTTGGCGCCGCGTTGCTGGACTTCGATCGCCAGCAAGGGCCGCTGATCACCAGTGTTGCGCCGCTGCTGGGCATGGCGTGTGGAGCGCTGGGCTGCGGCATGTTGGCTGAATTCGCGCCGCTGCCTTTGCAACTGACGTATTGGCTTCTGCTGGGGCTGTTCCTGGTCCAGGCGATTTATCTCTGGCGCCTGGGGGAAAGCGTCAGCCCAAAGCCCGGTGCCTGGCAATCCTTGCGTCCGACCTTGCACGTGCCGGTCCAGGCGCGGAGAGCCTTGTGGCTGGTACTGCCATTGAATCTGGCGGCCTGGGCAGTGGGCGGCTTCTATCTGTCATTGGCGCCATCCTTGGTTCGGGCCGCCACTGGCTCGACTTCCAACCTGATCGGTGGCGCATTGGTTGCCGCCCTGACGCTCACCGGGGCGTTGTCCATCTACACGCTACGCAACCAGCACGCAGAAAACATGCTGCGTCTTGCCGCCAGCTTGTTGATCACGGGCCTTGTGCTGGTTTTGGTCGCTGCACATTCGGGTAGCCTGCCTTTGTTCTTTATCGGTACGTTGGTGACCGGCAGTGGTTTTGGCGCCGGCTTCCTGGGTGCGTTGCGCAGCATTATGCCGTTGGCGCTGCCCCATGAACGGGCCGGCTTGATGTCGGCTTTTTATGTGCTCAGCTACCTGGCGTTCAGTTTGCCCTCCTTGTTGGCGGGAAATCTGACCCGGGTGTTCGGATTGATGGCTACCACCGATGGTTATGGCGCTGTGCTGATGGCGCTGGCCGTTGGTGCGCTATGGAGCTTGTGGCGTAAATCCCGGGGATTGGCCAACGCTCCGGATAATGCATGAGCTTATCTATAAAACAGATTAACCATAGAGAAATTACCCGTTATATCGATATTCGATCTGGCTCTAGCATGACTCCCATCTCTTCAGGGGACAGGAGTTCGCCATGACATGCTGCGCTGCAAAAAATCGCTTACGTCCATTGAGCCACTTGCACAGGCCATTGGAAGCCATCCGCCAATTCACTCCTAACTGGTTCGCCGTAACCATGGGCACCGGCGTGCTGGCCCTGGCGTTGGCGCAGTGGCCGGCCAATGTACCCGGGCTTCGTCTGCTGGGTGAAGGCGTATGGGTGTTCAATAGTTTCCTGTTCGTGCTGTTCACCGGCCTGTACGCCGCCCGCTGGGTGTTGTTCTTCGACGAGGCACGGCGGATTTTCGGGCACTCCACGGTTTCGATGTTCTTCGGCACCATTCCCATGGGGTTGGCGACGCTCATCAACGGTCTTCTGGTGTTCGGCCTGCCACGCTGGGGAGAGGGCGTGGTTCCCTTGGCCGAGGTGTTGTGGTGGATCAATGTGGCGATGTCGCTGGCCTGCGGCGTACTGATTCCCTTCCTGATGTTCACCCGCCAGGAGCACCGAATCGATCAGATGACCGCCGTGTGGCTGCTGCCCGTGGTGGCCGCCGAAGTCGCGGCCGCCAGCGGTGGGCTGTTAGCGCCGCATCTGGCCGATGCTCATGCGCAGTTGGTCATGCTGGTCACCAGCTACGTGCTCTGGGCATTTTCCCTACCGGTGGCGTTCAGCATTCTGACGATTCTGTTGTTGCGCATGGCGCTGCACAAACTGCCCCATGAAAACATGGCGGCTTCGAGCTGGTTGGCCCTTGGGCCCATCGGCACCGGCGCTCTGGGCATGTTGCTGTTGGGCGGCGATGCGCCGACGATCTTCGCTGCCAATGGCATTCCCGGCGTGGGCGAAATCGCCTCCGGGTTAGGGCTGGTGGCTGGCATTACGCTGTGGGGGCTCGGGTTCTGGTGGATGTTGATGGCGTTGCTGATCACCGTACGCTACCTGCGCGCCGGTATTCCGTTCAATCTCGGTTGGTGGGGCTTCACCTTCCCGCTGGGTGTGTATGCCTTGACCACGCTGAAATTGGCCGACCTGCTGGGCCTGGTTTTTTTCCAGGTGGCCGGGAGCGTGTTGGTGGCGATGTTGGTGGTGATGTGGTTGATCGTCGGCTGGCGTACTGTCCTGGGCGCCTGGCACGGTGAGTTGTTTGTTTCTCCGTGCATTGCGGAGCTGGCGAAATAATCGCTAAAGACAGGTAATGTGTGGCCTGGATCGAAAAACCTCATTCCAATAAGTGTCCAAGCCACTCAGGTACATGGAAGATGAGTCACCCTTCGCAGTTCACCTTGCTTCGCACGCGGCGGTTCTTGCCGTTCTTCATTACGCAGTCCCTTGGCGCATTCAACGATAACGTGTTCAAGCAGTCGTTGATCCTCGCGATTCTTTACCGCCTCACCATCGAGGGTGACCGTTCGATCTGGGTCAACCTCTGCGCGTTGTTGTTCATCTTGCCGTTCTTTCTGTTTTCGGCGCTGGCGGGCCAGTTCGGTGAGAAGTTCGCCAAGGATGCGTTGATACGGCTGATCAAGCTCGGCGAGGTCGTCATCATGGCGGTCGGCGCGCTGGGTTTTCTGTTCGATCACTTGTGGCTGATGCTGCTGGCGCTGTTTGCCATGGGCACCCACTCGGCCCTGTTCGGGCCGGTGAAGTATTCGATTCTGCCGCAGGCATTGCGCGAAGATGAGCTGGTCGGTGGCAACGGCCTGGTGGAGATGGGCACCTTCCTGGCGATCCTCGCCGGCACCATTGGCGCCGGGATCATGATGTCTTCGGTTCATTACGCACCGGTGGTGTCCACGGCGATTGTCGGTATCGCGGTGCTGGGTTACCTGGCCAGCCGTGGTATCCCACGTGCAGCGGCGGCCTCGCCGCAGATGCGCCTGAACTGGAACATTTTCAGCCAGTCCTGGGCCACGCTGAAACTGGGGTTGGGACAAACCCCGGCGGTGTCCCGCTCCATTGTCGGCAACTCCTGGTTCTGGTTCGTCGGGGCGATTTACCTGACGCAGATTCCCGCCTATGCCAAAGAGTGGATGCATGGCGACGAAACCGTGGTGACCTTGATCCTGACGGTGTTCTCGGTGGGGATCGCGTTGGGCTCGATGCTTTGCGAGAAGCTGTCGGGACGTAAAGTCGAGATCGGCCTGGTGCCGTTCGGATCGTTCGGCCTGACGGTGTTCGGGCTGTTGCTGTGGTGGCATTCCGGTTCGATTCCCGACAGCGTCGACGGCCACGGTTGGCTCCAGGTGCTGGGTTTCGGCCACGCCTGGCTGGTGCTGATGGACATCCTCGGCCTTGGCATCTTCGGTGGTTTCTACATCGTGCCGCTGTATGCGCTGATCCAGTCGCGTACCGTCGAGAATGAACGGGCGCGGGTTATCGCCGCCAACAACATTCTCAACGCGCTGTTCATGGTGGTGTCGGCGATTGTCTCCATCATCTTGCTGAGCCTGGCGAAACTGTCGATCCCACAGCTGTTTCTTGTGGTGTCGCTGCTGAATATCGGCGTCAACGCCTACATCTTCAAGATCGTCCCCGAGTTCACCATGCGTTTCATGATCTGGCTGCTGAGCCATTCCATGTACCGCGTGGAGCATCGCAATCTTGATGCGATCCCTGATGAAGGTGCAGCGCTGTTGGTCTGCAACCATGTGTCCTTCGTCGATGCCTTGCTGATTGGCGGCGCGGTCCGTCGGCCGATTCGCTTCGTGATGTACTACAAGATCTACAACCTGCCGGTCCTGAACTTCATCTTCCGTACCGCCGGGACGATTCCGATTGCCGGGCGCCAGGAAGACATTCACATCTACGAAAAGGCCTTCAAGCGAATTGCGCAGTACCTGAACGACGGTGAGCTGGTCTGCATCTTTCCTGAAGGAAAGTTGACCGCTGACGGTGAGATCAGTGAGTTCAAGAGCGGTTTGACGCGGATCTTGCAGGAAACGCCCGTGCCGGTGATTCCCCTGGCATTGCAGGGGTTGTGGGGCAGTTTCTTCAGTCGCGATCCGGCCAAGGGGCTGTTTCGCCGGTTCTGGTCGCGGGTGACGCTGGTCGCCGGGCCGCCGGTGGCAGTCGAGATGGCGGAGCCGGCCAAGCTGCAAGTGTTGGTGGGGGAGTTGCGCGGAGCGGCCAGGTAGGTCGGCTAAGACCTTTCGATTTTTCGCGAGCAGGCTCGCTCCCACAGGTTTTATGTCGGCCATAGAACCACGACGCACCGCAAATCCAATGTGGGAGCCTGCTCGCGATAGCGATAATGGCCTAGGCGCTGACCTTGAGCCCGATCAATCCGGTGACGATCAACGCCACACTGACCAGCCGAACCAATGCCATCGATTCACCAAACAGAATGATCCCGGCGATCACCGTACCCACGGCGCCGACCCCGGTCCAGATCGCATAGGCTGTACCCAGGGGCAATTCCTTCATGGCCAGGCCCAGCAGGCCAAGGCTGATGCCCATGGCGGCAATCGTCAGGGCCGTGGGTAGAGGACGGCTGAAGCCGTCGGTGTACTTCAGGCCGACAGCCCAGCCGACTTCGAACAGGCCGGCAAAAAACAGAATGATCCAGGACATCACACACCTCCATGAATGGATGGGGGCGTCCCCGGATTGACAGTCGATCCAAGCTGCGGGGTCGTCCCCGCACTGGCAATAGAGTGCCCATGATCGGGCACTCGATCAAGTCGGCTTCAGTCAGTCGCCTGCTGGCGAATCAGGGTTTCGCGGTCCTGCTTTTCGCTCATGCGGCGGAAGTACGTGGATAGCAGTGCGCCGGAAATGTTGTGCCAGACGCTGAACAGCGCACTGGGTACCGCCGCTAAAGGTGAAAAGTGCGCACTCGCCAATGCGGCACCCAGGCCGGAGTTCTGCATGCCCACTTCCAATGCCAGGGACTTTCGCTGCGCCAGCGGCAGCTTGAACAAATGCCCGGTGAAGTAACCCAGCAAGAAGCCGAAGCCATTGTGCAGCATCACCACGGCCATGATCAGCAGGCCGGACTCGGCAATCTTCGCCTGGCTGGCGGCGACGACCGCCGTGACGATGATCACGATGCTCACCACCGACACCAGCGGCAGCACATCCACCGCCACGCGCACCTTGTCACCCAGTAGCCGTTGCGCCACCACGCCCAGCACGATCGGCAACAGCACCACTTGCAGGATCGACCAGAACAGCTCCATGAACGACACCGGCAGCCAGGCCGAGGCCAGCAGCCAGATCAACGCGGGCGTCAGCAGCGGAGCGAGGAGGGTGGTGACGGCCGCGATTGCCACCGACAACGCCAGGTCGCCGCGGGCCAGCCAAGTCATGACATTCGACGAGGTGCCGCTCGGGCAGCAGCCCACGAGGATGACGCCCACGGCTATTTCCGGCGGCAGATGAAACACCTGGCAAAGCAACCACGCCACGCCGGGCATGATCACGAAGTGAGCGACCACACCCAGGGCCACACGCCACGGATGGCGTGCGACTTCGGCGAAGTCTTCGAGTTTGAGGGTCAGGCCCATGCCGAACATCACCAGGCCAAGCAGCGGCACGATGGCGCTTTTCAGGCCAATGAACCAGGTGGGTTGCACGAACGCCACGATGGCGAAAATCAGCACCCAGTAGGCGAAGGTATTGCCGACGAAGCGGCTCAGTGCAGCCAGTGCGCGCATGACCAGATCCTTGTTGTTAGTGGATTACACAAAACCATTGTGGGAGCGGGCTTGCTCGCGAAGGCGGTGTGTCAGCTGAGAAATTGCTGTCTGACACACCGCTTTCGCGAGCAAGCCCGCTCCCACACTGGAAGTCATCAGCCTTTAGATCCCCTGCGGAATCTCTTCCCCGCCCAACGCCTCGACCAGCGCCGGCAGGAATTCACCGAACGTCAGCATCATCAGCGTGAAGCTGGCATCCAATTGGCCGAGGGCTTCGTCGCCGCCGTCCTGTTCTGCCTGATCCTGCAGCAGGTCTTCGAACTTCAGGCGCTTGACCACCATTTTGTCGTCGAGCACGAACGACAGCTTGTCCTGCCAGGCCAGCGACAGTTGGGTCACGACTTTGCCGGTGTTCAGGTGCAGCTGGATTTCGTCGCTGGTCAGGTCCTGGCGCTTGCAGCGCACGATGCCGCCATCTTCGTGGGTGTCGCGCAGTTCGCATTCGTCCAGCACGAAGAAGTCGTCCGCGGCTTTCTGGGTCTTGACCCAGTCGGTCATGATGGCCGTCGGCGCCGTTTTTACGGTCAGCGGACGCACCGGCAGCGAGCCGATGACTTCACGCAGGGTGGAAAGCAGGTCTTCGGCGCGTTTCGGGCTGGCGGAGTTCACCAGGATCAGGCCCTGCTTCGGCGCGATGGCGGCGAAGGTGGACGAGCGACGGATGAAGGCGCGGGGCAGGAAAGCCTGGATGATCTCATCCTTGAGCTGGTCCCGTTCCTTCTTGTAGACCTTGCGCATTTGTTCGGCTTCGATCTCTTCGACCTTTTCCTTCAAGGCATCGCGTACGACGCTGCCCGGCAGGATACGCTCTTCCTTGCGAGCGGCGATCAGCAGGAAGTCCTGGCTGACATGCACCAGCGGTGCGTCTTCGCCTTTGCCGAACGGCGCGACGAAACCGTAAGTGGTCAACTCCTGGCTTGCACAGGGACGCGCCAGTTTGCTGGCCAGTGCAGTTTCCAACGCCTCGGCATCAAAAGGCAGATCTTGGGTCAGGCGATAGATAAGCAGGTTTTTGAACCACATGGGGCGAGTCTCTCCTTTATACAAAGGGGGGCATTATTCTCTTCGTGGCGGCGTAGGCCAACCCTCCGCTAAGCCTTTGGAAGGGCTGAGAAAATTAATTTAAAAAGTGCTTGCCAGCTTCGAGGTCGCTCCGTAGAATGCGCGCCACACCGAAAGCGAAGGGTGATTAGCTCAGCCGGGAGAGCGTCTGCCTTACAAGCAGAATGTCGGCGGTTCGATCCCGTCATCACCCACCATTTCGCTCCAAGTGTTACGCGCAGCGGTAGTTCAGTCGGTTAGAATACCGGCCTGTCACGCCGGGGGTCGCGGGTTCGAGTCCCGTCCGCTGCGCCATATTCAGTTATCTGGAACACTGAACGCCAGATAGCTACCGAAAAGCCCGCTGACGCGGGCTTTTTGCTGTCTGGTGTTCCTGCGCTGTGTATCGAACATTTTTTTCTAATTTTGCTAATTAAATCAGCACGTTACAAAAAAGTGTGAGAGAATGCGCCCCGCATCGAAAGTGCAGGGTGATTAGCTCAGCCGGGAGAGCGTCTGCCTTACAAGCAGAATGTCGGCGGTTCGATCCCGTCATCACCCACCACGCTTTCAATGTTTCGCGCAGCGGTAGTTCAGTCGGTTAGAATACCGGCCTGTCACGCCGGGGGTCGCGGGTTCGAGTCCCGTCCGCTGCGCCATATTCGGTCATCTGGAACACTGAACGCCAGGTCACCTACGGAAAGCCCGCTCATTGAGCGGGCTTTTTGCTGTCTGGTGTTTGGAAATGCCTGCGCACTACTGCTCGGCATTACGGCTGTGACGGTAGTCGCTGACCGCCTCATACACCGCTTTGCGCAAGCGGTTGATGCCGCCGATGGGGCGGTGGGCCTCGATGCCGAACCAGGGGTTGAAGGACAGGTTGTCACAGGCCAGGTTCTGCTCGGGGGTGTCGAAGTCCTGGGCTGGCACTTTGATTCGCGCCACCGTCTCGAACGGTGCGTCGCTCTCCTGCCATTCAATACTGGTGTCTTCGATCGGCATGTATTTGCTTGGGTCCTGGCGTTGGACCTGCAAGACGAAACACGCCGGCACCCGGTCTGTGGATAACTGCTGATTCAACGCGCTGCGCAAAAAGTTGGGCAGGTCCTGGTTCTGCGGCGGCAAGGTGTAATTGGGGCAACTGTCCGGATCCGGCGCGACTCGAAACTTGGCGTTGGTCTCGCCAAACTTGTAGGGCGATACGGAAAAATACGTGGTCTGGGTCGGGCTGGCCGGCGGCGGCGAGAGGGTCGCCAGTGCGATGAACAGATGGCGGATCTGCCAGCTGCGCGGATCCAGGCTCGGAAAGAACGCCATCGCCTTTTTTCCATCGGCCTGGGCGGCGACGTTCTGACGATACTCGGCGACGTCACTGACGAAGAAGTTCGGGTGATTGAACATCACGAAATCCTGTTCGCCCTGAGACTGCCGTTCTGCCAGCAGTTGTTTACCCGGTACGTTCAACAGCTTGATGGCCATCCCCCGCGCATCCCGCAGACTGTCGAACTGAGGGTAGGCGTTGCCGTTGGACAGGCGCATCGTCGCTTGCCAGACTTTCCCCGGTTCGGCGAAGACGCCCTGGCGCAAGGGCGCCGACAAGTCAGTCGGCACCCGGACTTCGGCCATTACGCAGCCGTGGGCCTTGGCATGGGCGTCGCGCAGATAGCGAGTGCCTTCGCGATGTTGATCGACGATGCGAATGGCGGTCTGGATGATGTCCTGCGTCATGGCGCTTTCGCCGGGCGGGATCTGCTCCTTGTCCGGGACCGGACCACGGTGCTGCCAGGCGAACCAGGCCGTGGCCAGCGCCCAGCCGAGCAGGCCGATGCCCACCAGCCACAAGAGCGTCTTGCCCAGAAAGGCGCCGAGGCGCAGCCAGAGTGTGATCAGCATGGGGCGATCCTTTTGCCTGAAACATTCATCATCACAGTTGCGACTCCAACGGCCCGCCGAGCACCTTGAGGTATTCCAGCAACGCCCAGCGCTCCTGCGGTTGCAGCAAACGGCCAATCACGCCGTTGCCTCGCTCACCCGAGCGGAATTCATGGCCACTGTTGTGGTTGCCGGTGATCCTGGTGTCGAAGACAAAACCATTGGTAAAGGCCTCGGTGCGATAACCCAGGTGTCGTGGATCGTATTCGAAGCTGCCTTTATAGAAGGTTGTTTCCCGCTCGGCCTGAGGCGAGAGCAATTGGTAGATCGTCGGCACCGAGCCGTTATGCAGGAACGGTGGCGTGGCCCAGACGCCTGCCAGCGGGCGGGCCTTGTAGGCGCGCAGCTCGCGCACACCGATGGGCAGGCCGAAGCCATCCAGCGCCGGACGTTCCTCGGGCGTAACGCCTGCGTCGCGGTACGCTCGGTTTTCGACGAACGCGGTGACATAAGCCAGGCCTTTGGCGACCGAGATCTGGCTCATGTCCAGGGGTTGGGTCGGGGTCGGGTGCAGTTGCACTTCCAGTTTCGCCAGTTCGGCCGGGTCCCATTGCAGGCTGGTCAGGTCGAAACGGTGGTCGGCGATGTTGTTGGCGGTCCCCGGATCGGTGCCGATCACCTTAACGGGTAGCATGTGCAGTTGCTGGACCGGTCTGTCGGGCCCTTGGACCACTTTGGGCACATGGCAACCGGCGCAGTTTTCGGCGAACAATGCCCGGCCTTTGGCCGCCAGGGGCTTATCGATCGGGCCGAGGACGGCTTCGGGCCAGACCGGTGGCTTGAGCAGTTGCAGGGTTTCTTCGATGGTGTGCAAGTCGCGCACGCGCACGCTGGAAGGGTATCGCGCGTCGCCCTGCAACGGCTTGCCCTGGGCGTCGAAGAAATTCAGCGTGGCGCCTACCCCCAGCGCTTCGCCGACGTTGCGTGCCATCGGCTGCTGGGCCGAGCCGTTCCACTGGACCCAGTCGAACGTCCATATATCCCACAGTTGCGGGTAATCCACCGGGGCGTCCGCGACCCGGTAGTTCTTGGCCGAAATGGCATCGCCGAAGCTGGCGTTGGCGATACGGCCGAAGGCGTCGGTCCGGCCGGGACCTTCTTCGGTGGGGTAGAGACCACGATGGGTGTCGTTCCATGCCGTGCGCACGAAAGTATCCAGGGAGTCCTTGAAGGCCTCGCGCAGATCGTCTTTGCGGGCGTCATAGTCCGCACCCAGTACCTTGCGGGCGAAGCGTTCAAATTTCCAGGGGTTGTAGTAGGTCGACGCCAGACTGGCGACCAGAGCCTGTCCGAAACTGCCACCGCGCAATGTCGGAACGCTGGAGGGCAGTACGTGCTGGGCCGAGCCGCCGTCGATCCGTATCGCCTGGCCCTTGAAGTGCAATTCACCGGTATGACACGCGGCGCAGGTGATATCCAGGAACTGCTCGGTGCTGCCGGGGTTCTGGTGGCGGGTGAAGCCCACCGGCAGGTTGCCGGGGTTCTGCGGCGTGGCCTTTTGCGCCGGGTCGACCAGAAACCCGAAGCGCGCCAGGTATTCGGGCGAGGCGAAGCGCTGCTGCGAAAATGGCAGCTCCAGGGCGGTGAACCAGTCGTAGCGCAGGCCTTTGACCTGGGTGCCTTGGGGCGTGAAGTAATACGTCTGGCGCTCGGCGGCGCTCCATTGATCCAGGTAGTGGACCTGTTCCACCGGGGTGTAGAAGGGGAGGCGGGGGTTGGCAACGTAGTAGAGCACCACGGCCACTGCGACAAAAAGCAGCACCAGGATCAACAATAGAATGCGGGAGAAGAGGCGCACGGTAACGTCCTTGTTTTTTTGATAAGCCCTTATGCCTCAGAGCTGCGTGGCCGGCAAGTGGCCATTATGGTGGAATTGCGGGGCGCGGCAATTTGTCTTCATCTGTCCTGAATAACAGAGCCTTAATCCGCCCAGGATTAAATTGCGTTTTAAGACCTGAACTTATCACGGGTTTGTGGCTCACATGCCGGTAGCCATTGGTCGTGGCCGCCTGATAAGCTCGCGGCTTTATTCGATTGCCCTTTAGGCGCATGAACAAGGAAATAGCATGAAACAGCATCGGTTGGCGGCGGCGGTTGCCCTGGTTGGTCTGGTACTCGCAGGTTGCGACTCGCAGACCAGCGTTGAGCTGAAAACCCCGGCGCAGAAAGCTTCCTACGGTATCGGCCTGAACATGGGCAAAAGCCTGGCTCAGGAAGGTATGGATGACCTGGACTCCAAAGCCGTAGCCCAGGGCATCGAAGATGCCGTCGGCAAGAAAGAACAGAAGCTGAAAGACGAAGAACTGGTCGAAGCCTTCGCCGCGCTGCAGAAGCGTGCCGAAGAGCGCATGGCCAAGATGAGTGAAGAGTCGGCAGCCGCTGGCAAGAAATTCCTCGAAGAAAACGGCAAGAAGTCGGGTGTCACCACCACCGCTTCCGGTCTGCAGTATGAAGTGGTCAAGAAGGCCGACGGCCCACAGCCCAAGCCGACCGACGTGGTGACAGTTCACTACACCGGCAAACTGATCGATGGCAAGGTGTTCGACAGCTCCGTAGAGCGTGGCAGCCCGATCGACCTGCCGGTCAGCGGTGTAATCCCGGGTTGGGTTGAAGGCCTGCAACTGATGCACGTCGGCGAGAAGTACAAGTTGTACATCCCGAGCGACCTGGCCTACGGCGCCCAGAGCCCGAGCCCTGCCATCCCTGCCAATTCGGTCCTGGTGTTCGACCTGGAACTGCTGGCAATCAAGGATCCGGCAAAAGAAGACGCCGCCAAGTAATCGCGTCTGCTATGACGACAACGCCTCGCTTATGCGGGGCGTTGCCGCATCCGGGCCTTGAAAAACAGCAAAAAACCGAACGCACGCCGCAGGCGGCAGTCATAGGCAATACGGGCGCTGCTCTAGACCCAGCCAGCCCGTCAAGTCAATGAAATATTGGGTTTTTTTATGTGAGTAAAAAACGCCCGATCTGAGCCGAGGCCTTGTGAAACGGGGGCTCTAGCGGTGAAATGCAGCTCTGTTCACAAGGTTATCCACAATTTGTGTGGATAACATTTCAGTGGGAAGAAGAAATGAAGGCACCGTGGAGTTTTGCTCGATTTCTGCCTCTGGCGGGGCGGTTGCTGGCCCGAGGTCGGCTACCGACGCTGTTGTTTGCCGTCGCCAGCAAGGGCGCGCGGGAGGGTAGCCGGTTGGGCAGGCTCAAGGAAGACCTGCGTTTGCTCCAGGCCCTGTGCCTGGCGTATTGGCGGGGCGACTATCGGGCTGTCAGCGCAAAATCCCTGCTTTCCATCGTGGCGGGGCTGATGTATTTCCTCAGTCCACTGGACGCGATTCCAGACCTGTTGCCAATGTTTGGCATGATCGACGATATCGCCGTGCTGGCCTGGATCATGAAGACCCTCGACGATGAGCTCAGCGCCTTCCGTGCCTGGCGTGACCGACAATCACCCGAGAAGCTCGTGCGAGTCGAAAGGCTGCCCGACACGCCGGAACAGCTCCAGCTCGAAGGTCAGAAAAAGTCCTGATCCCGTCCTGTTTCCTTCAGGGATTCATCGCCCCGCGACCTTAGCCGTCATTTAGGATTACACTTCCTAGGAAAAAGGCTGGCTAGTTAAGTGTCGTTGTCCTACGGGGTGGTCATGGATATCCAAATAATTACACGCGACGGAGAGCCCGAATACGCGGTTTTACCGTGGGATCAGTACCAGTCGTTGTTGAAAGCCGCAGGCATCCATCAAGCTCCGCCGCACGAAGCCACAGTCCGTCATGCGGCGGCACCCGGCCAGGTTCTTCCTGGTCTGGATCAATTACGCAGTTTGCGCGAAGGGAAGGGCATCGCCATCGAGGCGTTGGCCCGCACGGTAGGCATCAGCCCGTCTTATCTGGCCTTGATCGAAAGCGGCGAGCGACAGCCCGATGCCGCGATTCGGCGCAGTCTGGCCTGGGAACTGACGGTGCCGGGGTGGAGGGATGAATCGTGAGTGTACGTATCAGTCGGCAGCATTGGGATGGGTTGTTGGGTGAGCTGGACCAGGCGCGCCGCCAGCGCCATTTATTGACGTATCGTGCCTTGCTGGAGCGCTTGCAGTTGCCCAGTCCGGCCATGCAGACACTGACCGCGGCACTTGAGCATCTGGCGGCGCTGGACGCCCGGGCCGAACAGCCGCTGCGCAGTTCGCTGGTGATCAGCCAGGGTGCCAGCCGGTTGCCGCGCACCGGTTTCTTTGAATGTGTCGAGCGCCTTGGGCGCTTTTCGGGGCCTTCCGATGGTGTGGCCGCCGCCTCATGGCATGCTTCCGAAGTCGTCCGCGTGTTCGAATACGAATACCCCGAGTCGGCGGAGGCCTGAATGTTCTGGCGGATCAAGGCGCGAGCCGGCTACTGGCTGGCGCGTCGACTGTTTCATTGGCCATGGTTCGTTCGGCAGCCACGTGGCTGGGCCTGGCTCGAAGGACAATTCTCCCGCATGGCCAACCTGGGCGATGTCGGTGCTCAAAGTTTCTATGGCCATATCCTCACGTTTCGTGGCCAAGGGCTGGGCGCTCGAGCGGAAGGTGTTCGTCTGTTGCGACTGGCGGCGTTGGCGGGTGATGGCAAGGCGGCTTATCAAGTCGGCGTGCTCAGCATGACCGGGGCCGTCGGCAAGGCACCGGACCCGGTCGAAGCGGCACGCTGGTGGGCCCTGGCGGCAAAAGCCGGGCATCCGTTGGCCGAGGACAAGCTCAAGCGCCTTGAGGGCGATGACCTCTAGGTCTATCCACAGGTCGGATTGAAGCTGTTTTTTCCCTGGTCGGCTGCTCGTTTGCTCCTTCTGGGGCCATTTAAAGAATTGCCCTACATCCATCGCTTCTTTCCCTGACTTACTTCCCCAGCCACCCCCGGCAAAGTCTCGCCCTTCCTGAGTGTTGCGAGACCTTTGCCCATGTTCGACCGGTTTTTCCTGCGCATCCTTGATCGAGCCAGATCCTGATGGATCAGGTAAGCCGCATCGAGCAGGAGCTCGACAGTTTCAAGGACACACTGTCCGTCTATCGCGAGCAGCTCGAGGACTGGTACAGCCGGGTCGCGGACCGGGCCAGCCAGGCCGCCGACCTGCCTTCGCTGCTGGGCATGGAGCGGGTGATTCGCTTCGGTGACAGCACCACCGTCGTCAGTACTGGCGATGATGACTTTCTTTCCACGGTCGTCCAATGCCCCCTGGGTGGGGTGATGACCCTCGAGAGCAAATTCGAATCGGTGTACGAGATCCCGTTGGGCTACATCGTGGTGGATGTGGTGGCGGTGGACGACGGCAAGGTCACGCCTGTAACACTGGATGCCCAGGGCCTGGGGACCTTCAAGGGGGAGGCGGGCCGGTTCTATCGGGTGCATGTCCAGGGCGAGGTGGCGCCCGAGCAGATCGCGGATCTGTTTTCTTCCTACGAGGGCCTGACCGGTGAGCTGACGGCGTGGTTGCGCGGCGAGTGGCAGGGGTTCAAGCCGCAATGGGCGCAGCAATCCCTGGCGACTTCGGCGGCCGCGGTGGGCAATGGGTTGCTGGCCGGCAGTTGGGCGGCCATCGAAGGGGTGTGGGACAGCATCGGCTTGCTCTCGGACATCCTCAAGGATCCCGGCGAGTTTGCAGATCGATTGGGTGAGAGTGCCGGCCAGTTGGTAAAGCTGGCGCGGGATGCGCCGCAAATGATGGCCAGGCTGCAACTGCTGGTCAGTGACGAAGCGGCGCTGTGCCTGCTGATGCGCACCGCCAGCCTCTGGCTGGAGATGCTGCCGCCCAGTGAACTTGCGGGCGAAACCGCCGAAGCCCTGTCGACGGTGGTGGTGCAGCTGTTGCTCGACCTGCTGATCGGTTTGGTCCTGACCTTCGCCGGAGCGGGCGCCGGTATCGCTTATCTGTCGATGCGGCTGGCCAAGCATGGTGCGGGTTTGATGAATACCGTGCAGCGCTTCATCGACTCGATCTTCACCGTGATCAACGGTTTCATGGGCTACGTCGACCGCTACAAAACCGTGGCCGCGCGGGGGATCGTGGCCGGCGTGAAGAAAGGCCGGATGCAACTGCGCTGGGACGCCAAACGCAATACCACCTTGAAAAAAGACGAACCCCACGACGACGCCACAGCCCAATCGAAGAACCCCAACGGCGACAGTGCCGACAGCGCGGCCCTGACCCGCACCGACGGCTGCCCGGTGTCCATGGTCACCGGCGAGGAGCTGCTGACCCTGGAGGACGGCACCCTCGATGGTCGGCTGCCGTTTGTCTTCACCCGCTTGTACCGCACCAGCGCAGTGGAGCTGGACGTGGGCCTGGGACGCGGTTGGAGCCATGCCCTGGCCCATCGCCTGGAGCTTGAGGACGGGCAGGTCATCTGGATCGACCAGGAAAACCGGCGCACACCCTTTCCGCTGCCCAGCGTCCAACGCCCGGCAATCCACAACAGCCTGGCCCGCGCCGCGATCTACCTGGGCGGCGAGCCGGACGAACTGATCATCGCCCAGCCCGGCGAGAACGCACCTTTCCTGCACTTTCGCGACGGCCGTCTGACCGCCCTCAGCGACCGCCACGACAACCGCCTCAGCATTCAGCGCAACATCTACGGCGACATCAGCCGCCTGGACAACGGTGCCGGCCGCTGCCTGCGCCTGCGTTATGAACACCGCCACCTGGTTGCCATCGATTACCAGAGCTTCCGCCCGGCGCTGACGGTGGACGAAGCCTGGCGCACCGAACAGACGCTGGTGTCCTACCGCTACGACGCCCGTTGGCGGCTGATCGAAGCGACCAATGCTGCCGGCGAAAGCGAGCGCTACGACTACGACGACGCCCACGTCATCCTCCAGCGGCAACTGGCCGGCGGCGCGAGTTTCTTCTGGGAGTGGCAAGGGACCGGCAGGGCGGCCCGCTGCATCCGCCACTGGGCCTCGTTCGCGCAGATGGACAGCCGTTACAGCTGGGGGG
>NZ_RQJK02000015.1:0-155827 GCF_022342325.2 Pseudomonas sp. AF32 | reverse complement strand
GGACCGCCTGCCCCTGACCGCCAACGGCAAGCTCGACCGCCGCGCATTACCGGAACCGGGCCAGGATGCGCTCGCCAGCAAGGCCTACGAGGCGCCGCAAGGCGACACCGAAGTCGCCATTGCCGAAATCTGGAAAGGCTTGCTGCACCTGGATCAGGTCGGCCGTCATGACGGCTTCCTCGAACTGGGCGGGCACTCGCTGCTGGCCGTGCAGCTGCTCTCGCGGCTGCGACGCAAGCTCGGTGCGCGGATCACCCTGCGCGAGCTGTTCGACGCACCGACCGTGCGCGGCCTCGCCGCGCTGGTCCAGGCCGCGTCGCCCACCGAGGCGGCATCGATTCCCCTGGCCAATCGCTCGGGACGGCTGCCCTTGTCCTTCTCCCAGCAACGGTTGTGGTTCCTCGACCACCTGGACCACGCGGCCGGCGCCGCCTACCACCTGCCATTGGCCTTGCGCCTGAAGGGGCCGCTGGACAAGACCGCCCTGCAAGCGACCCTTGATCGCCTGGTGGCACGCCATGAAACCCTGCGTACCCGCTTCGAGCTGGTGGACGGCGAACCGGTGCAGAAAATCGCCCCGGCCGACTACCGCTTCCCGCTGGAACAGCAGGACCTGCGCCAGATGCTCGCCGACGAACGCAGCGCCACGCTGGAACGACTCGGCCAGGCCAACGCTACGCAGTTGTTCGATTTGAGCCGGGGTCCGCTGATGCGCGGTCATCTGGTGCAGTTGGCGGACGAAGAGCATGTGTTGTTCATGACGTTGCACCACATCGTTTCCGACGGCTGGTCCAACAGCGTACTCGCCCGTGAGGTCAGCGTGCTGTACAGCGCCTTCGCCCAAGGCGAGAAAGACCCGCTGCCACCGTTGGCGCTGCAATACGTGGACTACGCCGCCTGGCAGCGCAGGTCCCTGGAAGGCCCGGCGCTGCAAGCCCAGATCGACTTCTGGCGCCAGCATCTGGAGGGCGCTCCGGCCCTGCTGAACCTGCCGCTGGATCGTCCGCGCCCGGCGATACAAAGCTATGCCGGCGGTATCGTCGATTGTGTCTTCACCCCGTCTCTGAGTGCCGACCTGCGCGCATTCAGTCAGGCCCAGGGCACCACGTTGTTCATGGTGCTGCTGGCCGGCTGGTCGGTCTTGATGAGCCACCTGAGCGGACAGCACGATGTGGTGGTCGGTACGCCAGTGGCCAACCGTCAACGTCCGGAGCTGGAGGCCTTGATCGGTTTCTTCGCCAACACCCTGGCGTTGCGGGTCGACACCGGTCGCGACAGCCGCATCGAAACGCTGCTGGAGCGGATCAAGCACCTGACGCTGGCCGCCTACAGCCATCAGGACTTGCCCTTCGAGCAGGTGGTCAGCGCCTTGCAGCCGACCCGCAGCATGAGCCACAGCCCATTGTTTCAAGTGATGTTGAGCCTGGACAACACGCCACCCTCACCGCTGCAATTGCCGGAGTTGGAGGTACAGACCCTGGAAAGCCCCCACAACACCACGCAGTTCGATCTGTCGCTATCGTTGGTCGACAACGGCGAGCGCATCAGCGGCAGCCTGCAATACGCCAACGACCTCTTTGACACGGTGACCGTGCAAAACATTGCCGGACTGTTCGCCACGCTCCTGGAAAATCTGGTGGCCGACCCCCGTCAGTCTGTCGGACAGTTGCTGGAAAACACCCCGCCGCTGGTGCGCTCGGCCAGCGCCGTGACGCAACCGGTCGATACCGCCGACACGGTCGAGGCCTTGCCGTACGAAGCGCCGCAGGGCGATACCGAACTCGCCATCGCTGCACTTTGGCAAGACTTGTTCAAACGGGAACGAATCAGTCGACACGACGATTTCTTCAGTCTTGGCGGGATTTCGTTGATGGCCGTCCAGATGGCCTCGCGACTGCGCAAGGTGCTGGGCAAACCCATTGCCGTGCGCGACCTGTTCGTCGAGCCCACCATCGCCGGTTTCGCCAGGACCCTCGACGGTCAAGCCCGACCAGGCGCCCACGGTAACCTGGTGCCGATCCGTCGTACCGGTTCCCAGCGGCCGCTGTTCCTGGTCCACCCCCTGGGCGGCGAAGTGCAATACGCCCGGGACCTGGCAACGGCGCTGGATCCCCAGACGCCCGTCTACGGTCTGGCCGCCAGTGGCCTGGTGGCCGGCGAGGCGCCGCTGTCGGACGTCGCGTCCATGGCGACGCGTTACCTGTCGGCCATCCGCCAGGTACAGCCGCAAGGACCGTACCGGATCGCCGGTTGGTCGGCCGGTGGCCTGATCGCCTATGAAATGGCCCGTCAGCTCCAGGCCGGTGGTGAAGCGCTGGAGTTCCTCGGCATCATCGATGCTTCGGCGCGCCCTGATCCGGTATCGACCCCGGCGGTGAGCGAGGCGCAGTTCCTGATGGCCTGGCTCCCCGAACAGATCGATCCGGAGCTGTCCCGGCAACTGACGGAGATGGCCCGGGACTCGGCCATCGAGGCAATGCTGGCGCTCTGCACGGCCCACCGACTGCTGCCGGAGGAGCTGCCCCATGACATCGACGCCGGCCTGCTGCGCACGCACCTGGCGGTGGCCTATGCCACACGACAGGCTATCGGCGCCTATGTCAGCCCACCGAGCCCGCTCAAGGTGTCGCTGTTCACGGCCAGCGAACAGCAGCGCAGCGACCCGACCCTGGGTTGGCGCGCGCTGCTCCAGGATCGGGTGAGCGTCACGGCCCTTCCCGGAACGCACAACACGGTGGTCAAGGCCCCCCATGTCGCCCGGCTGGGTGAGGCGATCAACCAGGAGCTGAGAACCGCCATGGCGTCATGAACCCACTGTCTGGTGGAAACGAAGCTTGCTCGCGATCGTGGAAAGTCAGTCGGCGCAGAAGCGACTGTCCGGACGTCATCGCGAGCAGGCTCGCTCCCACAAGGTCGGTGGCGAACACAATCATCATGAACCCCGGGAACACTGTGGGAGTGAGCCTGCTCGCGATGACCCCATCAGGGTCGGCCTCGATGCAAGGCCCGGATACAGGGCGCGCCAAGTGTCCCTGTTTTCCGCCACAGACTTTTCCCACCCGGCACGGCTTAATACCTCCCTGGAGGCTGAATCGTTTTAGTGGATGGAGTCCACGGGCGATGGCCGGTTCATCACTCACCGCACGATCACTCTGGAGGGAACCTTATGCACGTGATCATTACGGCTGTCGGCTCAGCCGGCGATGTTCATCCTTTCGTGGGCATCGGTCGCACGCTCGCAGCACGGGGGCACCGGATAACGTTTTGCGCCAGTGCCGCGTTCGCCCCGTTGATAGAGCGCTGTGGCTTCGAATTCCTGCCGCTGGGCACCCGCGAAGAGTATGACGAAGTCATGGCCGACCCCGCGCTGTGGCATCCACGGACGTCCCTTCCCACGTTATGGAAAACCATCGCCAGCACCCTGCACGAGCAATACCGGCTGCTGGAACAGGCACGTGATGATCAGACCGTCCTGCTGGGGTCCCTGTGGGCATTTTCTGCCCGGCTGCTCCAGGAAAAACACGGTATCCCACTGGTCACCGCACAGGTCTCGCCGTTCGGTTTCTGGTCTGCCGCCGCGCCCTCCACCCATCCACCGGGAACGAACCTGCCAGCGTTCGTGCCCTATCCGGTGAAACGGCTGCTGCTGGGGGTCATAGAACGCGCTTTCCTCGACCGGGTCATGGCGCCAGAGCTCAACAGTTTCCGCCGCGAACTGGGATTGCCGCCCATCAAACGCATTATCAGCCAATGGATCTCGTCCCCGGATCGGGTGCTGGGATTGTTTCCGCAGTGGTTCGCCCCCGTACAGCATGACTGGCCCGCCCAGACGGTGCTGACCGGCTTCCCGCTGTTCGATGAATCGGGTTTCCAACCGATCGATACCGAACTGGACGACTTCCTGAACGAAACCTCGCCGGTGGTGTTTACCCCCGGCTCGACCATGGTCAACAGCGAGCAGTATTTCACGGCTGCCGTCCAGGCTTTGAAGTTGATCAATCGGCGTGGTGTGTTCCTGACCAGCCAACCCGTCGACCCGACGGTGTCCACCGAAGGCCGGATCCTGGTGCGCCGCTATGTGCCGATGAGTCGCATCCTGCCCCGCAGTTCGGCGCTGGTGCACCACGGAGGCGTCGGGACCACCGCCCTGGCGATGGCGGCTGGCGTGCCGCAGATCGCCACGCCGTTTGCCCATGATCAATTCGACAACGCCGCGCGAATGGAACGGTTGGGCTGCGGTGTGCGGGTGTTCCCGCCCGCCTCCGCCGAATCATTGGCCACGGCACTGGACAAAGTCCTGAACAGCCAGGAAGTACGCGCCCATTGCGATCGCTATCGTGCGCTGATTCCGGACGGCGAGAGTGCCCGTGAAGCGGCGGCGTTGCAGATCGAAGCACTCGCCCGCACGGCCAGGCACCGCGCGGCATAAGCCCGCAGCCACGCGGCGGGAGCATGGATGAATCAGTCACCGACGGGAAGCGGCCATCCGTTTGCCGTCGGGCTTTGAAAAGGACGACGGACATGGACGTGCTTTACCCCCTTACCGCCCCACAACTGGACATCTGGCTGGACCAGGTCCTGCACGGGGATAGCCCGCTCTACAACATTGGCGGCTATGCACGCATCAACGGAGCGGTCGATGCCTCGCGGATGCGACAGGCCATCCAGCAAGTGGTCGACCGTCATGACGCGTTGCGCATCCAGTTGGTACCCGGCTCGCCTGACCATCCCCTGCCGCGACAACGCTTCCTGGCGTCTGTGAATGTTCCGCTGGCCCTGCACGATGTATCCGGACAGGCCGACCCTGAAGCCTGCGCGCTGGCCTTGTTGCAAACCAACCTGCAAGCGCCGTTTTCCTTCGACAGCGGATTGCTGTTTCGCGCGGCCCTGCTCAAGGTGCGGGAAGACCTCTACTATTTTTTCGTCAACTGTCACCACCTGATCATCGATGGCTGGTCCTTCGCCATGATCGGCCGGGCCATCAGCCAGGCCTATACCGCCCTTTCGGACCCGGCGCAAACGCGGGTGCCGGCCCCCACTTACCAGGCGTATGTCGAGCAGCAATCCAACACCGACAAACACTCGCCGTCGGTGCGTCGCCAACGCCAATACTGGCTGGACAAGTACCGCACGCTACCCGAGCCACTGCTCGCACCCCGCTATCAAGGTCGATTCGCCCAGCGCGTGGCCCCCAGCCGCAACCACGCCTGGCGCTTGCCCCGAGCGCTGTACGACCGCCTAGGCGAGCAGGCCAGGGCGCGTGGCCACGGGACGGTTTTTCACGCCATGGTGGGCCTGTTGTACACCTACTTTGCCCGCGTGACCCTGCGCGATGAAATCGTGATCGGCCTGCCGATCCTCAACCGCGCCAACGCCACGCACAAAGCTACGGTCGGCCTGTTCGTCGGCATGAGTCCGGTGCGCCTGAGCCTGGGCACCGACCTGGGCTTCAGTGAACTGGTCGCCAGGATTGCCCTGACGCTCAAGCAGGATTACCGCCATCAACGCTATCCGTTGAGCGAGCTGAACCGCGAGCTGGGCCTGCAGAACCTGGGCCGGCGGCAGTTGTTCGACCTGGTGGTGTCCTACGAGCAGGACCAGGACACCCGGTACGGTTCGGCCCTTGCTCAACCGGTCAAACTCAGCAACGGCTATGAACAGATGCCTTTGGCGATGCACATTCGTGAAGCCGCGCCAGAGGACGACGTGTGGATGCATTTCATCTACAACGAGGCCTACTTCGATGCGGCGCAGATCGAGGCATTGCAGCAACGCTTCATGAGCCTCCTGGACCGGGTGCTCGCTGATTTCGACGCGCCGCTCAAGACGCTCGACCTCATGCCGCCCGCGGAGCGTGAACAGGTATTGACCGGGTGGAACAGCACCCGCGTCGACTATCCCAGGGACGTGCTGTTGCATCAGTTGATCGAAGCGCGGGAGGCAGCACACCCCGAAGCGATAGCCGTCCGGTTCGAAGACCGGACGCTGACCTATGCTGAACTGAACCAACAGGCCAACCGGCTGGCCCATGCCTTGATAGAGATGGGTGTCCGCCCCGACGCCCGGGTTGCCATCTGCCTGGAACGGAGCCTGGAGATGGTGGTGGGCCTGCTGGGGATCCTCAAGGCGGGCGGTGCCTATGTGCCCCTGGCCCCTGGTTACCCGGCCGATCGCCTGGAACACATGCTCAGGGATTGCACCCCCAGCGCATTGATCACCACCCGTGCGCAACTGACGAACCTGCCCGCCGTGACATCGCCAGTGCTGTGCCTGGACGGCGATTCCGAACACATGGCTCGTCAACCAGCGCACAACCCTGACGCCAGCGCACTGGGATTGACGCCGCGGCACTTGGCCTACGTGATCTACACCTCCGGTTCTACCGGTATGCCCAAGGGTGTCATGAACCAGCATGACGGGGTGGTAAACCGATTGCTCTGGGCTCGCGATACCTATCAGGTCGATGAGCACAGTCGCATCCTGCAGAAAACCCCGTTCAGCTTCGACGTCTCAGTCTGGGAATTCTTTCTGCCGCTGCTGAGCGGCGCGCAACTGGTCGTGGCCGCCCCCGGTGGGCATCAGGACCCTCGCTATCTGATGGACATCATGGCGAGCGCCGGCATCACCCTGCTGCATTTCGTACCGTCGATGCTGCAGGTCTTCCTCGATCAGGTCGTGCCACAGCGCTTGCCCGAGCTCAAGCAGGTACTGTGCAGTGGCGAAGCGTTGCCCCCTGCGTTGCAGGAGCGCTTTTTCCATCACCTGCCGCAGGTACAGTTGCATAACCTCTATGGCCCTACCGAGGCGGCCATCGACGTAACGGCCTGGCAATGCCGACCCGACGTGCACCCGGGTATCGTTCCCATTGGTCATCCCATTGCCAATACCCAGCTCTATGTCCTCGATGAGCACCTGCAGCCGTTGCCGCCGGGTATCGCCGGCGAACTTCACATCGGCGGCATCGGCGTGGCGCGAGGCTATTTGAACCGTCCGCAGCTGACGGCCGAACGGTTCATCCGCGACCCGTTCCAGGCCGCCCCCGAAGCCCGGCTGTACAAAACCGGCGACCTGGGACGCTGGCTGCCCGATGGCAGCCTCGAATACCTGGGACGCAACGACTTCCAGGTGAAGATCCGCGGCCTGCGTATCGAACTCGGCGAAATCGAAGCGCACCTGGCGGCCTGCGAAGGGGTCAAGGAAGTGGCAGTGATCGCCCGCCAGGCAGCTGACGGGGACGCGTTCCTCAGCGCTTACCTGGTGAGCGAGACCGGCAGCACCCTTTGCCCACAAAGCCTGCGCGAGGCCTTGCTCAGGCAAGTGCCGGACTACATGGTGCCCCGCCACCTGATCCAGCTCGAACAATTGCCCTTGAACGCCAATGGCAAGCTGGACCGAAAGGCCTTGCCCGAGCCGGAACACACCTCCGGCAGCACCGATGCGACGGCGCCTCGCAATCCATTGGAGCAGACGCTGGCTGAACTCTGGGCAGTCAACCTGAATCGACCCGCGCCGGGCATCCACGACAACTACTTCATGTTGGGCGGCGATTCCCTGAAGGTCATCCACTTGCAGATCCAGGCCCGTGAACAAGGGATCGGGCTGACGCTGGCCCAGGTCTACCAGCACCCGACCATCGCTGAGCTGGCGCAAAGCCTCCAGGCCCTGAACCTCTCACCGACGTCGTTGCTGCCCTCGATGCACGTCGCACCTTTCGCCCAGGTTCCGGAGGCGATCCGCCAGGCCAGCGAGGGTGAATTCGATGATGTGTTCGCGGCCTCGCAGTTGCAGGTCGGGATGATTTACCACTCGATGATGCACCCGGACTCGGCGATCTATCACGACATCTTCCGCTACCGCCTGCGCTTGCAGTGGGATCCGGTGGCCTGGGAACGTGCCTGCGATGCCTTGATCCGCCGCCACCCGGCATTGCGCATGTCGTTCGATATCGGGCATGCCGAGATTCCCATGGCCCGCGTGCACGCCAGGGTCGAATCGCCTGTGCAGGTCATCGATACCCTGTCGCTGAGCGCGCAGGCCCGTGCGCAGGCCATCGATGCCTACGTGGAGGAACGCAAACGTCACCGCGAGGACTGGCAGCGGGCGCCGCTGTATCAGTTCTGCGTATTCGTGGCGGCGGGGGAAATCGACCTGGTATTGAGCTTCCACCATGCGATTCTCGACGGCTGGAGCGTTGCGACGCTCATGCGCGACCTGGTCACCCTCTACACCTCGGCGCCAGGCACGGAGCCATTGCCCCGACTGAGTACCACGCCCGCCGATTTCATCGTCCTGGAACGGCAGGCCATGGCGAATGACGACCACCGCCGTTTCTGGGGTGCCTACCTCAGCGATGCACCCGCCGCATCCATGACCAGCTGGGTGCCGGCGGTTGCGCCGGATCCGACGCCCCACCGCTCGGCCTACCGGGAAATTCCCGCGGCTGAACTGGCACGACTCGAAGCGTTCTGCCGCGACCACGACCTGCCGCTGCGTGCGGTATTGCTGGCCGCCCACGGTTTCGCGCAAGCCATCCTGTCCAACCATAAAGAGGTATTGTGCGGCGTCATCAGTCATGGCCGGCCGGAGTTCGAAGACGCGGCCTCGGTCCTGGGCCTGTTCCTCAACACCCTGCCCGTACGCTTCAGTGCGCGGGGTTCTAGTTGGCTGGAGGTGATCCGCGCAACGGCCGCCGAGGAGCGAAAGGTCTTTGCACATCGACGCTACCCATTCGCCCTGATCCATCGCGATACCGCTGTCGCCCTGAATGTCGTGTTCAACTACGTCGATTTCTATGTGCTCAAGGACATGGTGGCCCGGGACGCAGAGATCCTCGTCGAATGGCAGACCACCGAAGCCAGCAACTACGACCTGCTGACCACCCTGGGTCGCCATCCTGGCAATGGTTCGCTGGTGTTGAAAATGGATTACTGCACGGCGCGCGTCGCCACGTGCCAGGCCGAGGCTTACGCCGATTACCTGCTGCGCACCCTTGACCTGATGATCGCCGAGCCCGACGCCCAGCCTCGCATACCGGCCTGGCTTCCCGACCTCGGGCCAACCAACCCCGTGCCAGCGCCATTGCCTCGGCACAATCTATCGACCCTGCTGGAGCACAGCCTGTCGCGCCATGGCGAGCAAACGGCCCTGAGCTTCAACCAGACCCGCCTGTCCTATCGCCAGTTGCGTGACCGTTGCGCACAGCTGGCCGATTGGCTGTCCCGGCACGGTATCGGCCAGGGGGATCGAGTAGCGATCATGATGCCCCGCTCCCCCGAGCTGATCGTTGCCCTGCTCGGTGTCGTCCAGGCCGGCGCGGCCTATGTGCCGATCGATCTGAGCTACCCCCATGACCGCATCAGGCTGATCCTGGAAGACTCACAGCCAGGCCTGGTGTTGTTCGCCGATGCGTCGCAAGACCTGGCGGCACTCGCCGGCAAGACGGTGCAGCGCCATTGGGATAGCGTGACTGCGGAGTTCGACGACGACCTGGCGCGCTGCCATGAACGGGTTGCCCTCGTGGCCGACACCATCACCGATGAAGATAACGCTTACGTGCTCTACACGTCGGGCTCCACGGGACGCCCCAAGGGTGTGGCGATGCCCCACCGTGCGCTGACCAACATGGTCGTTTGGCAGATTCGCCAGCAGCCCCAGCACACCCCGGCGGCCGCACCGCTGAAGACCCTGCAGTATTCGCCCATTTCGTTCGATGTATCGTTCCAGGAAATTTTCTCCACGGTGTGCTGCGGCGGCGAACTGGCCCTGATCGACGAAGGGCTGCGCTATGACTTCATCCGGCTGCTTAAGTTGATCCGCGAACAAGGCATCAATCGACTTTTCCTGCCCTATGTAGCCTTCCAGGGGCTGGCCGAAGTGGCGCTGCAACTCGGCATTCGACCGACTTCGCTGCGCCAGATCAACGTGGCCGGCGAACAGCTGAAAATCACCGGGGAAATCCGCAACCTGATCGATAGCCTCGAAGATTGCCGGGTTGAAAACCATTATGGTCCCACCGAAGCCCACGTGGTCACGAGCCTGACACTCGAAGGCGCCGCGGCGGCCTGGCCGAGCATGCCGCCCATCGGCACGCCCATCGATGAGGTGCGCATGCATGTGCTGGACGCAGCGGGCGAGGCCTGTCCTGTGGGCGTCATGGGAGATCTTTATATCGAAGGCACCTGCCTGGCGAACGGCTACTGGAACCGTCCCGACCTGACTGACGAACGCTTCGTCTATCGCCAGTTGGAAGGCAAGGCCCGTCGCCTGTACGAAACCGGTGACGTCGGGCTCTATCTGCCTTCGGGCGATCTGGTCTATCAGGGCCGCAGCGACGCCCAGGTCAAGATCCGCGGCTATCGCGTCGAGCTGGGTGAAATCGAACTGGCCATCCTCGGCTCCACCCGGTTCGGCGCGGAGATTCAACAGGTGGCGGTCATCGACAAGCCAGCGGCGGATGGCAGCCGTTACCTGGTGGGTTTCATCCAGGCCATGCCGGGCCGCCAGCCGGACCTGGATCAACTCAAGGCCGAAATGCGCCTGGCGCTGCCCGACTACATGGTACCGACTACGCTGGCCAGCATCGCCCGGATCCCACTGGGCCCGACCGGCAAGATTGACCGTCGACGCTTGCAGCAAGTCGAGGTCGAGAACACCTCGATACGCCCCTTTACCGGCCCGAGGAATGTCACCGAGGACCTGCTGCAGGCCTATTGGCAGGAAACCCTGGACCTGGAGAACATCAGCGTCCACGACAACTTCTTCGAGCTGGGCGGCAACTCCCTCAAGGCCGTGCAACTGGTTGCCATGCTGACCCGGCACCAGGGCTTCGAACCTTCGCTCTCCGACTTCATCCAGGCGCCGACCATCGCCGAATTTGCCCAGGTGCTGCAACAGACCGAAGCCATGCCCCGGGACACCGGTGCGCTGGTGGACTTCAAGAACGCCAGCCAGGCGCCTGCGCTGTTCCTGGTTCATCCCATCGGCGGCCACGTCTTGTGTTATGCCGCATTGGCCCGCGTTCTCAAAGACCAGGTCCATCTCTATGCCTTGCAGGCACCGGGGACCTGGGATGAACGCGGACCGCTGCAATCGGTGCAGGCCCAGGCGATGCATTATGCCGATGCCATCGAACAGGTCGCGCCACAGGGTCCCCTCAATATCGGTGGCTGGTCATATGGCGGCGTCGTTGCGTACGAGCTGGCAAGCGAGCTGCGCCGCCGCGGGCGACGCCTGCACAACGTGTTCCTGCTGGACACCATCGTGCGCATCAAGCAGGGCGAGGTGCAGATAGAACGCAGTGAATTCATGAACTGGTTCATGTGGGAACTGCTCAGCGGCGACGGTCAGAAAGATTACGACTACCAGGCACTCGACTTCTCGTCCCTGGGCGACCCGGACGCCTTCGATGCCATCAGGCAACACGGGATCGACCGTGGCCTGTTCGACGAAACCCTGACCCGGGCCACCCTGAACCAACTGTTCCAGGTCTTCCACGCCAACTGGCAATCCTTGCTGGACTACCGCTTCCCGCCGTTGGACCTGCCCATCACGTTGTTCGCCGCGGATGTCCAGCTACCCGACGTGCTGCAAGCCCCCCATGAACTGGTGGGGACCGCCTTCGACGATCCCTACCGAGGCTGGCGTTCGATTGCACCGCAGGTGCAGCGCATCGCCGTAGAGGGTGACCACCTGACGATGATGCGCGAACCGCACATCCAGCGAGTGGCCGAGTTCATCAGGTTACGCATGGACGCCGCGCGGGCCGAGAACGCCAGCGCCCGGACGGCCTTCGTTTGAATCCCCCCATTCGAAAAAAGGTGAACAACATGACTGAACCCAGGAAAGCCATCGTGGCAGGCGCCGGCATCGGTGGGCTGACCGCGGCCATCGCCCTGCAACGGGCAGGTTGGCAGGTCAAGGTCTTCGAAGCGGCCCAGACGCTCCGAACCGGCGGCACCGGATTGTCCATCATGGCCAATGCCATGGCGGCACTGCATGCCATCGATGCCCACCTCCCCGTGGAACAGGCAGGCCAGGCAATCCGCCAGTTCTGCTTCAAGCGACAAAACGGCACGCCCATCACCCGCATGCCGATCCATGAGATCGGCGAACAACTGGGCCACCCCAGCGTGAACATCCAGCGCCCATTGTTGCTGCGCGCCCTCGCCGCTCAGCTCGCACCCGACACGCTGACCACCGGATTGCGTTGTGTGGGCTACGCCCATCGCCCGGATGGCGTGACAGTGCGGTTCGAGGATGGCAGCAGCCACGAGGCGGACCTGCTGATCGGCGCCGACGGCCTCAACTCGGTGGTCCGCCAGCAGATGCTCGGCGAAACGCCCACACGTGCCTCGGGCTATATCGCGTGGCTGGCGGTAACGCCCTTCAGCCATCCGGTGATGAGCGAAGGCTACGTGGCGCATTACTGGGGCCGAGGCAAGCGCTTCGGGTTGTGTGACGTAGGGGATGGCCAGGCGTACTGGTGGGGAACCTGTAACCACGAAAATGCCGCGCACGCCGCCTTGAACGTCAATAAACAGGAGGTCCAGGCGACTTATGCCGGCTGGGCGCCGGAGGTCATGGCAGCCATCGAGGCCACTCCCGAGCATGCATTACTGAAAATGCACGCCCGGGACCGTCCTCCGGTCAAGCAGTTCTGCGACGGGCATGTGGTGCTGCTGGGCGATGCGGCCCATCCGATGTTGCCCAGCCTGGGCCAAGGCGCGGCACAAGCGATCGAAGACGCCGTGGTACTGGCCGACCGGCTGACGCAAACGCCTGACCTGCGCACCGCGCTGGCCCTCTACCAGGCGTATCGACTGCCACGGGCCAACGGGATCGTCAACGCCGCACGTTTCATGAGCGGTATCGAACAGGCCGAATCGGCGATTGCCTGCTGGGCAAGGGAACTGTATTTCCGCCTGGTCCCGCAAAGCAGCTGGCGCAAGAAGAACCTCGACATCCTGTCGTTCAAGGGCGGCCTACAGCCGATCCCTGACTACGTCAATGACTGAAATTGACTCACGCATAGACAAATAATGAAAAAAAAATTCAAAATCCGACACAGCCCTCCATAATTGGAACTCAGATTCCGGCCCCCGCTGCCCGGAACGATCCGGCGCAACGCCGCCAGAAAACAGACAGGACGTCACTCGAATGAACCCGATAGCTGCGCAGTTCATTGTTTTGAATAAGGATTTTCGATCAGCAAAAAGCCCCTGCCGAGCCGCCAGTGCGGAAACTGATTTCTGCACTGGCGGGATCTGGTCGGGTGTCGCCGGTCAGACACCGTCCCTCCCGCTCCACACGATGTCCCTGTTTTCCCTTACAGATTTTTCCTACATGAGAATGCTTAATAGTCCCACCAGCTGAATCGTTTTTCATGCGAATGGATTCACAGGTGATATTGATCAACAGGTATTAATCCAGAAAGGCTTCAGCATTTTGGGAAGCGGTCGGATTTTCCTCCGTCAACGATCACTGAAATGCAAAGCAGTTTCGATATGCAGGATAAGCATATGAATCGACATGCGGTTTTTGGAGGTGCGCAAAACACGCACATCTACGCAGAGCTAGGAAGGCTGATTTCAAGTGTCGGACATGAGAGTTTCTTGACCAACATGCACCAGCTGATCGAAGCATCGGTGCCTGTCAGTCGACTCGAACTGAGCGAATGGACAGTTGACGATACCCAGACGAGCGTTCTCGATGTGCAGTTGCTGGGGGATGCGGGTCTGCAAAAAAGCCCCGAGATGCAATCCGTCTGCCCCACCACCGCAGTCCAGCGCAACGACCACCCCCTGGTAAAACGGGTGCTGGAAGTAGACGACGCCCTGCTGATCCACCTGGGCGCCAGGATGAAGGACGAAAGGGGTAACACCTGCCTCGGTACGTCCCACCAATGCAGCCTGATTTCCCGCAAAGGCAACCGCCGTTGCGTGATCTCGCTGCACCGACCGCAACTGCACCGTGACTTTTCCCTTCAGGAACTGTCCTTTCTGAAATACCTCTCCGAAACCCTGCTGCCACTGGCGGAGCGCCACGCCCATCTCAATCGCCAGTCAAGCGTCAAGGCCCCTGGCGGTGCTTCGGGTCACTCGCTCAATGCCGCGGAGCAAACGCAACTGCAGCGCGATTTCGATGAACGGCTGAGCCCGTGCGACGTCACCCTGTCGGTGCGGGAAAAAGAAGTCTGCCTGGGGCTTCTGGCCGGTGGCACGGTTCCGGAGATCGCGGAAAAACTCCAGGTCAAGAACAGCTCCATCGAAACCTACCTCAAGCGTGCCGCAGCCAAGCTTGGCGTCAGCGGACGGCACGGGCTGGCGAAATGGATGATCGGATCATGACGAACCGGCGCGCAAGGCCGCTGCCCCGACAGACCCCGCCTGCCCGTGCCAACGGGGCCTGAGCAGGCACTTTTGAGACAGGTCGATGCATAAACTCTTGAGCCCTTTGACCGCCGCCACCTTGCTGCTCGGCGGCTGTTCGCTGATTCCGGACTACCAGCGCCCCGCCGCCCCTGTCGCCGCGCAGTACCCACAAACGTCGGCCTATGCGCCGGCGCTATCGGGACCTGTCGCGGCCGACCAGGGCTGGCGCGACCTGTTTCGTGATCCGGCGCTGCAACAACTCATCGAGAGCGCACTGCGCAACAACCGCGACTTGCGCGTGGCGGCCCTGAACGTCCAGGCCTACCAGGCGCAATACCGGATCCAGCGTGCGGATCTGTTCCCGGCAGTCAGTGCTATCGGCGCGGGTTCGCGCCAGCGGGTGCCCGCCAGCATCACCCAGACCGGCGACTCCGCGATCAGCAGTTCGTACTCCGCTACCCTGGGCATCAGCGCTTATGAACTCGACCTGTTCGGACGCATCCGCAGCCTGAGTGACCAGGCCTCGCTCATCTACCTGTCCAGCGAAGAGGCCCGTCGCAGCACCCAGTTGAGTCTGGTAGCCAGTGTCGCCAGCGCCTACCTGACCTGGCGTGCCGATCAGGAGCTGCTGGCGCTGACCCGCGACACCCTCCAATCCTTCGAACAGAGCCTGCGCCTGACGGAGCGCAGCAATCAGGTCGGCACCGCCTCGGCACTGGACCTGAGCCAGTCGCGAACCTCGGTGGAAAGCGCCAGGGCCAGCCTCGCCAAGTTCCAGCGCCAGGTGGCCCAGGACTTCAACAACCTCACCCTGCTGGTCGGCGCATCGGTCGCCGATGACCTGCCTGCCCGGCCATTGTCGGAGGACTTGCTGGCCGAAGTCCCAGCGGGCCTGCCTTCGGACCTGCTGCAACGGCGACCGGATATCCTCGAGGCCGAATACCTGCTGCAATCGGCCAACGCCAACATCGGGGCCGCCCGTGCCGCGTTCTTCCCGAGCATCAGCCTGACCGCCAACGCCGGCAGTTCGAGCAACGAGTTGTCGGGACTGTTCAAGGGGGGATCGGGCACCTGGTTGTTCCAACCCCAGATCAACCTGCCGATCTTCAATGCGGGCAGCCTGCGGGCGAGCCTGGATTATTCGAAGATCCAGAAAGACATTCGTGTGTCGCAGTATGAAAAATCGATCCAGACCGCCTTCCAGGAAGTGTCCGATGGCCTGGCGGCCCGCAAGACCTATAAAGACCAGCTGATCGCACAGAACGATCTGGTACAGGCCAACCAGGACTATTACCGGCTGGCGGAGCGCCGATACCGTATCGGCGTCGACAGCAGCCTGACGTTTCTCGATGCACAACGTTCGCTGTTCAGCGCCCGCCAGACGCTTATCGTCGATCGGTTGGCCCAGTTGCTCGCCGAAGTCAACCTGTACAAGGCGCTGGGTGGGGGTTGGCTCGAACGCACACAGACACTGACTGCGAGGTGACTGATGATGGGTACATTCGAACCCGGAACGCTGGTTCGCTTACGCTCGGGCGGCAAGACCATGGTGGTCAAGCACGCCTCGTCCATCTCCCAACTGCCCGACACCCTGTTACTCCTGTGCGAGTACCGGGCCAAGAAACGCCTGGTACAGGGTTTCTATGCAATACGCGACCTGATCCCGGCCTCCGTGGATCCTGGCGGTGAAAGCACCTGAGGGAAACCGAAACCCTCGCCGCAAGGCTTGCGGTCAGACCGTTCGCGAATACTGGACCGTCGGAGCCGCCTCCAGATAGGCGTCGAAGGCCATCGCGACGCTGCGCATCATCAACTGCCCTTGGGGCAGCAGCACCAGTGCGTCGGGATGGATCTGTACCAGTTGGTCGCGTACCTGCTCCTGGAGCCGGGCCAGCGCATCGGCGAAATAGTCGGTGAAGCAAACGCCATGGGCGGCCTCGATGCGGGCGAAGTCGATCCTCCCATGGCACATCAACTCACTGATGACTTCGCGCCGCACACAGTCGTCGGCGCTCAGGCGATAGCCACGCTGCACCGGCAGCAGTCCCTGCTCCAGGCGCGCGTAGTATTGGGAAAGCTCCTTGACGTTCTGGTTATAGCTGTCGCCGACCTTGCCGATTGAAGAGACCCCGAGGCCGATCAGGTCACAATCGGCGTGGGTCGAGTAGCCCTGGAAATTGCGCTGCAAGGTGCCTTCGGCGCGTGCCCGCACCAGTTCATCGTCCGGCAGGGCGAAGTGGTCCATGCCGATATAGACATAACCGGCCTCGGTCAGGCGATTGATGGTCAGCTCCAGCAGCTCCAGCTTGCGCTCCGGCGGTGGCATGTCCTGCGGCCGGATCATCCGTTGCGCCCTCACCCGCTGCGGCAGGTGCGCGTAGCTGTAGGCGGCGATCCGATCGGGACGCAACGCGATAATCTTGCTCAGGGTGACGTCGAAACTGGCAACGGTTTGCAATGGCAGGCCGTAGATCAAATCGACACTGACCGACTTGAAGCGCGCCAGACGGGCGGCCTCCACCAATTGCGCCACCTGCGTTTCGCTTTGCACCCGATTCACCGCGGCCTGCACCTGGGCATCGAAATCCTGAACACCGAAGCTCAGGCGGTTGAACCCCAATTGCCGCAAGCCGCGCACCTGTTCAGCGCCGATGGTCCGCGGGTCGACCTCGATGGAGAACTCATGGGCGTCGCTGTCATCCATGTCGAACGCCTGGTGCAGGCAGTCCATCAAATCGGCCAATTGTTCATGAGTCAGGTAGGTCGGGGTACCACCGCCCAGGTGCAGTTGGGTCAGCTTGCGCGAGCGGTCGAACAACGTTGCCTGCAAGGCGATTTCCCGCTTGAGGTACGTCAGGTATTCGGCCGCGCGATGGGTCTTGCGGGTAATGATCTTGTTGCATGCGCAGTAATAGCAAAGGCTTTGGCAGAACGGGATATGGATGTACACCGATAACGGCTTGGGGACCGGTGCCTGGTTGCTGCGCTGGGCCGCCTGGCGATACTCATCCATGGCGAACGCCTGATGGAACTGCGGCGCGGTGGGATAGGAGGTGTAGCGTGGACCCGGACGGTCGTATTTCTCGACCAGGGCACGGTTGAAACCGGAGGGGGCGTTCATGGTGGATTCAGTTCTCGAAAAATCGGGTCAAGTATCGGGTCGAAGGGGGCCGTCCCGGCCTCGTCCGGACGGGGGTCGAACAGGTCGCAGATCGCGTCCACGTTCAGTCGTCCGGCCGGCAGGATGCCGATGAAGCGGCTCGACAATTCGATCGATCCCTTGGCATGCAAGGTTTGCAGTTGCGGCCAGATCGAGGCGAAGTGTTCGCGAAAATCCAGCCCGAAACGTGCCTCGATGGCGGGGATATCCAGTTCCAGGTCACAGGCCAGGTGTTCGGTCACCGCCGCGCGGATCCGGTCCTGGGCTTCGCAACGCCAGCCACGCCAGACCGGTAGCTGTCCGGCGTCCAGCTGCTGGCGGTACTGCAGCAGGTCCTCGGTGTTCTGTACGTACAGATGTTCGATCTGAGAGACGGCCGCCAGCCCGAACCCCACATGATCGCAGCAACCGTGGCGGGTAAACCCTTGGCAATTGCGATGCAACCGTCCATGTTCCTGGGCAACCGCCAGGTCATCGTCGGCCCTGACGAACTGCCCTTGGCCGATGTAGTGATAACCCGCTTCGAGCAACTGTTCGCAGCAGATCCGCGCCATGGTGTCCTTGTCGACCTGGCTGCAAAAGGCTTCGACCGCTCCGGCGTTGGCCGAACGGTAGCGCCAGGGCGCTCTGGCGTAATCGAACACATGCAAGCGGTCCGGCTCCAGTTCGATCAACGTCGCCAGTTTCACGGCAAAACTACGGGGCGTCTGCCAGGCATGACCATAGCCGAGGTCGATGTTGACCGAGCGGAAACCGAAGGTCCGCGCCGCGTCGATCAGCGAATGGATCGGGGCCGGGTTCTGATAGCAGTCCACCGCCATGTCCCGGTCGACGCCCACGTCGGGCACGCCAATGCTGACATGGGTGAAACCCTGGTCGCGTATCAGCCCCATGGTGGCCCAGTCGGTGTGGTGCAGGTCCACTTCGATGCTGTGGTCGCCGCTCTCGGAAAAGTCGAAGCGCTTGCGCAGATCGCCCATCAGTTGCTGCAAATGAGCGATCACCGGCGTTCCGCCGGTGAGCCAGAACTGCTCCACCCTGCGGCCTGCCCCCAGATGACAGCCGACCAGGCCCATCTCGTACTTCAGGCGTTGCAGATAAACGTCGATTTCGGCGCATCGGCAGACACTGACCAGTGGCGAGCAGGACGCCAGCCTCAAACGCGAAGGCAGGTGCACCGACAGCGACAACGGCCGACACTTGCGACGGCTGTCGCGCAACCCCCGGAGCAGGTCGAGGGAGCCGACACCTCCGTGGAATTTATGAAACAGGTCGAACATGACAATCTCCGAGTGGTTGCCAGGACATTGTCCGTCTTGATCCGGCCCCGCACCTTGACCTGTATCAAGCGCCCGGAACCCGACACCCATCGGCTTACCAGGCGACGTAGAACATGGCCTTGGCCAGCAGCACGATTGCCACCAGATGCAGGAACACGCGGGTATGGATGATCCGGACATAACGGGCATTCATCCGCCCGCGCCTGAACAGCCACATGGCCCAGAAAAAATGCCCCAGTACGCTGCCTGCCAGAAGTATTTTCAGCCCCAGCAACAAACCGAACGATGAGTGCATGGGCGATATCAGCGCGGGCCAGTAGCGCAGCCAGACCATCGCAACGCCCGCCCCGAACAGCACCAGCAACACCCAGGGCATCAATTGCCGCGCCCGCTGGCTGATGCCCTGTTCCAACAGCACCATGACCTTGGCGGGCAGTTGCTGGCGAATGTTCTCCAGGAACAGCACTTCGAAAAACACCGTGCCGACGAAGACCAGCGCGGCGAACAGGTGCAACGTCAGAAACAGCGGATAGCTCATGGGGATTTCTTCACCGGCGCAGGGTTTATCCCGAGGCTACCGCGTGCCCCGAATTCCGGGGTTGATGCCAATCAACAATCCACTGAATGTTTGTGCCCACCGCAGGCCCTTTGTGGGAGCGAGCCTGCTCGCTCCCACAGGTGGCGCGTCAACAGAACGTTATTTTTCAATCCAGAGTTCCCGACCGCTGATCCGGTAGTTCAGCTTTTTGACACTTCACCCGATGTGCGGTCACAACTTTCCCGCTCCGCCGGGTCCTAACTCCGTGGTCGCCGATGGAATATTGGCATTTACCGTGGTTCCAGCCCGATACGGAGATAAGCTCATGATTTTCAACGTACAAAATTTTGGCGCAAAAGGAGACGGTATTACCGATGACACCGCAGCCATCCAGGCTGCGATCGATGCGGCGGCCGCTGCCGGTGGGGGTCAGGTGTATATGCCCACCGGGACCTATATCGTTTCGGGAGGCGAGGAACCGTCCGACGGTTGCCTGATGCTCAAGAGCAACGTCTACCTGTACGGCGACGGCATGGGCGAGACCACCGTCAAGGTGGCCGACGGCTCCGACACCAAGATCACCGGCGTCATCCGCTCCGCCTACGGCGAAGAAACCCACGATTTCGGTATCAGCCAACTCACCATCGACGGCAACCGGGATAACACCACCGGCAAGATCGACGGCTGGTTCAACGGATACATACCCGGCGAAGAAGGCTACGACTCCAACGTCACGATCGACAGCGTCGAAATCAAGGACTGCTCCGGATACGGCTTCGACCCCCACGAGCAGACCGTCAACATGGTCATCAGGAACAGCGTGTCCCATGGCAACGGCCTGGACGGCTTCGTGGCGGATTTCCTCAGCGACAGCACCTTCGAAAACAACGTCGCCTATGACAATGATCGCCATGGCTTCAACATCGTCACCAGCACCCACGACTTCACGCTCACCAACAACGTCGCCTATGACAACGGCGGCAACGGCATCGTGGTCCAGCGCGGCAGCGAGAACATCCCCTCCCCCAGCAACATCACCATCACGGGAGGTGAAGTCTATGGCAACGGTGCCGAAGGCGTGCTGATCAAGTTATCCAGCGAAGTCGACGTCACCGGCGTGAACATCCACGACAACGCCAGCGCCGGGATCCGCATTTACGGCAGCAACCACGTCGACATCATCGACAACACCCTGAACAACAACGCCCTCGGCGGCGCCGTACCGGAAATCATCATCCAGTCCTACGACGACACCCTGGGCGTCTCCGGCAAGTATTTCAACGGCAGCGACAACCTCATCCAGGGCAACCTCATCAGCGGCAGCGACTTGTCGACCTACGGGGTAGCCGAGCGCAACGAGGACGGCACGGATCGCAACGCGATCATCGCCAACACCATCAGCCACACCAGCAAAGGCGCCACGCTGGTCTATGGCGATGGCAGCTACGTCAGCGCCACGGTGCCGATGACCACCGTACAAGGCACGGCCGGCAACGACACCCTGCTGGGCAGCAGCGCCAGCGAGATTTTCTACGGCGGCGCGGGCAACGACACCATCAATGGCGGCGCCGGCGGCGACATCCTGGTGGGCGGCGCGGGCGTCGATAAACTCACCGGTGGCACGGGCGCCGATACCTTCCGTTTCGCCAGCCAGTCCGACAGTTACCGCAATGCCACGTCCAGCTTCGATGACACGATCACCGATTTCGACGTCACCCAGGACAAGATCGACCTCGCCGGTCTTGGCTTCACCGGCCTGGGCAACGGCCGTGGCGGCACCCTGCAGATCAGCTACAACGCCACCAGCGACCGCACCTACATCAAGGACTTTGACGCCGATGCCAGCGGCAATCGCTTCGAACTGATTCTTTCCGGCAACCTGGCCAGCACCCTGACCGCCAGCAATTTCATCTTCAATCGCGTGGTGACCGGCACCAGCGGCAACGACTCGCTGACCGGCAGCGATGCGGCCGACACCCTGCTCGGCCTGGCGGGCAACGACAGCCTCAGCGGTGGCGCGGGCGACGACAAGCTCGATGGCGGCGCCGGCATGGACACGTTGACCGGCGGTGCCGGAGCGGACACCTTCGTGTTTTCCAACCGCCTGGACAGCTACCGCAACTACAACACCGGAGGCGCCAACCTCGGCGACCTGATCACCGACTTCAACGTGGCCTCCGACAAGATCGACCTTTCGGCGATGGGCTTTACCGGCCTGGGTGATGGCAAGAACGACACCGTGTACCTGGTGCTCAACAGCGCCGGCACCAAGACCTATATCAAGTCCCTCACCGCCGATGCCAATGGCAACCGCTTCGAAGTGGCGTTGGACGGCAACTACCTCAACACGCTGACCAGCGCCAATTTCGTGTTCGCCACCTCCTCCCCGACCAACCATGCCCCCGTGGTGGCGACGCCGCTGCTGGACCAGAACGCAACGGAAAAAACACCATTCAGCTACGTGGTACCGGCTACCAGTTTCAGCGACCCGGACAACGACAGCCTCAGCTACACCGCCAAACTGGCCGATGGCAGCGCACTGCCCAGCTGGCTGGTGTTCGATGCGGCCACCCGCACCTTCAGCGGCACGCCCAGCGACACGGCGTCGGGCACCTACTCCATCCAGGTCACCGCGACCGACGGCAGCAATGCCAGCGTCAGCGACAGTTTTACCCTGGCCGTGCAGGATGCGCCCGCCGCCCCCATCGTGATCAACGGTACGCCGAACAACGACACGCTCACCGGCACCGCGGCCAACGAGCAACTGTTCGGGGGCGCCGGCAACGACACGCTCAATGGCGGCGCCGGCAATGACATCCTGGTGGGTGGCACCGGCGTGGACAAACTCACCGGCGGCACGGGCGCCGATGTGTTCCGCTTCACCTCCAAGCTCGACAGCTACCGCACCAGTTCGACCAGCGTCAGTGACCAGATCCTCGACTTCGATGTGGCCGCCGACAAGATCGACGTTTCGACACTCGGCTACACCGGCCTGGGCAACGGCCTCAATGGCACGTTGCAAGTGACCTATAGCGCCTCGACCAACCGGACCTACCTCAAGGACCTGACCGTCGATGCCAACGGCAACCGCTTCGAAGTCTCACTGGCGGGCAACCTGCTCAACAGCCTGACCGCCTCGCATTTCGTCTTCGCCGACCAGAACACGCCAAGCAACGTAGCGCCGGTGGTGACGATTCCATTGCTCGACCAGACGGCCAGCGAAAACACGCCATTCAGCTACACCGTGGCCCACGACAGCTTCACCGACGCCAACCAGGATGTCCTGACCTACACCGCGACTCTCGCCGACGGCAGTGCGCTACCCTCGTGGCTGAAGTTCAACGCCACCAACCTGAGCTTCAGCGGCACGCCTACCAGCACAGCCGCGGGCAACTATGACGTATTGGTCAAGGCGACCGATCCCTCGGGGGCCTCGGTCAGCGACAACTTCGCCCTGGTGGTGGCCGACGCCCCCGCCAACACCGTCACCGGAACCAACAACGCCGAAACCCTCAACGGCACGGCAGGCGCGGACCTGATCCTTGGACTGGGTGGCAATGACACGATCAAGGCCGCTGCCGGCGCAGACATCGTCGATGGCGGTGCGGGACGGGATTCGCTGTACGGCGGCGATGGCGCCGACACCTTCCGCTACAGCAACGTGCTCGACAGCTACCGCGACTACGACACCGGCGGCGTCACGGCCACCGACACGATCTATGACTTCACCGTGGGCGTGGACAAGATCGACGTGTCCAGCCTGGGCTTCACTGGCCTTGGCGACGGCAGCAACGGCACGCTCTACATGACGTTGAACTCGGCGGGCGACAAAACCTACATCAAGTCCGCCGAGGCCGACGCCGATGGCAACCGCTTCGAAATCGCCCTCAACGGCAACTACCTCAACACCCTGACCGCCAACGACTTCGTCTTCGGCGAGCGCGCCCAGCAGGACATTCTTTATCTGCCAACGCTCGGCCAATCCAATGCGCGGCTACTGCGCATGACCGAGGACGACGATCAATCCGGCACATCAATGCTGGTCAACGACCTGGACAAGTACACGACCTATGACGTTCGCAGCCAGTTCACCGACGCCGACGGCAATGGCATCGACATCGCGGTGGGTGGCAGCACAGTCAACGGCCTGTCGACCCTGAGCCCCGACGAACTGAAGCTGTGCTGGTGGCTGACCGATACCAACCAACCCGGGCCGGCGCTGTTGCGTGCCGTGACGTTGTTGCGCGACCAGCTCACCGAACTCAAGGCCATCGACAACGTCACCATGGGTATTATCTGGGGCCAGGGCGAGGAAGCCGCCCAGGAGATCGCCCGCTCAACGGACAAAGCGGCAGCCGCCGCAGCCTACAAGGCAGCGACCCTGAAGGTGTTCGACTACCTGCATGCCCAGTTCGGCAATTTCAACGTGTACCTGATGGAGACCGGTCACTACGAGCAGGATGCGGCGCGTGCCCGGGGCTATTCCGAAGAGAAAATCGCCGCCATTGTCGACGGTGTGGGCTATGTCCGTGCCGCCCAGGAGGCCATCGCCGCCGAGCGCGCCGATGTCAAGCTGGCGGTGGACTACACCGACCTGCCCCTGCGCTACGAAGTCGATCCGCTGGTGTACCCGGATGACGTCTGGCATCTGCACGAGGAGTCGGCGGAAATCGTCGGCCAGCGCCTGGCCGACTACATTGCCGATGACCTGGGCTTCCAGGGCAACCCCAACGACAACAACAGCGTGCAGGACATTTTCGACAACGCCCAGAACGAAGGCGGGATGATTGTCGGCACCGACCAGGCGGATACCCTGGTGGGCAGTTCCGGCAACGATACGCTGGACGGTGACCTGGGGGCCGACACCCTGACCGGGGGCGATGGCAACGATATCTACATCGTCGATAACGCCTTCGACAGCGTCGTGGAAACCAACACCTCCACCTCGCAGATCGACACGGTACAGGCCTCGGTCAGTTGGACCCTGGGCGCCAACCTCGAGAACCTGGTGCTCACCGGCGTCTCGGACATCGACGGGACCGGCAATGAGCGGCGCAACTTCATCACCGGCAATGCCGCCAACAACGTGCTCGATGGCGCCGCCGGAGCCGACAGCACCAGTGGCGGCGACGGCGATGACACGTACTACGTGGACAATGCCAGCGACACCGTGATCGAGACCAACACCAATGCGTTGACCGGCGGGATCGACAGCGTCCACAGCAGCCTCGCGGCCTACACCCTCGCCAATAACGTCGAGAACCTTTACATCGATAGCGCGGGCGCGGCCAATGGCACCGGCAACGCGCTGGACAACACCCTGTTCGCGGCGGCCGGCGACAACGTGCTGGATGGCCGTGATGGCAACGACACGGCATCCTTCGAACGCGCCCTGGCGGGTGTCACCGTGACCCTTTCGACGTCCTCGCAACAGAACACCGTGGGCTCGGGCCTCGATACCTTGAAGTACATCGAGAACCTGACCGGCAGTGCCTACGCCGACACCCTGACCGGCAACAGTGCCGGGAACATCCTGAACGGCGGTGCGGGCAACGACGTGCTGGTGGGCGGCTCGGGGGATGACCGGCTGATCGGCGGCGCAGGCACCGACAACCTCAGCGGCGGCACCGGTGCCGACACCTATGCGTTCACGGCGTTGTCGGACATGCGCGTGGGCGCGTTGCGCGATGTGATCAGCGGCTTCAAGAGCACGGAACTCGACCACCTGGACCTGACCGGCCTGGACGCCAACCCGCTGACCGCCACCGTCGACACCTTCACGTTCATCGGCAGCAATGCCTTCGACACCACCAACGCCACCGGCCAGCTGCGTTTTGCCGATGGCATCCTCTACGGCAGCGTCGACGCCGACGCCACGGCGGAGTTCGAGTTCGAATTGGTCGGCGTCAAGGAGTTGCATGCCAGTGACTTCACTGCCTGAGGAGGTTTGACCGGCGATGCAACTGACCCATCGCTATCGCGGGCAAGCCTCGCTCCCACAGAAACTGCCGTGTCCACGTCACTGCAGAGGTGGGAGCGGGCTTGCTCGCGAAGGCGGTGGGACAATCGATAACAGGTCTCTGACACACCGCTTTCGCGAGCAAGCCCGCTCCTACAATGGATCTGTGTTTTGTGCAGGACGCAGTCCCTTGGGAGCAAGGCTTGCCCGCGATGACGGTGGCAGGTTCAGAACAGCCCTTGCACCTGCTCCAGCACTGCGCGGTTCATCTGCCCGGTGTGGGTGTGCAGGCTCACGTAGCTTTGCAGCATGTCGAGCTTGGTGTTGAGCAGGTCTCGGCGAGCCTGGAAGACCCGTTGTTGGGCGTCGAGGATATCGACGGTGGAGCGCACGCCGCCCTGGAAGCCTTTTTCCGTCGAGGTCAGCGCCCGCTGGTTGGACTCCACCGCCCGTTGCATGGCCTTGCTCTTGGCAAACCCGGCCACCACGCCCTGGTAATCGGTTTCGATATCCTCCGCCAGTTGTTGGCGTTGCACGTCATAGTCCGACTGGGCACCGGCCAGTTGCGCCTCGGCCTTGGCCACCGAAGCCCGTACCGCGCCGCCGCGGTACAGCGGAATGTCCAGTTGCACCCCTACGTAGTAGGTGTCCTGGCGTGGATCGAGTTCCTGGTACTGGCGGGTTTCCCGACGGGTCAGTTGGGTGGTGAGGGACAAGGTCGGATAGTGCCCGGCACGCTGGCTGTCGGCCTGCGCCTCGGCGACTTTCACCGCCGCCAGCCGGGCCGCCAGCTCGGGACTGGCTTCACGGGCGATGGCCGTCCAGTAACGCAGGTCCTGCTCCGGCGGGATCGGGCTGCTGGCAGCAAGCTCCTCGCGCATCGGCAGAATGTCATCGATAGGCACGCTGGCACGCCCCGATAACGCCCGCAACGCCGCCACCCGGCGCGCCTGGGCCTCGGCTTCCTGGGCTTGCACCAGATCGAGCCGCGCCTGGGCCTCGTCGATATCGGTGATCGCCCCCTGCCCTCCCTGGAACAGCTTTTTGCTCTGCGTGACCAATCCATTGATGGCGGCTTTCTGCTGGGCGATCAACTTGATCTCGTTCTCGGCCCGGGCGACGTCGAAATAGCCCTTGGCGACCCGGTCATACAGGGTCTGTCCGGCCACATCGAACACTTGGCTGCCCAGTTGCCCGCGGGCCTTGCCCTCCTGATAAGCAGCCCAGCGCCCCTTGTCATAGAGCGGTTGTTGCGCCACCAGGGATACGTTATTGGCCTGGTAGTCGTTGCTGTTGACATAACCGCTGTCGTCGCCGCCATCGGTACGCCCCCCGTAGCCATAGCGTGACGTCAGGGACACTTGCGGATAGAGCCCGCCTCGCCCGATCGCTTCTTCATGCCGCGAAGCCTCGAAAGCATGGGCCGCAGACTGCACGGTCGGATCGTTGAGCCGTGAAGCATCGTACGCGGCGGTCAGGCTCAGCCCTGCCTCTGCGCCCCAGGAGGGGCTGATCACTGCCCAACCGGTGCACAGGCTCAACAGCATCCGGGCGCGATAAAGGCAACGGTGGGTCATGCTCATTCCTCTTTAAAGGCCGCCAACAAGCGTTCGCGCAACGGTTTCATCAAGTAGTTCATCAGCGTGCGTTCCCCCGTCACCACCGTGACATCGGCCAGCATGCCGGGACGCACCAGCAACCCGGCGGACTGCAACGCGGCAACGGTATCGGCGCCAATCTCCACCTTGGCCGAGAAATACGGCTGGTGCGTCTGCTCATCGATCAACTGATCCGCCGACACCGTACTCACCGTGCCCGTCACCGTTGGCGTATCGACACGTTGCAAAGCGGTGAAATGCACATGCACCGGCAGCCCCGGTCGCAACTTGTTGGCCATCAGCGGCTCGAAACGCGCCGTGATCGCCATGGGGGCATCCAGAGGCACCACTTGCATCAAGGTCTGGCCGGCCTGGACAACGCCGCCAACCGTGTGGATGTTCACGTCCATCACTTGCCCGGCCGCCGGCGCACGGATGGCACCGTTGTCGACTTCGAACTGCAAGGCGCGGATCTGCTCGGCATATCCCGCCGCCTCGGCGGACACCTCGCTGAGCTGGGTTTCGGCGTCACGCCGGAACTCCTGTTGTGCCTGCAACGCCTTGAGCCGGCTCTCATTGATCGCCTGCCGGGTCCTGCCGATATCGCCGACCCCGGAGGCGATCTGGCCAGCCAGTTGCGCGGCATTGCGTTCGGCCTCGAAGAGTTTGTTGCGCGGTACATAACCCTCACGCGCCAGGTCCCGCAGCCCCTCCAGTTCCTGTTGCTGGAAGCGCATTTGCGCGTCGTAGTTGCGCTTGACGCCTTCGTAGCCGAGCAACTGCTGTTGGAGCGCCGCGACTTCATGCTCGATGATCTGCAAACGGCTGCCCAACTCCGCGCGACGGGTCAGGAACAACTGGCTCTGCAACGCCATGGCCGCCTTGACCCGCGGCTCGTCGGCACGCTCGAGCAATTGCGCGGGCCATTGGATCTCGGCGGCGCCCAGGCGCTCGGCGATCAGTCGCGCCTCGATGCTGCGGTCGTTGAGCAACTTGCCCAGGGTCACGTCCAACTGCGACTGCGCCTGCACAGTGTTGAGCTGCACCAGCAACTGCCCCTGGCTGACGCGGTCGCCATCGCTCACCAACAGTTTCTCCACCACGCCGCCCACCAGCGACTGCACCGCCTTGCGCTCGCCGGCCACCACCACGGTGCCACTGCCGACGACGCCCTGGTCCAGCGGTGCCAGGCAGGCCCAGAGCAACGCACCACCCAAGGCCAGAACCAGGAAACCCACGCCATAACGGGCAGCACCGCTCGCATCGGTGCTGGCGCCGGGCAATGCAGCGACGTTGCGCACGCTCAGCCCCTGCTCGCTGTCGGCTCGGGTGTTGGGGGCCAAGTCACGCATCTTCGCCCGCCTCCCTCACCGCTGTCGGCCGCGGCCCAGGCATCAGCGCCTTGAGCACCCGGTCCCGAGGGCCGAACGCCTGTTGCATACCGTCCTTGAGCACCAGAATGTGATCGACCACCGCCAGCACGGCAGGCCGATGGGTAATCAGCACCACGGTGCTGCCGGCGGATTTCAGCGCATTGATGGCCTGCACCAACGCCAGTTCGCCGGCCTCGTCGAGGTTGGAGTTGGGCTCATCGAGCACGATCAGCGAGGGGTGCCCATAAAGCGCACGGGCCAGGCCGAGACGTTGTTTCTGCCCACCGGATAGACCAAGCCCGCCGGGGCCCAGCGGCGTGTCATAGCCCAGGGGGAACCTCAGGATCATTTCGTGGATACCGGCGTGACGGCTGGCGGCGATGATTTTGTCGGCGTCCTGCTCGCCGAAACGGGCAATGTTGTCGGCGACGCTGCCGTCGAACAGTTCGATGTCTTGCGGCAGGTAACCCAGGTGCGGGCCCAGGGCATCGTGGGACCATTGGCTGATCTCGGCGTTGTCCAGGCGCACCGATCCCCCCAGGGGCGGCCACACACCGACCAGCGCCCTGGCCAGGGTCGACTTGCCACTGGCGCTGGGACCGACGACCGCCAGCACTTCCCCCTTGCTCAGGCTGAAGTTGATCCCCCGCAGTATCGGCTGTGTCGAACCGGGCGGGCCGACATACAGCTGCTCCAGGCGCACCGCGCCGGTCGGCGGCGGCAAAGGCATGCGCAGGCGTTCGCGAGGATGTTGGGCCAGCAACTGGCTCAGGCGCTGATAGCTCTGGCGGCCGGCATTGAATTGCTTCCACGAACCGATGGCGATTTCCACCGGCGCCAGGGCTCGCCCCAGCAGCAGCGACATGGCGATCATCATGCCCGCCGAAAGCTGGCCTTCGAGCACCAGCAACGCCCCCAGGCCCAGAGCCAGGGACTGTCCGGAAATACGCACGAAGCGAGTCGTCGAGGTGATACGGGCACTGCGGTCGCTGGCATGGGCCTGGGCGGCAATGATGCGTTGCTGCAGCAGACTCCAGCGTTGGCGCAACGCCCCGAGCATGCCCAGGGCCTGGATAACCTCGGCATTGTGCAGCGTGCTATTGACGTAAGCGGCCGATTGCACACCCAGCCGGTTGGCTTCCCCCAGGCGCCCCCGAGTCGCCAACTCACCCCACAACGCCAGACCGATGAGCACCAGCGCAAGCACCAGCGTCAGCACACCGAACCAGGGATGGAAGATGAACGCCACCAACAGAAAAATCGGCAGCCACGGCGCATCGAGCAAGGCGATCAGGCCCTGGCCGGTGATCAATTGCCGCAGCGTTGCCAGATCCGTGAGCACCTGGGCCGGGTTGGCGTTGTGTTCGCGCAGGCTGCGGGCGAACGCGGCGTCGAAAATCCGCTCGCCCAGGGCTTCGTCCAAGCCCGCGCTCATGCGGATCATCACCTCGCCGCGCACCCACTCGATCAAGGCACTGAACATGAACAGCCCCAGGGCAATCAAGGTCAGCATGAACAGGGTGGTTTCGTTGCGACTGGTCAGGACGCGGTCATAGACCTGCATCATGTAAAGCGATGGCACCAGCACCAGCAGATTGATCACACCGCTGAACAGCGCCAGCGCCCAGAACACCTTGCGATAGCTCAACAAGGCGGCATCGATGTCGTGACGCGGATCGAGTAGCAAAGCCATAGAGTGGCAACCCGCCAAAGGAATAGTCGGTCCAGGACGCAATCCATCGCGAGTTATTTGCCCGAGGGCGAGCACCACGGGCGCCCATTACTGACAACGCAGCCGCGGGTTAGTGCCGGTTCGACAGGTGGGGGTTTCGAGGCGGGTGACAGGCGGATGCCAGACACCGCAGAAGCTGTTTCAGGCTTGAAACAGCCAGGAGGATCGAGACCCTGTCAGCACCTCGACAGGGCCCCTTGCAGCATGACTACGAACCCAGGGTAACCGCTCCCTTCACTGGGGAGTGCTGACGCGACGTCACCAGCCCGATGAAGGAAATGATCAGCGCCAGGCCCAGGGTGGAGCTCACCTCGCTACGGTGCTCGGGCGTGATCATCATGACCGCCAACGCCGCCGAGATGAACGCGATGACCACCCAGGTCAACCAGGGAAACAGCCACATGCGAAAGGTCAGCTCGACGTTCTGGCGACGCAGCATCCGGCGCATGCGCAGTTGCGAGATAGCGATCACCAGATACACCAGCAAGGCGATGGCGCCGGAACTGGCGAGCAGGAACTGAAACAGCCCGGCGGGCATGAAATAGCTGAACAAGGTGATACCCGCCCCCAGTACGGTACTGGCGATCACGGCGGCCCTTGGAACGCCGGCCGAAGACGTCACTTTCAGCGACTTCGGCGCATCGCAACGTCGTGCGAGGGAATACAACATGCGCGAAGCAATGTAGATCGAGGAGTTCATGCAACTGGCCACTGCGATCAACACCACCGCATCCACCATGAACTTGGCGTGGGGAATGTTCATCAACTCCAGCGCACGCTGGTAAGACCCCACCGACGCCAGGAGCGGATCGTTCCAGGGCACCACGGAAATGACCACGAAGATCGACAGCAGGTAGAACACGCCGATGCGCCAGATCACCGAGCGCGTCGCCTTGGCGATGTTCTGGGCGGGGTTATCGGATTCCGCCGCGGCGATGGTTACGGCTTCTGTCCCGATGAAGCTGAACATGATGGTGATGAAAGCCCCGACCACCGCCGACAAGCCGTTGGGAGCGAAACCGCCATGCTCTTGCATCAGGCGACTCAGGCCGCTGGCTTCCCGCTCGGGAATCCAGCCCATCAGGACCGCGAACCCCAGGGAAATGAAACCGATGATCGCCACGACCTTGGCCATGGCGAACCAGAATTCGAACTCACCGTACTTGGACACACTGAACAGGTTGGTCACGGCCAGGGCGACAATCGATACCGAAGCAAAGAACCAGGCATCGATGGAGGGGAACCATTGATTCAATACATGCCCGGCGGCCAACGCCTCGATGGGGATCACCAGCACCCAGAACCACCAATAGAGCCACCCGATGGTGAAACCCGCCCAGCGTCCGATGGCCTGGTCGGCGTAGGTGGAGAAGGAGCCGGTGTCCGGGCGGGCCACCGCCATCTCCCCGAGCATCCGCATCACCAGCACCACCAGCAGGCCGGAAAACAGATAAGCCAGCAGGACGGCGGGCCCCGCTGCCGCGATGGCGTGTCCCGATCCCACGAATAAACCGGCGCCGATAATCCCGGCGATGGACAACATGGTGACGTGTCGAGGCTTGAAGCCCTGTGCCAGATGGCCGTTCGAATCCTTGAAACTGGGGCTGGTCATTTTCTTATTCTCTTTGTGATGGGCTTGAAACGCACACAGGCACGGACACTGTGAGGAAACCGTGCGCCACGTTACCTGCCTCGCTTGCCGTGTCAATTGCCTGTAAGCGCTCCTTTTATGCCTGATCTCGTCACTTTCGGCGTAGCATTTGGCCATACCATCACCCTTCAAACGTCCACCCTGGCATTCGTCCGCTGCAGTGGGAGCGACGCTTGCCGACGATGGCGACCGGTCAACTGGCAGCGATGCCGAACGTACGCTGCCGCAAGCCATCACAGACCCACCGGCCATCTCAGCTTTAAGCAAATAACTTAACGTTATTTGTTTTATTTTTTTTAGATCACTTAGATTAGACCTTAAGCCTGATGGCCCACACACCCAGCGAACCTATCCATAGGCGACCGTCATGCAGCTCCTTACCCTACCCCCATCTCCCGGCCTGGCCACTTCGATACGTGCAACGGCCCAGGTCTTCGAAGACCCATCGTCTCGCGCCCTGCTGGCCCATCTGCAACAAGTGGCCCCCAGCGATGCCAGCGTGCTGATCATCGGCCAGACCGGCACTGGCAAGGAACTGGTGGCGCGCCACATACACAACCTCAGCGCCCGCCGGGACAAGCCGTTCATCGCGGTGAACTGCGGGGCGTTTTCCGAGACGCTGGTGGAGGCCGAGCTGTTCGGCCACGAGAAAGGCGCTTTCACGGGGGCGCTGACGGCCAAGGCCGGCTGGTTCGAGGAAGCCGACGGCGGCACGTTGTTCCTGGATGAAATCGGTGATTTGCCCCTGCCGATCCAGGTCAAATTGCTCAGGGTGCTGCAGGAACGTGAAGTGGTGCGACTGGGCTCGCGCAAGAGCATCAGGATCAACGTCCGTGTGCTGGCCGCCACCAACGTGCAACTGGAAAAAGCCATCAATGCCGGGCACTTTCGCGAAGACCTCTATTACCGTCTCAATGTAGTCAGCCTGGTGCTCAAGCCTCTTCGCGAGCGGCCCGGCGACATCCTGCCGCTGATCCGCCATTTCATCGCCGAATACAGCCGCAGGCTCGGCCACGGCGAAGTCACGCTGGATGCCCAGGCGCAACGCAAACTGCTCGACTACTCCTGGCCGGGCAACATCCGCGAGCTGGAAAACGTCATCCATCACACCTTGCTGATCTGCCGCAACAACGTGATTGGCGTACAGGACCTGCACCTGTCCAACTTGCGCATCGACCGTCAACAGGACCCGCAATCCGGCGTCCCCCAGAACGCCGACGCCTTGCTGCAAAAAGCGTTCGAGCAGTTGCTCCAACGGGAGGACGGCGACCTGTATGAAAAGGTCGAAGCGCAGTTGCTGCGCGCCGCTTATCGCTACGCCAACTTCAACCAGGTGCACACCGCCAGCCTGCTGGGCCTGAGCCGCAATGTCACCCGCACGCTGCTGATCAAGATCGGCGAGCTGGTGGTAAACAAACGTCGGCCCGCGTTGAGCACACGGGACGGCCAGGTCATCAATCTTTCAACCTAGTCGCCACAGGGTTTAACCGCCCACCGCAACAGCCTTCGTCCCCAGGTAAAAGTCCTGGAGATCGCCCCGGGCCGCCAGTTGCCCGGCGCTGCCCTCACTGACCACGCGACCGCTTTCCAACACATACCCATAGTGGGCGTATCGCAGCGCAATGTTGATGTTCTGCTCGGCGATCAGGAAGCTGACGCCGTCGTGCCGATTGAGTTGACGAACGATGTCGAAGATTTCCTCGACGATCTGCGGCGCCAACCCCATCGACGGTTCGTCCAGCAATACCAACTGCGGTCGGGCCATCAGCGCACGGCCAATGGCGATCATCTGTTGTTCTCCCCCGGAGGTGTAGCCGGCCAGGCTCTTGCGCAGCAGCTTCAGGCGAGGGAAATACCCGTAGACCAATTCCAGATCGGCCAATAGCTGACGCCGCGAAACCTGCCGTGGGAGGGCGCCGGCCAACAGGTTCTCCTCCACGGTCAACTGGGCGAAGCAATGCCGGCCCTCCAGCACTTGCACCAACCCGTCGGCTGCCAGGGTGTGAGGCGCGCTGCGCGTAACGTCCCTTCCCTGATAGGAAACCCGTCCCCGTACCACTTCACCCCGCTCGGCCTGCACGAGGTTGGACGCCGCTTTCAACGTGGTGCTCTTGCCCGCGCCGTTGGCGCCCAACAGCACCGCGACTTGCCCCTTCGCCACCTCCAGCGAAACGCCCCGTACAGCCAGGAGGGTCTGTTCGTAGAGAACCTCGATATCGTCGATTTGCAGGATCGGCACATCCGTCATGCTGTCTCGCCTCTGTCAGAGGACGACCGGGACACCTGGGTGCCCGGTTCGCCCGGATGCCTCAGGATTCCTGGGTGCAGTCGCGCGGGGCAATGCCTTTTTCCCGGGCGTACTGGTGGGAGGACGCTTCGATGATCGGCCGCAACAATGCGCGGTCGGCCTGCACCCAATCGCTGATCAACTTCCACTGCGTGCCGTCCCATTGCTGGAAGCGCACCGCGCCACCGCCTTCGTGATCGGAGCAAGACAGTTGCAGCGGCTGCACCAGCCCCAACGCGCCGAGCGCCTTGAGCCGGGCGTCGTCGAGTTGGAGATGTTCGAAGCCCCAACGCACCTGTTCCCCGGTCAGCGGCTGTTTGCCGAACTTCTGCTGGGCAATGCGCACGGCTTCGACGTTGAGGATGCCGTTGACCACGCCGAGGTTGTAATACACGGTACCAAAGCGCTTGGGGTCGGCCAGGTCGCCCTTTCCGGCATCGACCACCTGCTGCTTGATGCCTTGCAATACCAGGAAATCGGTGCCCGAAGGATGGGTGGTGATCGCAATGAATCCTTTGGCCGCCGCACCGGCCGGCGCGGCATCATCCTCGGAATTGCTCCAGATGTTGCCGATGATATGGTCCGCCGGGAAGCCGACTTTCTGCGCGGTCTTCAACGCCACCGGGTTCATCACGCCCCACCCCCGCAGAATGACCCAATCGGGTTTCTCCCGGCGGATATTCAACCATTGGGATTGCTGCTCGTTGCCCGGATGCGGGACCTCCAGCAAGGTCAGTGTGAAGCCGTACTTGTCGGCCAGGGTCTGCAGCACCTCATTGGTTTCCTTGCCGTAGGGCGAGCCGTGATACAGGGTGACGATCTTCTGGCCCTTGAGCTTTTCCAGTCCGCCGGCGCGCTGGCCGATGTAGTTGATGATCGCCGACACCTCGGAATACGGGTTCAGTTGCAACGGGAAGACATAGGGAAACACGCTGCCGTCGGTGGAGTCGGTGCGGCCGTGGTTGATGGTGATCAACGGCAACTTGTCGGCCGTCGAACGCTCCAGCGTGGCGTAGGCGATACCTACCGACAACGGATTGGTGGCCGCTGCGGGGGCGCCGTTCAAGCCTTTCTTCAGGCGCTCGTAGCACTCGACGCCTTTTTCCACCACGTACTCGGTCTCGCATTCGCTCCAGGTCAGCTTGACGCCATTCACACCACCGTTGGCGTTGACGTACTTGAGATAGTCGATGAAACCACCGAAGAACCCCGTCCCGCCGGCTGCATAAGGGCCGACGCGATAGCTTTGCAAGGGGAAATACTGCTCGTTGTCAGCCTGAACACAAAAGGCAGCGACGGTCAGGCTGACCGCCAATGCCAGACGGCTGGCGAATGATCGTTTAAACATCGGGTTTTTCCTTGTTCTGAAACCAGTGATTAGCCAACGGAATGGAACTGCATGCCGCGTCGTGCGGTTCGCTCAGTAGCGCAGCGGCCATAGCCGTGCGCGCTCGCGAAATGTCTGCCAGAGGCGTGCCAGGCCCTCTGGCTCCTTGATCAGAAACAGAATGATCAGCGCGCCGAAAATGATCTTCTGCAGGTTCTCCACCTGGCCGGCGTCGAGCACCCCGCCGGGCAGCAGAGACACCAGGTTCGACAGCAGCACCGGAAACAGCACGATGAAGGCCGCCCCGAGGAAATTGCCCAGCAGGCTGCCCAGGCCACCGATAATGATGATGAAGAGGACCTGGAACGACCGATTGAGATCGAAGCCATGGGGCTCCACCGTGCCCAGATAGGTAAAGGCCCACAGGGCGCCGGCCACACCGAGGAAAAAACCGCTGATGGCGAAGGCCAGCAACTTGGTTTTCGCCAGCGGAATGCCGATGACCGCGGCCGCTGTATCCATGTCGCGCACCGCCATCCAGTTGCGCCCCAACTCGCTGCGCACCAGGTTTTTGCCCACCCAGAACAACGCGGTGACCACCGAAAGGGTCAGCAGATAGCGGCCCACTGGCGAATCCAGGTTCACGCCGGCGATGTCCAGGCGTGGCGCACTGATCACGCCCGAAGCGCTGTCGTTTGAAAACCAACTGAACCGGGTCAGCGCCCAGGTCACGAAGAACTGCGCCGCCAACGTCGACACCAGCAGATAGAAACCCTTGATGCGCAAGCTCGGAAGGCCGAACAGCAGCGAAACCAGCGCCGCCGCCAGTCCGCCCAGGGCGATGCTGAGCAACAGCGGCAGCGCGGCAACCCGCACTTCGAGGTTGTAGGTGGCAAAGGCGCCCACCGCCATGAACGCCGCCGAGCCGAGGGATAGCTGCCCGGCATAGCCGGTCACCAGATTCAGCCCCAATCCGGCCAGGGACAGCACCAGGAACGGGATCAGAATCGCACTGAACCAATAGTCATTACCCAGCCATGGGATCACGAAAAACGCCGCCACCAGCAGCGCCGCAAAAGCGTAGCGGTCCTGGCGCAGGGTAAAGACACGGCGACCCTGGGCATAACGCGTATTGAACTGACCCGCTTCACGATAAAACATGCCGATCTCCCGAGTGGCTTGTACGGTTGTGATTTGAGTGAGCCCACTAGACCCGCTCGATGGCGCGCTCGCCAAACAGCCCTGCCGGACGCACCAGCAAAAACAGCAGCGCCAACCCATAGGGAAACCAGTTCTCGATGCCGCTGCCGATGACGGGGCCGAGGTAGACCTCCGCCAACTTCTCCGAGGCGCCGATGATCAACCCGCCGACAATCGCCCCGCTGATGGAGGTAAAGCCCCCGATGATCAGCACCGGCAACGCCTTGAGCACCACCAGCGACAGCGAGAACTGCACCCCCAGGCGAGCGCCCCAGAGCAGACCGGCCACCAGCCCGACAAACCCCGCCACCGCCCACACCACCACCCACACCCGCTGCAAGCGGATGCCCACGGCCAGCGCCGCCAACGGATCATCGGCCACGGCGCGCAACGACAGTCCCAGCCGGGTCTTGTTGAACAGCCAGGACAACAGCAGCACCAGCGCAGCCGCCGTCAGCGCGGCAAAAATGTCGAACTGCGACAGCAGCATGCCGCCCAGTTCCAGCGGCTCGTCACTGATGCCCAGCTCCAGGCCATGGACCTGGGCGCCCCACAGTGCCTGGGCGAAACCTTCGATCATGTAAGAAAGCCCGAGCGTGGCCATGAACAGGGTGACGGGCGAACGGTTGACCAACGGACGCAACACCACGCGTTCCACCGCCACGGCGATCAGCACCATCGCCCCCAGGCTGATGGCGAACGCCAGCCAGAACGGCACCCCGCGCTCCAGCAGGCTGACGAAGGTCAACGCCGAGAACAGCACCATCGCACCCTGAGCGAAATTGAACACACCCGAGGCCTTGTAGATCAGCACAAAACCAATGGCGACCAGGGCGTACATCACACCGGCCAACAATCCGCCTATCAACACTTCAAAGAAAAATTCCATGCCTGTTCCTGTTCTGCGGGCGCAACTTGCCTGCCCTCCCCGAAGGAAAGGCCTCGGATGTTTGAGTATCAGTGGTGGGTGCCGAGGTAAGCCGCAATGACCTCTGGATTACGCCGTACCGCTTCGGGCGAGCCGTCGCCAATCTTGCGACCATAATCCAGCACCACCACGTGGTCGCTGATGCCCATGACGACGCCGATGTCGTGCTCGATCAACACCACGGTGGTGCCCAGCTCGCGGTTGACGTCCACGATGGAGCGGCTCATCTGCTGCTTCTCCTCGGCATTCATCCCGGCCATGGGTTCGTCCAGCAACAACAGTCGAGGCTCCGCCGCGAGGGCACGGGCCAGCTCCACCCGCTTCTGCAGGCCGTAGGGCAACTTGCCCACCAGCACGTCGCGCCAAGGCTGCAAGTGCAAGAATGCAATGACCCGTTCGGCGGCTTCGCGCTGGCGGTCATCATCCCCCCGGGCCCGACCGATTTGCAGGGCTTGCTCGATCCAGCTGCTGCGGCGCTTGAGGTTACGTCCGGTCAGCACGTTATCGAGCACGCTCATGCCCTTGAACAGCGCGATGTTCTGGAAGGTGCGAGCAATGCCGCCCACGGCGACGTCCCGGGCACGCATCCGGCGCCGCTCCTGCCGGTCGAAACGAATACGCCCCTCCTGCGGCTGGTACACGCCGTTGATGACATTCAACAGCGAGCTCTTGCCCGCACCGTTGGGGCCTATCAAGGCGCAAATCTCACCCGTCGCGACCGCAAAGCTGATATCCGTGATGGCCTTGACGCCTTTGAATGCCAGCGAAATGTTGTCCAGTTCCAACAAATGGGCGGTGGGCTGTGTCATGGGCACTTCCTCTCAGGCAGGTAGCGACTGGCGCTCGAACCGGGCTACTTTGCCTTGCTCCAGCTCACGCACCAGCGGCAAGACCTTGCGGCCGAAGTATTCGACTTCTTCCTGAAAGTGCAGGAAGCCCGCCAGTATCAGGTCGACGCCCACGGCCTTGAGCGCCACGATGCGTTCGGCGATCTGCCGCGGCGTGCCGATCAGGTTGGTCTTGAAGCCGTCGTTGTACTGCACCAGATCTTCGAAGCTGGACTTGGCCCAGTTGCCCTCGCCCTCCGGACTCGACTTGCCGGCCTGTTTCGCCGCATCGCCAAAGGCATTGACGGCTTCGGGGTCGGCCTGGTCGATGATCTGCGCCAAGACAACCCGGGCTTCTTCTTCCGTATCGCGGGCAATGACAAAGGCGTTGATGCCAACCTTGACCTTATGCTTGTTGGCCGCCGCTTTCGCCTGGATGTCGTCGACCTGAGCCTTGACGCCTTCGACGGTATTGCCGTTGGTGAAGTACCAGTCGGATACCCGAGCGGCCATGTCCCGGGCCGCACGGGAACTGCCACCCTGGAAGATTTCCGGGTGCTGTTGCAGCGGTTTGGGCTTGAGGGAGTAGTCGTGGAAGCGGTAAAAATCACCGCGGAAGGTGAAGTTGTCGGTCGTCCAGATACCTTTGAGCGCGGTGATGAATTCTTCGGAACGGCGATAACGCTCGTCATGCTCCAGCCACGGTTCGCCAATGGCCGTGAATTCCCCCTTGAACCACCCCGAGACGATGTTGACTGCCACGCGGCCACCCGTCAGTTGATCGATGGTTGCGATCTGCTTGGCCAGCACCGAAGGCGTCCAGGGCCCTGGCAACACAGCCGCGATGACTTTCAGGCGTGTTGTGGCGGCCAGCAAGGCGTGACTGAACGCCACCGACTCATGCTGGTATTCGGCACCGTAGCCGGCGGTAAAGCGGACCTGCGAAAGGGCATAGTCAAAGCCTGCCGCCTCGGCGATCTGCGCCAGCTTGCGGTTGTAGTCGATACCCCAGTCGGTGCGCTGGGCAATCTTGCTGACCACCAGCCCGCCGCTGACGTTGGGCACCCAGTAGGCAAATTTGATCGTGTCCTGGCTCATTGCATATACCCCGTGGTTCGTTGAAAAGTAGGTGGATCAGGCGGCGCTGGCGTTGCGCCGAGGCTCCGAAAAAAGGCTTTGCAGCGCCGACTCGACGGCACGCTCGATGCGTTCCAGCACCTGGGCGCTGGAGATCCGGTAATCGGTGAAGTCACTTTCGCTGGCATAGACACCCACCGGCAGACTCAAGGCCTGGAAGAATCCGAACAGCGGTCGCAGCTGGTGATCGATGACCAGGGCGTGGCGCTCGGAGCCGCCTGTGGCGGCCAGCAGCACCGGCACGTCCTTGAGGGCGTCGTGATGCACAAAATCGAACAGGTGCTTGAACAGGCCGGTGTAGGACGCCCGATATACCGGGGTGGCGGCAATCAGCAGGTCGGCGGTTTCAATGGCGCGCAGGGACTGTTCCACGGCGGCAGGCAGTGCATGGCGATGCAAGGCCCCGGCGAGTTGAGGGCCGATCTGGGATAACTCGATCACCTGCACGTCGATCGGCAATTGCTGCCCGAGCCGCGCCACCAATGTCTTGAGCAGCACCAGCGTTCGCGAGGGTTGCTGCACGCTGCCTGACACCGCCACCACTTTGAATTGCTTGCTCATCTGTCGCCCCATCCGGTGGACGCCACGTCGGCGTCCGCACCAGGGGTAGAGCAGCAACCGTGCCACCTGAATATTTCATTGATATTCAATGAGTTAGTGATTTTCATCGACGAGCGATGTTGTCGTGCGAGAAACAGGCTGTTGGTCCACTGTTGCCTGGGCAACACCTCACGGATAGACCTTCACGGCAGCGACTGTTGCGCGCCACACAGTGACGCAACACATTGTCCGCAGGCCGACAGCGCCCGCTTCGTAAAAACCGGCGCACGCTCAGGTTTCACGGGGCGTTTCGTGACGGGCACGCTCCGTGCAAAGACAGCCTCGACCGGCAGGTACACATCCCTGCCCAGCCTCTCGTCACTCAGGAGCAGCAACCATGACCGCACAGCAACAACACCTGCCGCCAATCCTTTCCACCGGCACCGACTACGAAACCCTGGCCGAACGGTTCCGACCTGTCTTTGCCCGCATCCAGGCCGGAGCGCTGGAGCGTGAACAGAGCCGCAGCCTGCCCTTCGAGCAAGTGAAGTGGCTGAAGGAGGCCGGCTTCGGCGCCGTGCGGGTGCCGGTTGAATACGGAGGCGCCGGCGCCTCGCTGCCGCAGTTGCTGCAACTGCTGATCGAACTGGCCGAAGCCGACTCCAACCTGCCCCAGGCCCTGCGCGGTCACTTCGCCTTTGTCGAGGATCGACTCAATGCACACGCCACCCACCCGCAGGACATCTGGTTCAAGCGTTTCGTCGACGGTGAGCTGGTGGGCAATGCCTGGACTGAAATCGGCGCGGTGAAGATCGGCGAAGTCGGGACACGGGTGTCCCGTCAAGGCGAGCAATGGGTGGTCAATGGCACCAAGTACTACAGCACCGGCAGCATCTTCGCCGACTGGATCGACCTGTATGCCCAGCGTGACGACAACGGCACCGATGTGATCGCCGCCGTCAACGTGCATCAGCCGGGCGTCCGGCAAAGCGACGATTGGGATGGATTCGGCCAGCGCACCACCGGCAGCGGCACGTCGGTGTTCGAGAACGCCGTGGTCGAGGCGGAAAACCTCATCGACTTTTCCACCCGGTTCAAATACCAGACCGCGTTCTACCAGCTAGTCCTGCTGGCCGTACTGGCGGGCACGGGCCGTGCCGCTGTGCGCGACATCACCGAGCAAGTGCGGGCGCGGACGCGAGTCTTCAGCACCGGCAATGCCGGCGAAGTGAGCCAGGATGTCCAGGTGCAGCAGGTGGTCGGCAAGGCCTCTGCCCAGGTCTACGCCGCCGAAGCCACCGCCCTGCGTGCTGCCAGCGCCTCCCAGCGCGCCTATGAAAGCCGCTTCGGCCAGGACGCCGAGGCTGAACACACCGCCAACATCGCCGCAGAACTGGAGTCGGCCCAGGCGCAGGTGGTCATCTCGGACCTCGTGCTTCGCGCCTCCAGCGACCTGTTCAACGCCCTCGGCGCCTCGGCCACCAGCACCGGCAAAGCCCTCGACCGCCACTGGCGCAACGCCCGCACCGCGGCCTCGCACAATCCGTTGATCTACAAGGAACGCATCATTGGCGACTGGGAAATCAACGGAACGGAACCGCCCTATGTCTGGCAGATTGGCCGGGGTACGAAGAACGGTTAGCTGATCGGTGTGGGGCAAGGTTTGCCCGCGATGGCATCTGCCTGTTCGACATCGATGCAAGCTGTGCCGCCGCTTTCGCGAACAGGCTCGCTCCCACAGGATCGGGGCCGTACACCCATACTGCCTCCACCACACATCCTCTGTGGGAGCGAGCCTGCTCGCGATGGCGATAGGTCAGCCGACATCTGTCCTGATGATCGCCGCCCGGAGCAAGCTCAGCTCCCACAAGTCCCAGGGTTGTCCGGGGACATTTTCTCAAGCAGACTTCCGGCACAGGCCCAAGCCCTGTCTCTCGGAACCAGCGCCCCATGAACGAACGCCAGTCACTCATCAAAACCAGGATCGAAGCGGCGATGATCGCCAGCCACTGCGACCGGATCGACTATCAGTCGGAGTGGCTTGGCTACATGCCCTTCGGGGTCTATCACTGGGTTGAATGCCAGGGCGAGAATATTTCCAGCGACTTTCCCTTCGACTGGTCCCTGGAGGACCTTGCCGGCCTTGAGCAGATCGGGTTTCTGGAGACGCTTGAAACCTACGAGAATCCCGAAGACCACTATGACCGACATATCCAGTACCGCGTGTGTGGCGCGGTCATGATCAGTTTCGACGCGTGAATCAGCGGATGTTACCCGCCCAGACAGCCGGACGACGCTTCGACCATGGCAATTCGTGCTCCAACTGCCCGGCCAGTTCGAACAACAGACCCTCCGTCCCAAACTTGCCCATGAACTGCATTCCCACGGGTAATCCAGTCAGCGGGTCGTGACCCAGCGGCACCGACATGGCTGGGGCGCCGATGACGTTTGCCAACGCGGTGAACGGCGACTGATTGAACACCCGGTGCATCCAACCCATTCCATCGAGTTGTTCCTGGCCGGCGTTGTACGTGCCGATCTGTGGCGCCAGCCCTGGTAACGTCGGGGATAAAAGCACATCGTAACGCTCGAAGAAATCACCCAGTTTGCGGGCGACGATGTTGCGCTCGAACAACGCGCTCAGCAGCTCGGTGGCGCGCAGGGCTTTCCCTTGCCGGTAGAGCGCCAGCGTAGCCGGCTCCAGGTTCTGGGCATCGATGGAGCGCCCGGTGGCGGCGGCGATGGCATCGATCCAGGCTGCGGTGTTGGATGACCAGAAGCAGCCATTGAGCGCGACGAACGCCTCCCAACTCAACCCGATATCAAGCTGCACTTCCTCGACCCGATGCCCGAGCCGTTCAAGGTCGCGAACGGTCTGCATGAGCGCTTGCGCTACGGCGGGGTCCACCGCCTGGCCGTTCAGAGGGTGGGCTTGCAAGCCGATTCGCAACGAGCGAGGTGGGCGTTGCGCGTGCGCCAGGAAGTTGGTTTCAGGAGACGGTATGCCGAACGGATCTCCCACTGCGGTGCCATGGACAGCATCCAGCAACGCCGCGCTGTCACGCACCGAGCGAGTCAGTACGCCATGGACGGCCAGGCCGCTCCAGACTTCATCGACCTCCGGTCCCATCGGCACCCGCCCGCGGCTGGGTTTCAAACCGAACAGACCGCACATCGAAGCCGGCACACGAATGGAGCCACCGCCATCGGTGGCATGGGCGACCGGCACCATCCCTGCCGCGACCGCCGCAGCCGAACCACCGCTGGACCCGCCGGCACTGCGCTCGGTATCCCAAGGGTTACGCGTCGGTCCACACAAACGGCTTTCCGTGGTGGTGCTCGCGGCGAACTCGGGCGTGGTGGTTCGGCCCAACGGCAACATCCCGGCGAGGCGCAAGCGCTGCATCAGGTGCGAATCGCTTTGCGCCGTACAGCCCATCGCCAATGCGCTGCCCAATTCGTTACGACGTCCGGCAGCGGTGATACCCAGGTCCTTGAGCAAGACCGGAACACCTTGAAAGGGCCCGGCGCCAGACAGCGGTTCATCCGTCCAGGTTTCTACCACTGCATTGACCTGTGGGTTGAGGGTTTCAATGACTTGCATGGCGGCGTCCCTGGCTTCGCCAGCGCTGACCTGTCCGTCGCGGATCAGTTGAGCCAGACCCGTTGCATCGTGAGTGGCATATTCGTAAAGGTGCATGGGCTTCTCCAGATCGGTATGATCGATACCAACGGGTATCACACGATACCCATCGGTATCATGCGATACTTATCGGTATCGCTGTCAAGCGGAGATTATTCATGCGCACGGAACGTATCCCCCAACTCCCGCCTCGGGAGCGCATCGTTGACGCCGCGCAGGCCCTGTTCACGGAACAGGGCATTACTCGTGTCAGCGTGGACGCGATTGCGGCGCGTGCGGCATCGACCAAGATGACCGTGTATCGCCACTTCGAGAACAAGGATTCGCTGGTCCTGGAATGGCTGACCCGTTTGGCTGAAAGCTACAGCGATGTGCTCGATCGCCTGGCAGAACGACATCCCGGTTCGCCCCGTGAGCAGTTGCTGGGGTTCGTGACCTTTATCGTCGAGGACCTGGAGCAAGCCGGTTATCGCGGTTGCGCCTTCACCAACGCACTGGCCGAACTGCCCGACGCCGACCATCCTGCTCGAGCATTGATACAGGCGCACAAACAGCGCCAGTTCCGTCGATTGGCGATCCTCTGCGCCCAACTGAAACTCAACCAACCCGAGCAAGTTGCCGAGGAGCTGACCCTGTTGATGGAGGGCGCCCAGGTCGTGGCACAGAACAAGGGTATCGAACGGGTCGGCGAGCGCTTGATCCGGATCGCCCAGCGGCTGTTGGAGGCCTGAATAATGTTCATCGAACCTTTCTGCATCGATGTGCCCGAATCCGCTCTCGATGACTTGCGCCGTCGCCTGCAACACACCCGGCTGCCCGAGCCGCTGGCCGGCCAGGGCTGGAGCGAAGGCATGGACATGGATGTGCTTCGGGAGTTGTTGGCTTACTGGTCGACCTCGTTCGATTGGCGAGCGCGGGAAGCGGAGCTCAATCGCTTGCCACAGTTCGTTGCCCGCATCGGCGAGCAGCGGATTCACTTCGTTCATCAACGCGGTGTCGGGCCGAACCCGATGCCCCTGATCCTGACTCACGGCTGGCCCGGCTCGTTCATCGAGATGCAACGCATCATCCCCTTGCTGACAGACCCGGCCAGCCATGGCGGCGACCCGGCGGATGCCTTCGATGTGGTGGTGCCCTCGCTGCCGGGCTATACCTTTTCTGCGCCGTTCAAGCAAACGGGCATGGGCCCTCATGAAATTGCCGGGCTGTGGCAGCAATTGATGGCCGGGCTGGGTTATGAACGTTTCGCAGCACAAGGAGGAGACATTGGCGCCGGCGTATCGACCTGGCTGGGCGTGCGCTTTCCCGAGCGGGTGACGGGCATTCATCTCAACTACATTCCCGGCTCCTATCGCCCTCCCCTTGGCGAAACCGAGCCGCCGCAGACTGAAGAAGAAAAGGCCTTCCTGCAACGCGCCGCCGCATTTGGCGACGCAGAAGGCGCCTATGCGCACCTGCAGCGGACCAAACCCCAGAGCCTGGCCGTGGGCCTGAATGACTCACCGGCCGGGTTGCTGGCCTGGATGGGTGAAAAGATCCTGTCCTGGTGCGACACCCGCCCGGCCATCGACCGCGACTGGTTGCTGACCAACGTGACGCTGTATTGGCTGACGAACTGCATCGGCTCGTCGTTCCGGCAGTATGTGGAAGGCAGCAGGCGGCCGCTTGCGTTCAGCCATGGCGAACGCGTGAAGCCTGCGCTCGGCGTGGCCTTGTTCCCCCGGGAACTGCCTATGCCGCCCAGAAGCTGGGTCGAGCGCTGCTGCAACGTGGAGCGCTGGACTCCCATGCCGCGCGGTGGCCACTTTGCCGCGCTGGAACAACCGGAGTTATTGGCAGAAGACATCAGGGCATTTTTCCGGCCCCGGCGTTAGTCACTGTGGTGAACTCAAAACTGTGGGCAAGGCTTGCCCGCGATAGCAATAGTCCACTCAACATCGCCGCCAACAGGCGCACCGCTATCGCGAGCAGGCTCGCTCCCACAGGGATCCGGGGGTGAACGCCATTTCCTGTCACTGCTGAACTGTGGGAGCGAGCCTGCTCGCGATGGCGGTAGACTGGATAGCCTTGATGTTGGATACACCACCGCCTTCGCGAGCGAGCCTGTGTACAGGCTCTACAGGACGCTGCCTGTTATCACCGGGTTGTTTCGACAGGCTCCGTCAACGCAGCCAGCACCAATGGGTGCAAGACCACCCCCGAATGCGCCTCCTGACTGGCTGCCAGCTCCCTGCGCATAGCCGGGGTCCAGAAATTCTGGATGTGCTGGCGCACCCCCTTCACGGCCAGCTCGGTGTCCGGTTCGCTAGCGAAGTACTGGCCGATCTGGTTGGCCATTTTGATCAGGCTTTCGGTGCTCATCGGCGCACCTCGGCTTTCTCGGCATGACGGCGTTCGCGTAGCAGGCGGCTCTGTTCATCGCTGAACGCCTGATAACGTTTCTGCCATTCCGAAGGCTGGCTGACCCGCACGATTTCCACCGCTGTCACCTTGTATTCCGGGCAGTTGGTGGCCCAGTCGGAGTTGTCGGTGGTGATCACGTTGGCGCCCGATTCCGGGAAGTGGAACGTGGTGTAGACCACCCCCGGCGCCACTCGCTCGGTGACTTTGGCCCGCAGCACCGTCTGCCCGGCGCGGCTGCCGATGCCGACCCAGTCGCCATCGACGATGCCGCGGTTCTCGGCGTCGGTCGGATGGATTTCCAGGCGGTCCTCCTCGTGCCAGGCCACGTTTTCGGTGCGTCGGGTCTGGGCGCCGACGTTGTACTGGCTCAGGATGCGCCCGGTGGTGAGCAATAGCGGATAACGGTTGTTGACCTTCTCCTCGGTGGGCACGTAGCCGGTGAGCATGAAGCGCCCCTTGCCGCGCACGAATTCCTCGATGTGCATGGTCGGCGTGCCGTCCGGTGCAGCGTCGTTGCACGGCCACTGCAGGCTGCCGTGACGCTCCAGCTCGGCGTAGCTGACCCGAGTGAAGGTCGGCGTCAGGCGGGCAATTTCATCCATGATTTGCGACGGATGACTGTAGTTCATCTTGTAGCCCAGGGCGTCGGCCAGGGCGATGGTGGCTTCCCAGTCGGCCTTGCCGGCCAGGGGCTCCATCACCTTGCGTACCCGGGAGATGCGGCGCTCGGCATTGGTGAACGTACCGTCCTTCTCCAGGAACGAGCTACCCGGCAGGAACACGTGGGCGAACTTGGCCGTTTCGTTGAGGAAGATGTCCTGCACGATCACGCATTCCATCGCCGTCAGGGCAGCGGTCACGTGCTGGGTGTTGGGGTCGCTCTGGGCGATGTCTTCGCCCTGGCAGTACAGTGCCTTGAAAGAACCATCCAGCGCGGCCTCGAACATGTTCGGGATCCGCAGCCCCGGATCGGGTTGCAGGGTCACGTTCCAGGCCTGCTCGAACTGGGCGCGCACGGCCTCGTTGGAGATGTGCCGGTAACCGGGCAGTTCGTGGGGGAAGGAGCCCATGTCACAGGAGCCCTGGACGTTGTTCTGGCCCCGCAACGGGTTCACGCCGACACCTTCGCGGCCGATGTTGCCGGTGGCCATGGCCAGGTTGGCGATGCCCATCACCGAGGTACTGCCCTGGCTGTGCTCGGTCACGCCGAGGCCGTAGTAAATGGCCGCGTTGCCGCCGGTGGCGTAGAGCCGTGCGGCGGCGCGGATCTGCTCGGCCGGAACGCCGCAAACCGGGCCCAGGACTTCTGGCGCGTTCTCCGGCTGGCTGACGAAGTCGCGCCAACGGGTGAAGTCCGCCGCCTCGCAGCGCTCATCGACGAAACGCTGGTTGACCAATCCTTCGGTGACGATCACATGGGCCAGCGCGTTGAGCATCGCCACGTTGGTACCCGGACGCAGTTGCAGATGCAACTCGGCGCGGGCATGGGGCGAGTCCACCAGGTCGATGCGCCGTGGGTCGATGACAATCAACTGCGCACCCTGGCGCAGGCGACGCTTGAGCTGGGAACCGAATACCGGGTGAGCGTCGGTGGGATTGGCGCCCATCACCAGGATTACATCGGCCTTCATCACCGAGTCGAAGTTCTGGGTGCCGGCGGATTCGCCCAGGGTTTGCTTGAGGCCATAACCGGTGGGCGAATGGCAGACGCGGGCGCAGGTGTCGACGTTGTTGTTGCCAAACGCAGTGCGCACCAGTTTCTGCACCAGGTAGGTCTCTTCGTTGGTGCAGCGGCTGGAGGTGATGCCGCCGATGGAGTCGCGTCCGTATTTGAGCTGGATACGGCGCAATTCACTGGCCGCATAAGTGACCGCCTCCTCCCAGCTGACTTCCTGCCACGGGTCGTTGATGTGCTTGCGGATCATCGGCTTGGTGATGCGATCCGGGTGGGTGGCATAGCCCCAGGCAAAACGGCCCTTGACGCAGGAGTGGCCGTGGTTGGCCTGGCCGTTCTTGTCCGGCACCATGCGCACCAGTTGCTCGCCCTTCATCTCGGCGCGGAACGAACAGCCCACGCCGCAGTAGGCGCAAGTGGTGATGACGCTGCGTTCCGGCTGGCCGATCTCTACCACGCTCTTGTCGATCAGGGTCGCCGTCGGGCAGGCCTGCACACAGGCGCCACAGGACACGCATTCGGAATCGAGGAAGTTATCACCGCCGGCCGCTTCCACACGGGAATCGAAGCCGCGCCCGGTGATGGTCAGGGCAAAGGTGCCCTGGATTTCCTCACAAGCGCGCACGCAGCGGCTGCAAACGATGCACTTGCTCGGGTCGTAGTCGAAATAAGGATTGGAAACGTCCTTGCTCTCGGCCAGGTGGTTGGCACCCTCGTAGCCGTAGCGCACCTCACGCAGGCCCACCTGCCCCGCCACCGTCTGCAATTCGCAATTGCCATTGGCCGGGCACGTCAGGCAGTCCAGCGGGTGGTCGGAGATGTACAGCTCCATCACATTGCGCCGCAGGGTGGCGAGCTTGGAGGTCTGGGTGCGGACCACCATGCCCTCGGTCACCGGCGTGGTGCAGGAGGCCGGGTAACCGCGCATGCCGTCGATTTCCACCAGGCACATGCGGCAGGAACCGAAGGCTTCCAGGCTGTCGGTGGCGCAGAGCTTGGGAATGGTGGTGCCGAGCAACGCCGCCGCGCGCATCACCGAGGTGCCGGACGGGACGCTGATCTCCCGGCCGTCGATGGTCAGGTTGACCTGCACTTCGCTTTCGCGAGCGGGGGTGCCAAGGTCGATGTCCGTTTTGGGGTCGAATAGTGTGATCATTGGTCGGCCTCCATGGTCGCCAGACCGAAATCGGCGGGAAAGTGCTTGAGGGCGCTGGCGACGGGGTAGGAGGTCATCCCACCGAGGGCACAGAGCGAACCGTATTGCAGGGTGTCGCACAAGTCTTGCAGCAGCAGCGCCTGTTCCTGGCGAGCATTGGCGTCGGTGCTGGCGATCAGGCGGTCCACCACTTCCACGCCACGGGTCGAGCCGATCCGGCACGGCGTGCATTTGCCGCAGGATTCCTCGGCGCAGAATTGCAACGCGAACCGGGCCATGTGGGCCATGTCCAGGCTGTCGTCGGCCACCACCACACCGCCGTGGCCGAGCATCGCGCCCATGGCGGCGAACGCCTCATAGTCCAGCGGCGTGTCGAACTGCGATGGCGGCACCCAGGCGCCCAACGGCCCGCCCACCTGCGCGGCCTTCAACGGCCGACCGCTGGCAGTGCCGCCGCCGTAGCCTTCCACCAATTCCCGCAGGCTCAGGCCAAAAGCGCGCTCCACGAGGCCGGCCTGACGGACATTGCCGGCCAGTTGGAACGGCATCGTGCCCATGGAACGGCCCATGCCGAAATCGCGGTAGAACTGCGCGCCTTTCTCCAGAATCACCGGGACCGACGCCAGGGTCACCACGTTGTGCACCAGAGTCGGCATGCCAAACAGGCCTTGCAGTGCCGGCAGCGGCGGTTTGGCGCGAACCTCGCCGCGCTTGCCTTCGAGCGATTGCAGCAGAGAGGTTTCCTCGCCGCAGATGTAGGCGCCCGCCCCCACCCGGACTTCCAGCTCGAAGCGGCGACCGCTACCGCCCACGTCCTCGCCGAGGTAACCGGCGCCACGAGCGATGCGCAGGGCTTCGTTCAGGGTGCTGACGGCGGCCGGGTATTCCGAGCGCACGTAGATGTAGCCCATGGTCGCGCCAACGGCGATGCCGGCAATGACCATGCCTTCGATCAGCAGGAACGGATCGCCTTCCATCAACATCCGGTCGGCGAACGTGCCGGAGTCGCCTTCATCGGCGTTGCACACCACATACTTCTGCGCCCCCACCGCGTCGCGCACGGTGCGCCACTTGATGCCCGCCGGAAACGCCGCGCCGCCCCGACCGCGCAGGCCGGAATCGAGAACGCTGGTGACCACGTCCAGGCCATCCATCTGGATCGCCCGGGCCAGGCCCAGGAAGCCCCCCTTGGCCCGGTACTCTTCCAGGGACAGCGGCTGGGTGATACCGGCACGGGCAAACAACAGGCGCTGCTGGCTCTTGAGGTACGGGATCTCCTCCACCGGACCCAAGGCCAGAGGATGATTGCCTGGGTCGCCGGCCAGGGCATCGAGCAGGCTCGGTACGTCTTGCGGCGTCACGGGACCGAAACCCAGGCGCACACCGGCGCTTTCAAACTCCAGCAGCGGCTCCAGCCAATAGAGACCACGGGAACTGGTGCGACGCAGCTCCAGCGGCAATTGTCGACGTTCAGCTTCACTGGCCAGTGCCGCCGCCACCTTGTCCGCGCCTACTGCGCAGGCCACCGAATCACGAGGGATGCAGAGTGTCAGCATGAGCCCTCCTCCAGGCAACCGTTCACCAGTTGCCGCAGGCGCTCGGGGGTCAGCCGCGCATGCAGCTCGCCGTCCAGCTCAAGGGCCGGCGAACACACGCACGCCCCCAGGCAATACACCGGCCGCAGGCTGATGCTGCCATCGGCGCTGGTGCCGTGATCGTCCAGGGACAAGTGTTCGCGCAGCTGCGCCGCCAACCCTTCGGCGCCCTTGCTCTGGCAGGACTCGGCCCGACACAGACGCAAGGTATGCCGCGCCGGCGGCGTGGTACGGAAGTCGTGGTAGAAGCTGATCACCCCGCGGACTTCAGCCTCGCTGAGATTTAGGGCATGGGCGATTTCAGGGACGGCGGTGTCGGGCACATACCCGCAACCTTCCTGGATGGCATGCAGGATCGGCAGCAAGGCCCCCGGAGTGGCCTTTTCGCGTTCCAGAACGCTGTGAATCAAGGGCAGGTGAAGCGTCTCATCGAGCATAAGTGACCTCGGCATCTCGAACGCCACCGCCGCATAGCGACAGCCGTCCGGAGTCTTGGCTGCGGCGCCCGGCCCACGTCACGGTAGCGTGGTTGATCCAGACGCCATTCCTGCTCTCCGGCCAGGCGTCTTGGCGCGCCTGGTCCGGGGCATCCTTACAGCTTGCCACTCCCCAAGGGTGGCGATTGCACGTGGACGACAGAACGTGTTCTGAAAGCGACTTGAGACGGAACCTGCCGCAGATACTCTCAGGGAACAGTAAAGGTCCGATTATAGGCCCAGTTGGAAATGTGCCCACTCAGCGTCTGTCGTGCCGTCACTTTATAAGTCCCCGGAGCCAACTGAACCCCCTCTATGCGCCATTCCCCGTTGCCGTTGGCCATTGGCTGGCCGAAACAGTACCCTGCGCCTTCCAGACATACATCCACCAGCGCTCCCGCTGCACTTTTTCCCGAGATCCTGAAGGGATTCGTTACAGTGGCGCCCTCCGCCGGATCCACAATCGACGGCGGGTCTGTGTAGGCAGGCAGGGTACCGCTCCCAGGGGGCAGGCCATTGTTACAACCATTATTGATCGAAACCTCCTGGCTCACATCAGGCCTGTAGGGCTCCAGATTCCAGGGAATCTTGCTTCGAGCAACAACCAGATGACACACCAACTGACGGCGCATACCTCCACCATCATTGTTTTTCCATTGCCAATCATTTCCAAACTTCTGAACAAGTTCAGCATATTCAGCGTTCGTCTGAGCCGAGTCTATATTTCTACCGCACTCCGTTGGAATGACAGCCAAACTCCACTCATTTTTTTGAGTTCCGGGATCATAACGCTCTACCCATGTACCGGATTGGATGTACTGGGTGCACGCACCGTCCGCTCGTGCATCGGGACTGTTCTCAATGCCATACGCAACCCAAACGACGAGCATAAGCATCAGCTTCGTATTCTTCATCTCCGTCTTCCTGTACGCCAATATATTTTTCTTCCGCTGCCCAATTCAACAGCGTCGCAGTGGATACATTTCTCATTAATCCTTTATCAAGTCTTCACTGAACCGTTAAAGTTCGATTGGCCGTCCAACTCGATACCTGACCGTTGCTTGTCTGCCTCGCCGTAAACTTGTAACTTCCCGGATTCAACTGCGCACCGTCAATAAACCAGTAGCCATTACCGTCGGCCACCGCTGGCGCGCCAAAACAATACCAACCGCCCTCGAGACACACATCAACCGTTGCACCCGATGCACTTTTTCCGGAAATTCTGAAGGGAGACGTTACAGCAGCCCCATCCAGCGGGTTGACGATCCACGGCTGCTCCCCAGAAGGCGGCGTAGTCGCCTGCCCAGCCGTAACTTCCTGATCGCTGGGTTGAAAATCAAATACAGTGTCCTGGCTAACGGTACTTGGAAGAGTGACCTTTATAATGGGAACGACGATACCTCCGGTATCGGTGTAGAACTCTTTTTGATTGGACCGGGCGTCTGCCAGCCCAACAGGATCAGAGTAAAAGAATGCCTGGAGGGGCAGTGTCCTGGCGCTACCCTGGGGCCAGGTAGCTACCTGTATTTCATTCCACTCGTAGAAGCCATTGATTTTCTGCTTGGCCTTAAGTGATTCATAAAAGAACACCGCGCCATTGGCGGTGCCGCTCGCGACATCAAAACCACATTGATCCAAATGAGCATTGGTGCTGACAGACTGATTCCAGTGATTGGCCCATTGGTCGGAATTGACAATACCTTGTGACTGGCATGGACGACTGACTTCGTAATGCTGATTTTCCTCCAGCGTTATCCGACCACACAGAGCGTCGCGATGCCAATCCCAGGAATCCATCGGAAAGGAACAAACAACACCAAGGGAGAGTTTATCGGCAGGAGCCGAAAACTTGGGATAGAGAATATAACCATTGTTATAACCCCAGGCAAAAGTCTGAAATTTTGCATCCGCTCGCAGATAGGAAAATGCAACTCCACCTCGCTGCTGGGACGGTGGACTCGGATCCCAGACCCGATACCGGTCGGATTTTTTAGTCACTCTCAGTGTCACGCCACTGCAAAGAAACGCCGGCCTGTTATTCGTTCCACAGTTTTCAACGACGTTGAAATATTGGCCACGGATAGCCATCAATGTCGCACTACCGTCAGCTAATGAACTCTCCGAATTTCCGGCAACCCACTGGGCACTCACTTGATGACAAACAGCAAGTAAACCCAGCCCGGAAAGATAGAAAACAGCTTTCATAAAATAGCCCTCTTCAGTTACTCAACGGTGACAATCAATCACCACTTAGCAAACCAAGCGGCCTATACGACGATACAAAATCCAACAACCAATCCCTGTGGATCGAGCACAATGCTCTTGCACTCCATACTATTAAGCAATGAAGTCCGATTGGTCCTGAATATCCATGACACGCTTTGTCTGTCGATAAGACCTTAGAACGGACAGCATCACCGCTCTACTGTCAGATCTGACAGCGCGGACAGACGGAACGAGACTTGGCCCTGCCATTGAACCGAATGTGAGAACTGAATGTGAGAACCGGGTGCACCATCTGCCATCGTGCCCAACAACAAACTGCCCTACTTCAACTCCACCCACCGAAGCGACTGGGCCCCATCCAGCGACAGATGAATCGTCGCCGCCTTGCTAGGAAAATTCGGCGCATCGCTGTCGGTGTTTTCCAGCACCGGAATGTCGATCAAGGTCTGCTCGCCCGCTGGATCGCTGACCAGTTTGGCGTCCAGCTTGTCGATCGACCGCCAGCTATCACCGCCGATGCGAATCACGTCGAGCAAGCTGAAATGCTGCACACCCTCCTCGTTCTCTTCCGGAGTGAAAGCCGCCAGGTATTGGCTGTAGTTGTTGCCCATGCCGAAGCCTTCGATGGTGAACACGGCGAGCGTGACTTCGCTGTCCTCGCCGGTATCCAGCGTCTGCACCAACGTCGCTTCCGGGTAGCCGGTGGCGTAGCTGTCTTTGAGCAGCGCCACCAGGTGCCCGACCTGTTCCTCCAGTGGTTTTGGAATGGGCGGCTCGGCGGCGTAGCTCAGGGTACAGGCAAAGAACAAGCTGGCAGTAAGCAGGTGCAGTTTCATGAAGGGGGAAAGTCCGAGGTACGGGAGGTCGGCGCGGATATTAGCGCCTGGAAAGGATTTTGTATTGGAGACGGCGATAGGGACAAACGCAGGGCAGGAAGAAATTGGACCTCAATGTGTGTCGAGCGAACCGTAACAGCCCGCCCTCAGCTGACACTGACCGCGATCCACTTCGTAATGAAGCCATAGTTATCGCAGCTTTTCTTGACGTCCGCGTAGTACTGCATCATTTCCCATGGTGCGTAATTATCCACCGAATACTGACCTTTAATCGGGTCAAAGAAAACCAGCTCCCGGCCTTTGTTCAACGCCGCGACGGCGTGTGCTCCACCACCGGCGAAAATGAAAGCAATGACATAATACCCTTCTGTTTTGGTGACCAATTCAATCCAGCCATTATGGTCGCTCAAAATAGATCCGACATCTTTGCCAACCTCAGCCGCAGAGACGCAGAATGCGGCGGCCATTGCCTGGTAATAGGCCACGCCCAGCATGCCTTCCGGTCCGTAGGCACCTTTTCTGTTCTGTCGCACTTGTGACGATTGCATGGCCTGAGCGGCGACCATGAGCGGCCTGTGCGTCAATAGTTCACTCTTGGCTTGCAGCTTGCGGTTCAACTTTATGCATTGACGACACCACAGCATCGAATAGGCGAAGCAGTTGCCAATCCTTTTCTGGTCTTTCAGTGCCTTTTGAAGGAATGGGTTGTTACTGGCACCTAACTTGGTGCCAAAGGAATGCTCCACGTCATTCAAGCCCAAGGCCGGCCAGTCTTCATTCATTGCTTACACTCCTTGTAATGCCATGAAAATCGAGGATCACGGGTCGACTTGTCGATCAACAGGCCGTCATCCGGCCGCTCTGGGACAAGCATCCAACCGCGCCCCCCTAGCCGCGCAACCTCCCGATCAGTGAAGAGGCCATGGGAAAAGGTAGCCAAGCTGGCAGCATTTCGCCATCAACGTTCGTCGGCGCGGCGGTTTCACGTTATGTGCAACTTCAGTGTTCGGATGACCCCGCCGCCACAGCAAACCCTTTCTCCAGATCCTCGATCAACGCCCCGACATCCTCCAACCCGATGTGCAAGCGCACCACTGGATTCAACGCCCGGTCCTGCGCGCTGTCGCGATCCCCGACATGCGCGACGGTCACCAAGCTTTCGTACCCACCCCACGAAGCACCCAGCCCGAACAACTGCAACGCATCGATGAAACGTTCCAGGTAAGCATCGTCGGCGCGTTGAAGTTCGAAGGACAACAAGCCATTGCTGCCCTGGAAGTCGCGCTTCCACAGCGCATGGCCCGGGTGGTCGGTCAGCGCCGGATGGAAGACCCGCTTAACCTGCGGCTGTGCCTGTAACCAACGGGCAATCTCCAGTCCCTGGCGCGCGTGCACATCCAGGCGAGATGCCAGGGTGCGGGCGCCGCGCAGGACCAGGTAGGCATCGTCGGGGCTGACGGTGGTGCCGAAGGTGTCGCTCATGGCCGCCAGGGCCGGCCAGGCCTCTTCCCGGGTGCAGACGCTGCCCATGACCACGTCGCTGTGGCCACTGAGATACTTGGTCAGGGCCATGATCGAAATGTCGGCGCCCAGGGCTAGCGGCCGGTACAAGTAGCCCGAGCCCCAGGTATTGTCCACCGCCAACAGGATCCCTCGCGATTTGCACAATGCGGCAATGGCAGGCAGATCGCAGAGTTCGTACAGCAGCGAGCCGGGCACTTCGGCGTAGACCATTCTGGTGTTGGCTTGCAGCCGTACAGGCAGGTCGCTGCCATCGGGGGCGAAGTAGCTGACTTCGATACCGAAGGCCTGAAGAAAGTCTCGCGCCAAGCGGCGTACCGGCGAATAGACCGCATCGGTGATCAGCACATGATCACCGGGACGCAGGTAAGCCAGGAAGGTTTGCGCCACTGCCGCCAGCCCGGTGCCAAACAACCGGGTTCGATAACCGCCCTCCAGTTCAGTGACGAGGTCTTCCAGGGCGAAGGCCGTAGGATTGCCCTTGGCGCCATAACTCAGAAGCCGCTCGCTGTCGCGCCGTGAGCGAACGTCACGCATCTGCGCCAGGTTATCGAACAACACCGTACTCAGGCGACTGACAGGAACGTTGACCGCCCTGGCGCCGTTACCCTTATCGGTCCGCGCAGCATGGATCAGACGGGTGCGAACTTGCTTATCCAAAGACTGCGAGTGCAACGGTTTGAGGCTGGCGATTTCGTCTGCGCTCATCTGCGCCAACAGGCCAATTTCCCAAGCCAGGTACTGACGCGCCGCGTCCTTGTTACCGGCATGGCGGTCATGGGTGAAAAACAGGAAGTCGATGCATTGTTCATCCGACAATGTCTCGGCACCCTGCTCCAGCACCAGACCTGCCGAAGACCAGCCTCCGTCGAGCAAACGCACCTGCCCTCGCTGCGTTTCAGGTAATTCCTGCGCGGCCAACGCAGCCGATCGCGGATCATCGGCAACCAGCACCACTGGCCGTTTCTCTCCGGCCAGCGCGTCCGCCAACAACGGACGGATCGACCAGCGCGCCCCGGCGATATGACCTTTGCGATAAACCATGCTCGGGCGCAGATCGATCAACGCGACCGCATCATCCTTCAGCGCATCGGTCAGGGCCTGCACGCTGATCAATGGCAAGGGTTCAGGCAGCACGACGTCTTGCTCCGGCAGTGTCAAGCCACCGCTCAATCCGTCGGCCAGCACATAAGCCTCATGCCCCAGTTGCCGCAGCCAGGCCGCGATGATCGGCGCGCGCACACCGTCGTTGTCGAACAGCACCACCCGCGCCGCTCGTACGCCCACGTACAGGTCGGTGGATTGAATCAACTGCCCACCCGGCGTGTGTTGCGCCCCCGGCAGTGTGCCGGCGGCAAATTCCTCGGCGGTGCGCACGTCACACAGAAAAAGACTGCGTTCGATCTCCTTCGCCCATTGCTGAACCTGCACCGCCTCGACGGCCAGCGCACCGGCCCGTTCGGCCAGTCGTGCCGCCGCCAGTCGCTGTGCCGCCAGGTTGCCGGTCGACACCTCATCGGCATAACGACGCTCGCTGCCATGCTCCAAGGGTAGATCCGCCAGATCCCAGCCCTGAGTACCATTTTCCAAGGCATAGACCGGATTCCTGATCCCCAGGTCGATCAGCGTCTGGGCACCGATGATGCTGCGGGTCCGACCCGCGCAATTGACCACGATCGGCGTCCGCTCGTCCGGCACCAGATCCTGCACGCGATAACCCAGTTCGCCGTTCGGGCAGCAGACCGAACCGGGAATGGTCATCTTGCGGTATTCCTCGAACGGCCGGCCGTCGAGCACCACCAGCGGCTCACCCCGGGCCTGCCATTGCGCCAGTTGCCGGGCGCTGACGTGCGGGGTGTGACGGGCTTCTCCTACCTTTTCGCCAAAGGCTTTGGAAGGCACATGCACCCCGGCGAACAGTTGGAACCCGGCGCGCTGCCAGCCATCGGCACCGCCTTCCAGAATGTGCACATTGGCGTAGCCCAGCGCGTGCAGACGTTGCGCCGAGCGTGCCGCCAATGTCCCGCCGTCCTGGTCGTAAATCACCAGCCGGACCCGGGGATTTGGCGCCAGGCGTCGGACTTCCAGCTCCAGGCGACTGTAGGGCAGGTTCACCCCGAAAAACAGATGCGCTTCGCCGTACTGGCCGTGCTCGCGCACATCAAACAGGGCGATTTCCTGCCCGTCGAACAACCACTGCTGCAATTGTCCGGGAGTTATGGTCTGGCTCATGAAAGTCCCGCTGGAGAAAGATAGATGGCTGGATGCACAGGATCAGTGGGCGTAGGCCTTGATCGACGGTGCCATTTGCGAGGCGTTGTAATTGAGGATGCGCCCGTCGGCTTCGACGCCATAACGGCCATTGAGCGACTCCAGCGGCAAGCCATACAGATGGAAATGCAGGGTCGGCTGCTCGCCTGCGACCCGGATGCCGTGCAGGTCCTCCCCGAGGAACGCGATGGACGTGCCGGGCTGCACGACGATTTCTTTCTCCAGATGCAAAGTGGTGTAGCCCGGCTCGCGCCCTTCGTCATCGCGGTGGTAGACGTAGTTGATTTCCTGGCCTTCAACCGCGCTGATGATGGCCCAGGTCTCGTGGTTGTGCGCGATTGTGCTTTTGCCCGGCAACAGCGAGTTGAGGTACAGCGTCGGTGTATCGCCGTCGTCATTGAGGCGATAGCGAAACGCGGTGCTGCCCTGCCCCGGCACCGGCGCCGGGAAGGCGTCGAAGTTGAACAGGTCGCGGCGCTCGGCCAACGCCTCCAACAGGGCGACGATCTCCACCAGGGCAGCACGGTCGACGCCACGCTGATGGATCACCCGCACTTTTTGCAGGAAGTCTTCGATGACATCGGGACGGCTAAAGATACTCATGAGACAGGCTCCATTTTTATCAATAGGAAATCAGACGGACAGGCTGTAGCGACTGAGGTTGGTCAACAGGTACGGGTCGTTGGCAATCGGCTGCCGACGCCCCGGATCACCCAAGGCATGACGCAGGAACTCGCGGGTGCGCTCGCTGGTGGGGGCCTGGAAAATCTGCGCCGCGCTACCGTGCTCGACGATCACCCCGTTCTCGGTGAAATAGACGACGTCGCTGATTTCTTCGGCGAAGCGCATTTCATGGGTGACCAGCACGCAGGTCATGCCCTCCTCGGTCAGCTCACGGATCACCGTCAGCACCTCGCCGACGGTTTCCGGGTCCAGGGCCGAGGTCACCTCGTCGAACAGGATCAGCTCCGGGCGCATCGCCAACGCACGGGCAATCGCCACCCGTTGCTGTTGCCCACCGGACAATTGCCCCGGATAGGCATCGGTCTTGTGCTCCATGCGCACCTTGGCCAGCAAGGCGCGGGCGTCCTTCTCGGCGTCGATTCGATTGCGTCCCAAGACCTTGCGCGGGGCGATCACCAGGTTTTCCAGCACCGACAGATGCGGGAACAGGTTGTACTGCTGGAACACGAACCCGACCCGCTTGCGCAACTCAATGCGCTGGGCCTCCCGGGCCAGGGCGTGGACTTCGGTGGCGCCGACGCGAATGCTGCCGCGCTGGGGCTGTAACAGGCCGGTGATGCAGCGCAGGATGGTCGACTTGCCCGAGCCGGACGGGCCGATGATCGACACGGCCTGGCCTCGGTAAACGTCGAGGTCGACGCCCTTGAGCACCGGGTTGCTGCCAAACGACAGGTGCAAGTCACGCAGGCTGACCAGAGGCTCGGCGACGGTTTCAGTAGAAGGCATAGCGTCGCTCCAGGTATTGGGTCAGACGGGAAATCGGGTAGCAGTAGGCAAAGAACAGCACCAACAGGCTCAGGTAGATCACCACGGTGAAACCGGTCAGGTTCACGGTGTTGCTGGCGATCTGCGCGGTGTCGATCACGTCGTGCACACCCACCAGGGAGGCCAGCGCCGTGCCCATGGTGATCACCGCGTAAAGGTTCATCCACGGCGGCAACATGCGCTTGAAGCACTGCGGCAGGATGATCGAGCGGAAGATCTGCCCACGGCTGAACGCCAGGGACCGCGCAGCTTCCCACTGGGTGCTGGGGATCGAAGCAATGGCGCCACGGAAGATTTCCGCGACATTGGCACTGGCCGGCAAGGCCAGGCCGAGGGTGACCTTGACCCAGTCGGGAAATGCAACGTAAGTGCTGCCAATCCGAATCTCGAACGGAAACACGTAGGTGGTGAAATAGATCAGCACCAGCCAGGGCGCGTTACGGAACACCTGCACCCAGATCCGCGCCGGCCAGCGCAACAGGCGCAGCGGTGACAGCACCATGGCGCCGACCACCAGTCCCACCACCGAGCCCAGGCCGATGGCCAGCAGACTGATGAGAATGTTCTGGCCGAAGCCTGCGATCAGCGCCGGGGACCATTTCAACAAGGCCTTGAGCACCGGGCTGTCAGGCATGACATAGACCAACCAGAGCACCGCTCCCACCAACAACAGCAATTTGCCCGGATGCCGACGCGGCCATGCCAGGGGCGCGCTTACCAACGAATCAATGGCCATAACCGGGCATCCTCAGGCGCGCTTCGAGATAACGCCCCACACAATTGACGGTGAAACTCAACAGGCCGAAAAACGACAGGATCAGGATCATCAGTTCCAGGACGTTATCGCTCTGGGTCCAGATCATGATCGCCGCGTAGGTGATGTCGCCCACGGCGATGGCAGAGGCCACGGCGGTCATTTTCACCAGGTCGATCAGGTTGTTGATCAGCGACGGCAAGGCAAAACGCAGGGCCAAGGGCAGTTGCACGTTCCATAGCAACTGACGGTTGTTGAAGGCCAGGGAACTGGCGGCTTCCAGAGTCACCGCCGGCACTGCTTCGATCCCGGCCCGCAGCGCTTCAGCGTGAAACGCGCCCTTATGCAGCGAGATCACGATCACCACCCAGGCAAACGGCGTCAGCGGATTGGCCGTGCCGACTGCCTGGGTCAGCAGCATGTTCAGCACCAGGAACGCGCAGTACAGCTGCACCAGGGTCGGCGTGTTGCGCGTAACCTCGACGAACACCCGCGCCGGCTTCGCCAGCCAAGGCCGGCCAGAGGTCAACAACGCCACCAGGCCGACACCCGCCAACAGGCTGCCGACGATGGTTAACAGGCACAACAACACCGTGGTCAACGCACCTTGCTCCAGGGTGCCGCGCTGATAGGCATCGAGCAGAAAGTTATAGTTGAGGCCCAGTCCGGCGCTCCAATGGACGAACACTTCCAGCCAGTGGCTCATGGTTCGTTCCTCAGTTGGGCGCAGGCGTAAGCGATACGGCGTCCGGCTTCAGCAACGATCTCATCGGCGGTGGCAATGGACAGGCGAAACCACGGCGACAAACCATAGGCGCTGCCTGCCACACCGGCGACACCCTCCTCCCGCAAATAGGCGACGACATCGGCGTCGCTGTCCACACGCTGTCCATCCGGGCGATAACGCCCCAGCAGACCCGCGCAGCGCACAAACACGAAAAATCCGCCTTGCGGCTCAAGGACCTCAAGACCGTCAACGTCGCGCAGCGCACTCACCAGCACATCGCGGCGCCGGCGATAGGCCGCGACCTGTTCCGGCAGGAAATCCAGGCCACCCTCGAACGCCGCCAAAGCGGCTGCCTGACCTACCGAAGAAGCGCCCGAGGTCGATTGCGACTGCACCACGGCCATGGCTTCGGTCAGCACTTGCGGCCCCGCCCCGAAACCGATACGCCAACCGGTCATGGCGTAGGTTTTCGACACCCCGCCCACCAGCAGGCAACGCGCCTGCAAATCCGCCGCGACGTTGAGCAGGCTCTGGGCCGGGGAACCGTCGAAGCGGATGTGCTCATAGAGTTCATCCAGCAGGATCAACACCTGCGGATGGCGCCGCAGGACCTCGGCCAAGGCGTGCAATTCGGCCTCGCTGTACACCGCACCACTGGGATTGCCCGGACCGTTGAGAATCAGCCAGCGCGTGCGTTCGCCAATGTGCCGCTCCAACTGCCGTGCAGTGAGTTTGCAGCCTTGGGCCAACCCGCATTCGATAAACACCGGCTCGCCGCCATTGAAGCGCACGCTGTCGGGGAAGGACGGCCAGTACGGTGTCGGCACCAGCACTGCATCGCCGTCATCCAGAGTCGCGGCGAAGGCGTTGAAAATGATCTGCTTGGCGCCGTTGGCAATCACGATGGATTCCAGCGGATAGTCCAGGCGGTTTTCGTTGTGCAGCTTGCGTTGGACGGCTACCCGCAGTGCCTTCACGCCGGGCGTCGGGGTGTACTTGGTGGCGCCGCCTGCAATGGCTGCATAGGCGGCCTGCTTGATGTGTTCGGGGGTATCGAAATCCGGCTCGCCGGTGGTCAGGTCGAGAATATCCCGACCACCCTCGCGCAACGCGGTGGCGCGGGATTTGGCGGCGGCATTGGCGGACAGCGATACACGCTGCACGCGCTTGGACAGACGAAGGCTCATGGTTGCCCTCCCGCCAGGACCTTGCCGGGATTGAGCAGATTGTGCGGATCCAGGGCTTGCTTGATGCGGCGCATCAGGTCCAGTTCCACCGGACTTTTGTAGCGAGCCAGCACGTCGACCTTGCGCTGGCCGATACCGTGCTCGGCGCTGATCGAACCGCCGTGGGCATGGGCGCTGTCGTGCACCAGTTGGCTGAGCGCGACGTAATGGGCCATGTGCGCCGCGACCGTGGAGCCTAGCGGATGGGCAACGTTGTAGTGCAGGTTACCGTCGCCCAGATGACCGAAGGTGTAATGCCGCACGCCTGGAAAATGCTGCTGCAACAGCGCATCGGTCGCGGCCACGAACGCCACCACCTGGGAAATCGGCACTGAGATATCGTGCTTCATATTGCGCCCGGCGCGTTTCTGCGCATCGCTCATGTTTTCGCGCAATTGCCAGAAGGCCTGGCTCTGGGAGAGGCTTTCGGCGATCAGCGCATCCGCCAGCAGGCTTTGCTCGAAGGCTTCTCCCAACACATGCTCGAAGGTCTCCCGAGCATGGGCTTCGCTGTGGTTATCCGACAGTTCCAGCAATGCGTACCAGGGCTGACGGGCACCGTTGAAGGGGCGCGGCCCCTCGGGGAACTGCTCGTGCAACAACGCCAGGCACTCGGCGCTGAGCAACTCGAACGCCGTCAGCCCTGCGCCGAAACCGCTGCGGGCATGGGACAGCAAGGCCACGGCTTGCGCCAGCGAGTCGAAAGCCAACAGCGCGGTGACCTGAGCCTTGGGACGGGGAAAAAGTTTAAGGGTCGCGGCGGTGATAATCCCCAGGGTGCCTTCGCTGCCAATGAACAGGTCCCGCAAATCGTAGCCGGTGTTGTCCTTGCGCAAGCCGCGCAGGCCGTCCCAGATTTCACCTTGGGCGGTGACCACTTCCAGGCCCAGGGCCAGTTCACGGGCATTGCCATAGCGCAGCACGGCGGTGCCGCCGGCGTTGGTCCCCAGGTTGCCGCCGAGGGTGCAACTGCCCTCGGCGCCGAGGCTCAGGGGAAACAGCCGATCCGCCTCACGGGCAACCTGCTGGACGGTTTGCAGGAGGCAGCCTGCCTCGACCGTCAGGGTGTCGTTGTCGGTGTCCACGGCGCGTACGCGATTCATGCGGTCCAGCAGCAACAACACGGCGCGGCCGTCGGCGTTCGGGGTGGCGCCGCCCATCAGCCCGGTATTACCGCCCTGCACCACCATCGGGGTTTGCGACGCCGCGCAGGCACGGACCACCGCGGCGACTTCCTCGGTGTTGGCCGGATGTACGGCGGCGATCACCTGCCCGACGTAACGGCCCTGCTTATCAGTCAGGTACGCCGCAGCCTCTTCGCTGCTCTGCACATGTTTCACGCCGACCAGGGCCTGCAAGGTCAACCACAGCGATTGACTCATGGCAGCGCCGCCAATGGTGCAGCGTTGCGATATTTCTCATGCAGATCGCGCAGGGCCTGGGACGGTGCCATGCCGGTGCGCTCGCCCAACTGGATCAGCCAGCCGCTGCGATGCCAATCACGCACCACGGCATCGAGCCTGGCCTGAAGATCGTGCTCGCCTTTGCGCAGCCAGATCACCGAATTCGATGGAATCAGATCCCCCGGCAGCGGGATTTCATAGCCCTCCCACTCCGCGTCGCTGAGCAATGCATGCAGGGTTGGGCTCACGTGCACCGCCGCGACACAACCGTTGCCGCGCAACGACAGCAGCGATTCGGACTGGCTGCGAAACGCCTTGATCTGCGCGCCGTAGGTTTCCTGCAACGGCTTGATGAAGTTGCTGCCCTGGGACACGCACACCGGTTTGTCCTTGAGGTCAGCCCATTGGGTCAAGCCCGAGCCCTTGCGAATCAAGGCGGCGCCACCGACTTCTTCATAAGGCGTCGGCACATAGTCGAGGATCTCGGCGCGCTCCTCGGTGAACTGCATGTTGGCGATCAGGATGTCGACTTTGCCCTGTTGCAGGAACTGCACGCGGTTCGGCGCCAGGACCGAAACGGTCTGGGCCCGCACCCCCAACGCCTTGCCGATGCCCTTGGCCAATTCAACGTTGTAGCCCTGGTGCTCGCCGGTCTTCGGATCGATGGTGCCGAAGGGTGCGCCACTGAGCATCACCCCGACACTGATGACATGGCGTTGCTGGATCTTGTCCAGCGTGGCATCAGCCTGGGCCAGGCTCGCAGCACAGGCGGCGGACCACGCCAGGCACAGGGTGGCCAGGGTTCTGGCGGAGAAAAACGAAGTCATGGGCGGCTACCTTGAGCGACAGTCGATAAAAAGAATGGAAAGTCCGGCAGCCGTCAGGCACCGCTGCCCTGGAACTTTTTCTGCAACTCCACCAGGGCCGGCGACGCAGGCGTGATGCGGTTGCGGGTCTGGGCTTCGATCAGCCAGCCGCTGCGGTGCAGTTGTTGAATGATCGGGTCGAGCCTGGCCTGGGTGTCGTTTTCCCCCTTGCGCGTCCAGATCACCGAAGGCGCGGGGTTGAGCTCCGGGCTGATAGCGCGGTAGCCCTGCCATTCGGCGTTTTCGGCCACCAGCGGATTGATCAGCGTGGCGTCGTGCACCGCCGCCACACAGTTGTTGCCGCGCAGCGCGAGCAAGGACTCCGAGGAGCTTTTGAACGCCTTGATCTCGGCGCCCAGTTCGGTGAGCGGCTTGATGTAGCTGCTGCCTTGGGAAGTGCACACTGGCTGATTCTTCAGGTCTTCCCAGCGACTGATCCTGCTGTCCTTGAGCACCGCGGCGGTACCGCCGACGCGATAGAACGGCGTGGGCACGAAGCCGAGGATTTCGCCGCGCTCGGCGGTCCATTCCATGTTGGCGATCAGCAGATCCACCTTGCCCTGCTGCAAGAATTGCACACGGTTGGCCGGCAATACCGGTACCAATTGCACCGTGGCGCCCAGTTGCCGGCCCAGTTCCTCGGCCAGATCGACGTTCAATCCACGTGGTTTCTGGGTCGTGGGATCGATCCCGCCAAAAGGTCCGCCGGACAGCAATACGCCGACCACCAGCTCATGGCGTTGCTCGATCTTGTCCAGGGTCGCGTCGGCCTGGGCGATACTGGCGCCCGCCAGTGAGAACAAGGCGCCCAACATGAAAGGCAGCAATCGTTTTTTGGGTGAGCGCTCGAACAACATGGATTTCCCCTCATGAAATAGCCGGCGTCCCCCGGCCTGATGAGTGGGAATCCTAGGTACCGCCTGAGGGCGAAGGAAATTCAAATATCTACTATTGTTATAACTCGTTGGGTTTTGTTGTCAGACCTAAAACGAATAACCCCGTATTTATTGGACAGAAATAGACAGGCACCTAAATGGCTCTACCCAACACATAAAATTATGTAATGTTTAACGTTGCATCCTTGATATGAGCACTGCCATGTCGACCCTCGACCTCGAATTGCTGCGCACCTTTATCGCCGTCGTCGATCACCACAGTTTTGCCGAGGCTGGCGCCCGGCTGGCCCGTACGCAATCGTCCGTCACCCAGCACATGCAGCGCCTGGAACAACAGGTCGGCGTGAGCTTGTTCGAAAAGCGCGGCCGACACAAACAGCTCACCGAAGCCGGCCAACAACTGTTGCGCCACGCACGGCAAATGCTCTCGCTCAACGATGACGCACTCAATTCCCTGCGCGAGAGCAGCCTGAGCGGCGTGTTGCGCATCGGTTCGCCCCATGACATCGCCGACACCATCCTGCCGCCGATCCTCAGCCACATCGCCCGCTCGGCGCCGCGCCTGCGCCTGGAAATCGATGTCGGCCGCAGCCCGTTCCTGATGGACGATCTGCACCGGGGCAAGGTCGACATGATCATCTCCACGCGCCAGGATCCGAACCTTGAAGGCTTCGCCTTGCGCACCTCGCCGGTGTGGTGGATCTGCTCGGCGCAGTACCAGCACAACCCCGGCGAACCGTTGCCACTGATCCTGGTGGATGAGCCGAGTATCTACCGCCGCTATGCCCTGGAGGCCCTGGAGCGCGCCAACATTCCCTGGCGCCAGGCCTACCTGGCATCGAACCTGATCGGCATCAAGGCCGCCACCCGTGCCGGCCTGGGGGTCACGCCGCGCAGCATGGAAATGCTCGGCCCGGACATGCGGGTACTGGGGGAAAACGATGGTTTGCCGCGGATGCCGGACGTGACTTATCACCTGTGGATCCGCGCCAATACCGTCAATCCGCTGGTGCGTCGGGCCTATGAGTTGATCAGGACCAGCCAGGGCCATTAAGTGTTTTTTCCAGCCGCCAAACAGGACGTCAGCCATGCCCAGCATTCATTTCAACCAGATCGTCGACCTCAGCCACCTGATCACGCCGGACATTGCCCTTTGGCCCAATGACCCACCCGTGGTGCTCAACACTGAGGCGTCGCTGGAAAAGGATGGCTATTACCTGCGCAGCTTCAGCATGGGCGAGCACAGCGCTACCCACATGAATGCCCCGAACACTTTCGAGGCCGGCGCCATGGGCATCGATGGCTACAGCCCGGACTCGTTGGTGCGCCCAGCGGTGGTCGTGGATCTGGCGAGTCGTGTTGGCGACAACGCTGACTACGTCATCGACCTGCAAGACATCGTAAGTTGGGAGCAGACGCACGGCCCGATTCCGGAGGGTCGCGTGGTGCTGTTCCACACGGGCTGGCAGTCGCGCTGGGCGGATCCGGGCCGTTTCTTCAACCAGGATGAGCGCGGCCTGCACTTCCCCGGCGTCGGTGCCAATGCCACCCGGTTCTTGCTGGAGCAACGGCGTATCGCCGGAATCGGGATCGACACCCACGGCGTCGACCCAGGGCAGGAAACGTCCTTCACGAGCAACCGACTGGTGCTGCAACAGCGCGGCATCATCCTCGAATGCCTGAATCAGCTCGATCGACTCCCGGCCACCGGTTGCACGCTGGTCATCGGCGTGCTGCCCCTTCAGGCTGGATCAGGTTCACCGGCCAGGGTGCTGGCCTTTATCCCTTGAGGGCCGTTCAGTAATTGAAATCGTGTCCCAGCTCCTTCTGCATCCACTCCAGAAAACGTCGGACTCGAGGGAAGTTGGCATGGGCCCGGGGAAACACCAGGTGGTGCGCGGTGATCGAAGCGCTCAAATCCGGCGCCACTTCAACCAGCGCCCCACGAGCGAGGTAGTCCTGGGCCAACAGCGTGCTTTCCAGGGCAAAACCGAGGCCGTGGCTGGCGGCCTCCAGGGTCATGTAGGAACGGTCGAAGCTCAGGGTGTAGGGCTTCTCCGGCCGGGACAAACCGTGCTGGGCGAACAACTGCGGCCATTTGATCAGGGTCGCCTCCGACAGGATCAGCTCGCGGTCGAGCAGATCCGCCACGGCTCGCACAGGCCGCTTCGCCAACAATTTCGGGGAGGCCATGACCGCAATCCGCTCGTTGCGCACGGTACGCACTTCGAAGCTCGGCCAATTGGGCATGCCGTGGCGGATGTCGACGTCGATCTTGTCCCGACTGAAGTGCAACGATTCGTAGGAGCACGAGAGGTTGAGCTGGATATCCGGGTGACTCTCGCGAAACTGTTCCAGGCGCGGCATCAGCCACAACAGGCCGAAGCTGGGAGACGAGTGCAGGCGCAGGCAATCGAGGCTGACATCGCTGGTCGCACGTTCGGTGGCCACCGCCAGGCTGTGGAGGATGCCAGAGACTTCAGTCAGGTACTGCTCGCCCACCGGGGTGAGGGTCACGCCCCTGGCCGTGCGGAAAAACAGTTGTCGCCCGATCATCGCTTCGAGCTTGGCCAGTTGGTGACTTACCGCCGAGGGGGTCAGCTCCAGCAATTCGGCGGCGCGGGCGACATTGCCGAAACGCGCCGTCTGTTCAAAGGCCTGAATGGCTTTCAGGGGAGGCAGCACGGCAGGTGCATCGTCAGGTGAGCGCATGATTATTGTTATTCCGCTGAAAGTCTTGTCATTCGGGCACCGGGCTATTCAACCACCCCGCTCACCGGCTGGCGAGTGCTGAATTTTTTTCAGCACCGAGTGACATTCGCGTTATTGCTCAGGTCATGGGCGCGGAACAAAGTGAGTCATCGGTTTATGGCCGAATGTCTCCCATAACAACAATCAGAGGTGCCCCATGCTTCTTCAAGGCAAAGTCGCGATTATCACCGGTGCTGCTTCGGCGCGAGGTATCGGTCGTGCCACTGCAACCACGTTTGCGCAGCACGGCGCCCGGGTCGTGATACTCGACCTGGACGCATCCGCTGCCCGTGACGCCGCCGCCTCCCTGGGCGAAGGTCACCTGGGCCTGGCCGCGAACGTCGCGGATGAACAGCAGGTCCGCCAGGCCGTCGCCGCCGTCATCGAACAGTTCGGTCGCATTGATGTGCTGGTCAACAACGCCGGCATCACTCAACCGCTCAAGACCCTGGATATTCGCGGCTCGGACTATGACAAGGTGCTGGACGTCAGCCTGCGCGGCACCTTGCTCATGTCCCAGGCGGTGATTCCGGTGATGCGCGAACAGCACGCCGGGAGCATCGTCTGCATGTCGTCGGTTTCCGCCCAGCGCGGTGGCGGCATCTTCGGTGGCCCGCACTATAGCGCCGCCAAGGCGGGCGTACTGGGCCTGGGCAAGGCCATGGCACGGGAGCTGGGGCCGGACAACGTGCGGGTCAACTCGATTGCGCCCGGGCTGATTCACACCGATATCACCGGCGGCCTGATGCACGATGATCGCCGTCACGCGATCATCGACGGCATTCCACTGGGGCGCCTGGGTGAAGCCCAGGATGTCGCCAACGCAGCGCTGTTCCTGGCCAGTGACCTGTCCTCCTATCTGACGGGCATCACCTTGGACGTGAACGGCGGAATGCTGATTCACTGATAACACGGGCGGGCCGCGAGGCCCGTACGGTTCTGGATCGAGACGCAGCCGGGCCCATGGCCTGGCGGTCAATAACAACAAGAGATCAGACCCCATGACCACTCTGTCGCTCGAAGCGGTTTCGACCGTGCGCACCAACGCCTATCGCAAGACTGCGTGGCGCCTGATGCCGTTCCTGATGCTGTGCTACCTGTGCGCCTACCTTGACCGCGTCAATGTCGGCTTCGCCAAGCTCCAGATGATGAACGACCTGGCCCTCAGCGAAACCGTCTACGGCCTGGGCGCCGGCATGTTCTTCATCGGCTATTTCCTCTGCGAAGTGCCCAGCAACATCATCCTTCACAAGGTCGGCGCACGCGTCTGGATCGCCCGGATCATGATCACCTGGGGCATTATTTCCGCGCTCTTCGCCTTCGTCGAAACCGCGTGGCAGTTCTATGCCCTGCGTTTTCTGCTCGGCGTCGCCGAAGCCGGACTCGCACCGGGTTTGTTGCTGTACCTGACCTACTGGTTCCCGTCCTATCGGCGCGCCCGCATGACGGTGTTGTGGTTCATCGCCATCCCACTGTCGGGCATGGTCGGCGGCCCGCTTTCCGGCTGGATCATGAACCACTTCGCCGGCCTGCACGGCTGGGCAGGATGGCAATGGATGTTCGTACTGGAAGCCATCCCTACCGTCGTGGTGGGCCTGCTGGTACTGAGCTATTTAAAGGATGGCGTGCACCAGGCCAGTTGGCTGGACGAGGACGAAAAAGCCCTGATCAGCCGCGAGCTGGCCGAAGACGAACAGAAAAAAGTGACCCACACCTCAGTGCGCGAATTCATTCATGACCGTCGGTTGTGGCTGTTGGCGGGAATCTATTTCTGCGTGGTGATGGGCCAATACGCAATCACCTTCTGGCTGCCCACCCTGGTGCGCAACGCTGGGGTGACCGATCCGCTGCACATCGGTTTCCTGACCAGCCTGCCCTACCTCTGCGCGATTGCCGCCATGTTGCTGGTGGGACGCAGCGGCGACAAACACCGCGAGCGTCGCTGGCACTTGATCGGGCCGATGATCGCTGGCGCCCTGGGCCTGACCCTCGCTGCGCTGCTGGGCGGCAACGTCCTGCTGTCGATCCTGAGCCTGTGCCTGGCCGCGTCAGGGATTCTGTCCGCTTCGTCGATGTTCTGGATGCTGCCCACCACCTTATTGGGGGGTGTGTCTGCCGCCGCCGGGATCGCCGCCGTCAACAGCTTTGCCAACCTCGCGGGTTTCTGCTCGCCCTACCTGATTGGCTGGATCACCACCCAGACCGGCTCCAGCGCCATCGGCATGTACCTGATCACCGGCGTGCTGCTGGGCGGTGCCTTGCTGGTGCTGCGCATTCCCGCCGCCCTGGTCAATCGTTGAGTTACCGGAGTCTTATCATGTCCAACCTTGCTGCCCACACCGCGCCCACGTCGCTGGCCGAACGCGCCCACAACATCCGTCATCATGCGCTGCGCATGGGACAAGTCCAGGGCCAGGGCTACGTCGGTCAGGCCCTCGGCGCCGCCGACCTGCTGGCGGTGTCGTACTTCCATGCCCTGAACTACCGGCCCGACGAGCCTGAATGGGAACAACGCGACCGCTTCTACTTGTCCATCGGTCACTACGCCATCGCACTGTACGCGGCGTTGATCGAAGCCCGGATCATCCCCCTCGATGAGTTGGAAACCTACGGCGCCGATGACAGCCGCTTGCCAATGTCGGGCATGGCCGCCTACACGCCAGGCATGGAAATCACCGGTGGTTCGCTCGGCCAGGGCCTGGGCATCGCCGTCGGCGCCTGCCTGGGACTGAAACGCAAAGGCTCGTCGTCCTTCGTCTACAACCTGCTGTCGGACGGCGAGCTGAACGAAGGTTCGACCTGGGAAGCCGTGATGTCGGCCTCCCACTGGAAGCTCGACAACCTGATCGCCATCGTCGACGTCAACAACCAGCAGGCCGATGGCTATTCGAGCGAAATCCTTTGCTTCGAACCCATTGTCGACCGCTGGCAGGCCTTTGGCTGGTTCACCCAGCGCGTCGATGGCAATGATCTGGACGCGCTGGTCGCCGCCTTCGATGCCGCCCGCAACCACCCCGGCGCGCAACCCAGGGTGATCATCTGCGACACCCGCATGGGCAAGGGCGTACCGTTCCTGGAAAACCGCGAAAAAACCCATTTCATCCGCGTCGAAGAACACGAGTGGGACCTGGCGCTGAGCAATCTCGAAGAAGGAAAACAGCCATGAGCAACGCCGCCAACACCTCGATTTCGACGAGCGAGCCGGTCAAGAAACGCCTCACCACCTCGGCGATGATTGCGTCGATTGCCGCCGAGGGCCAGGCCACGAAGCCGGCGCCCTTCGGCCATGCGCTGGCGGCGCTGGCCGAGCGGCGCCAGGACATCGTCGGGCTGTCCGCCGATCTGTCCAAATACACCGACCTGCACATCTTCGCCAAAGCCCATCCCGATCGCTTCTATCAGATGGGCATGGCCGAACAGTTACTGATGAGCGCGGCAGCCGGCATGGCCCGCGAGGGTTTCGTACCGTTCGCCACGACTTATGCCGTGTTCGCCTCCCGGCGCGCCTATGACTTCATCTGCATGGCCATCGCCGAGGAAAACCTCAACGTCAAGATCGTCTGCGGCTTGCCGGGCCTGACCACCGGCTACGGCCCCAGCCACCAGGCCACCGATGACCTGGCGATCTTTCGCGCCATGCCTAACCTGATGGTCATCGACCCGTGCGACGCCCTGGAGATCGAACAGGCCGTGCCAGCCATCGCCGCGCACCAGGGCCCGGTCTACATGCGCTTGCTGCGCGGCAACGTGCCGCTGGTGCTGGACGAATACGGCTACCAGTTCGAGATCCGCAAGGCCAAGACCCTGCGCACCGGCAACGATGTCCTGATCATTTCCACCGGACTGATGACCATGCGTGCGCTGGAAGCGGCCAAAGCGTTGCAGGCTGACGGTGTCGACGTTGCGGTGCTGCATGTACCGACGATCAAGCCACTGGACGAGCAGACCATTCTCGCCGAAGCCCGCAAGCCAGGACGGCTGGTGGTAACGGCGGAAAACAGCTCGGTGATCGGTGGGCTGGGCGAAGCCGTGGCCACGGTGCTGCTGCGCAATGGCGTGACGCCGACGTTCCGGCAGATCGGCCTGCCGGATGCCTTCCTCGACGCGGGCGCCCTGCCCACGTTGCATGACCGCTACGGTATTTCAACCCAGGCGGTTTGCACGCAGATCAAAACCTGGCTGTAATGAAAAAGCACGGGGCGCCCTTGCCGGTGCCCCGTTGCCCGTCGCACAGGACACAGCACTTTGAAACCGAAGAGCTGCTCGATCCAGCGTTTCACAGCTTCATGAGCCCGAGCCGGAGCTTATATGTTCGACCAGGCGCCCGGGCGCATTACGACACAGTCGGCGATTGATGTTGTTCGGGCGCTAAGGGAGCTACTGGGCTAAAGGTGGCCTGTGTCCCTGATACCGGTCAGTTAAGCCGCTAACCTGTGGGAGCGAGCCTGCTCGCGATGGCAGCCTCGCGGAAGGTACGGTTTTTCTGTTTGAGTACATATCCATTGCTGCGGTAACGGCCGCCTAGGATTCCGCCCTTACGGCGGCTCACTTTTTTTCAAACGCCAAAAAGAAATAAGCAAAAAAGGCTTCGCCCCACCACTGGGAACTGGGTTGTTCTCAGGATCCAAGTCCACTACAGATCGTTGTGCTTCCCTTCAGCGCCAAGCCAATCTTGTGCTGCAACTCGCTTTCGGAAAACGGCTTGTGCAGGACCGGATAGCCCGCGAACTCGGCCGGCACGCCACTGGCGCCATAGCCGGTGCTGAACAGAAACGCGATGCCGCGATCACGCAGGATCTGCGCCACCGGAAAAACCCGCTCGCCGGCCAGGTTGACGTCAAGGACAGCCAGGTCGATGTGTGCCGTGCTGGCCCGATCCTGGGCCGCCGTCAGCCGGGCGACCGAGGCCACGACTTCGCAGCCAAGATCCTCCAGCATCTCTTCGATCAACAGGGCGATTGCACCTTCGTCCTCGACAACGAGCACCCTGATTCCGGCGAAGGGCGTCATGCCTAGGCTCCAATGAGGAACGATAAGCGACAGGACACGCCCTGCGGGGCGAAGGTGAGGTCGAACGCGCCACCCAGGTCACGCTCGATACAACGCTTCATCAATCGCGACCCCAGCCCTTCCCGCTCCGGCCGGGACACCACCGGCCCTCCCGATTCGCGCCAGTCCAGGGTGAACAACGTTCCGTGGGGTTGCAGCTGCAGGTCCCATTTGACCGACAGCGAGCCCGTTTCGACGGACATGGCGCCGTATTTAAGGGCGTTGATCGCCAATTCGTTGAGGGTCATCGTCAGATTGAGCGCCACCCGGGTGCCTACATCGATCGACGGTCCCTCAACGACCACACGGTCAGGGTCGCTGCCGAATACCGGCTTCAATACTTCCTGGGCCAGGGAATCCAGCGGCGTGTTGCCCCAGTGGCGCCGGGTCAGCAGATCATGCGCACGGGACAACGCCAGCAGCCTGGCTTCGAAGCGCCTGTAACCGTCCTTCGCGTCCACCGCATCGCGTGCCGTCTGCACCGCCAGTGACTGCACGGTAGCCAGGGTGTTCTTGACCCGATGATTGAGCTCGTCGATCAGCGTTTTCTGTCGGTTCTCGGCCTGTTTGCGCTCGGTGATGTCCACCAGCATGTTGATCGCTCCCACCAGGTTCCCCTCGGCATCATGCAGAGGCGTGGGGTACGGGGTGAACGGCACGCGGCTGCCATCGGGCCGTTGGGCGATGGCCTCTACGCCGCGTATCGGCCGGTTTTCCTTCAGGGCCACCGCCATCGGGCACTGATCGTGGGGCAGCGGTGTTTCGTCGGTGTTGAACAGCTTCCACGTCACGCACCACAGGTCACCCAACTGCGGCGTACGGCCCGACAGTTCCACCGCCGCCCGATTGTAAAAGGTGATACAGCCCTGTGCGTCGGTGGTGTAGACCGCCGCGGGCAGCGCCTCAAGGAGATTACGCATGTGCCGTTCGCTCTCGCGGATCTTCTGCTCCATCCGCTGCGTCGCGGTGACGTCCTGAAGCACCCGCACGCCATAGCGAAAGCCACCGGCGGCGTCCCTGACAGATGAGCTGTGCACATCCAGGTAAAGAATTTCGCCATCGGGTTTCACGGCGCGCTTACGGAACACATAGCTGTCCAGCTCGCCGGCCACCTGGCGCGCATAAAGCGCCGCGTCCTCCCCGGCGCAGTCGTGATGGGTATAGTCCAGGAACGTCATGGCCAGGAGCTCTTCGCGAGAACGGCCCAGCATGCTGCAAAGGGCATCGTTGACACGCAGCAGATGCCCGTCGACGTCGGCCTCGGCAATACCGATGGTGGCCGCCTCGTAGGTGGCCGCCAGCCTCTCATCACTCTCCTGGCGCGCCGCCTCGGCGGCATGCATGCAGGTCACATCGATGGTGAAGCAACGCGTATTGAACAGCTTGCCTTCTTCGAACCGCCCGTTCGAGGTGATCGTCACATACTTGATCGAGCCATCCTTGGCCCGTAGGCGCGCCGGGTAGTCCTGCAGGCAATCACCACTGCCAAGTTTATGGAGGATGTCACCAATGACGGGCGCATCGACATGAAACTCGGTGATATGATGGCCGATGTATTCTTCTTCCGAATAGCCCAGGAGCGCCAGTTCTGCCTTGTTGGCACGCAGGATGATCCCGTCGCCACTGACAATGTGCAGGCCCACGGCGCTGTTTTCGAAGAAGTCTTCGAGGTCGGCACTTTTGCGTCGCAATTGCTCGGCCACGGCGTGGTGCGTCGAGATGTCCTGGAAGCAGTTGATCGCCCCCTGGATAACGCCCCGCCGGTCCCTCAGGACCCGAATATTCACCAGTGCCACGAATCGCGAGCCATCCGGACGCTGGATAATGACTTCCTGGTTGCGGGTCACGCTGCCCTCGTTGAGGGCCACGGCCATCGGGCAATCTTCGGGCGCCAGGGGTGTTCCGTCAGTCAGGAACAGCCGGTGGGAACCGCAAAAGCGATCGCCACTCTCACCCAGCACGGGCGTGCGCCCCCACAGTTCGGCGGCCTCGCTGTTGTACCTGACGAGCCATCCGTGCCTGTCGCACAGGTACACCGCACCAGGAATGGCTTCGAGCGCGTTCGCGCCAATCGAAACCAGACTTTCGTATTCACTTGGCGCCAGTGCTTCCCTGGAAAGCTCTTCAACATTCGACATCGGTCATCCTCGATCTTTCGCACTGGCGCAATGGACTCTAGATTCCCATTGTTCTCACGAGTTCAGCAAAACTCTTCCGGCGCTTCAAAAACCGCACAATACCCGAAGCGACCGCACCATCAAGGCATGAATGTCTGTTGTCAAGGATCGTAAGACGCCCCCGTTGCATTTGGTGGGTTACAGCGGCCGGGACCTCTTCTACGGACAGGCGCCGTCCACCGACTCTCGTCGCCAGGCCCTGTGCAGCAGATCGATGACGACCTCATCCTGCGTTTGGGAAAAATGCTCGTACCAGTGGCCGATCGACAGCATCCACTCCGGCACCAGGGGACATATCACTTCATCCACCTCGCTGCGCAAGGCCTCCAGGGTTTCAAGCGGCGCAACCGGCACGGCGACCACAATGCGCGACGGTCGCTGCGTTCGTACCGCATGAATCGCGGCCATCATGGAGGCTCCCGTCGCCAGACCATCGTCGATCAGGATCACCACCTGGTCCTTGAGCTGCACTGGCGCGCGCGAGCCCCGGTATGCCTGTTCGCGGCGCACCAACTCACGTGTCTCCCGCTCGACCACCGCGTCGAAGCGGGCCTGATCGATGGGATGGGCACGCAATGCATCGTCATTGAGGATTCTGATACCGCCACTGGCGATGGCCCCCATGGCAAATTCCGGGTTGGACGGAATACCCAGCTTGCGCACCAGCATCAGGTCCAGGCGCAGTTGCAGGGCGACGGCCACTTCATAAGCCACCGGAACCCCACCGCGAGGCAAGGCCAGCACAACGACATCCGCTCGATGGGCGTACTTGACCAAATGCTCCACCAGTCCCTGTCCTGCGGTGCTCCGGTCCTTCAGGATCGTTTGCGCAGAGAGACCCTGAGTCATTGGAAACCTCCCCAGGCGACGAGGCCTGTGTGTTCGTTTGAACTTCGCCGTATTCAGCCCACACGGCTATGCTTGCTCCATTGTAGGAGATTATCTCCATGGCCGATCACGAAGCCCGACTTCTGCATGCGCACTCTCTCAAAGCCGCTTGCTCCAATTGCAGCGTGCTCGAGCTGTGCCTGCCCATTGGCCTGACGGGCAGCGAAGTCGAGCGTCTGGATACCTTGATCGCCCAGCGAGTGAAGGTCAAAAAGGGCGCGGCGCTGTATCGCACCGGTGAGCCGCTGCGCTCGTTGTATGCCGTGCGGCTGGGGTTCTTCAAGACCAGCGTCCTCTCGGTAGACGGCCGCGAACAGGTTACCGGCTTCCAGATGCAAGGCGAGATGCTCGGCCTCGACGCTATCTGCACCGAGCATTACGCCTGCAATGCAATCGCGCTGGAGGACAGCGAAGTGTGTCCTATTCCGTTCAGTAACCTGGAAAGGCTCGCACGAGACCTGCCCTCGTTGCAGCACAACCTGAACAGGCTGCTGAGCCAGGAGATCGTTCGCGACCACAGCATGCTGCTGATGCTCGGCAACATGAATGCCGATGAGCGTCTGGCGGCGTTTTTTTTGAACCTGTCTCAGCGGCTTAACATTCGCGGTTATTCTTGCCGGGAATTTGTCCTGCGGATGAGTCGGGAAGCCATCGGGTCCTACCTGGGGCTGCGACTGGAAACCATTTGCCGGGGCATCGCCCACCTTCGCCAGGAAGAACTGGTGGACATCCAGGGACGCAATGTCACCATCCTGGACTTGCCTGGCCTAAAGCAAAAAGTCGCCGGTTGCCATCGCCACGCCGAGCTGTGATATCGGTTGAAAACGGAAAAAATCGGCCGATCAAGGCTGATTGAACGCTTTGACCCTCGCCCCTCGCCGGCCAACGACGAGGGGCTTTTTCATGCCTGTGGTTAGTCGCTCAGAGTTCGACGCTGTCGCGATACTCTGGTACCGACACCGACCAACCCAGCTCGTCACGAATGCGATGACGCAAGACATCGGCTGCATTGGGCTCCCCATGCACGACGTAGGTATGCCGGGGCGGAGTCTTGAAACCTCGCAACCACTGCATGATTTCGTCCGCATCCGCGTGAGCCGACAACGTTTGCATAGGCACCACTTCGGCATTGATCGGCACATCCTTGCCGTGAATGCGCACCGAAGGTTCGCCCGCGACGATTCTCGCGCCTCGCGTACCGCCCGCCTGAAAACCGGGCATCAGCAAGGTATTGATGGGATTGGGCGCCAGACTCTTGAGGTGGTGCAGCACCCGGCCTCCCGTGGCCATGCCGCTGGCGGCGATGATCACTGCCGGGGTGCGTTGCAGGTCCAGGGCCATGGAATCCTTGGCCGAACGCACCGGATGCGCAATGCCGCACATGCCTTCGCACTCCTCTTTGGAGAGACGATGTTCACTGCAGAAGCGATGGTAGAGTCGCGTGACGTCGATGGCCATGGGACTGTTGAGGTAGATCGGCAGGTCAGGGATCGCCCGGCGCTGCTTCAGGCGATACAAGTGGTACATCAGCAGCTGTGCACGACCGACTGTGAACGAGGGCACCAGGGTGATGCCATGGCGCAACGCGGTACGCGTGATCACCTCGGCCAGCTGGTCTTCCGGCGAATCATGAGGATGCGAGCGGTCCCCATAGGTGGACTCCACCAGAAGATAATCCGTCTGCTCAATGGCCTGGGGCGCGAACATGACCGGATCCTCGGGCCGCCCCAGATCCCCTGAACAGACGAGCGTGACGCCACCGGCCTGTACCTGCACGGTGGCGGCGCCCAGGATGTGTCCGGCGCGACGCAGCAGGATGCTCATTCCCCGGACAATGTCCACGGGATGATCGAACGCTATCGGGCGCAGCAGTTTCAGCGCCCGCTCGGCATGTTCCAAGGTATACAAGGGCAACGCGGGCTCATGTTTGGAGAATCCCCGACGGTTGGCATACTCGGCCTCCTCTTCCTGCAACCGCGCACTGTCGCGCAGCAGGATCTTGACCAGCTCGCACGTCGCCGCCGTGGCATAGACCGGCCCGCGGTAACCATTGCGCACCAGCACCGGCAGATAACCGCTGTGGTCCAGGTGCGCGTGGGTCAACACAATCGCGTCCAGGTCACGCACCGGCGGTTCGAAGGGGTCCCAGTTGTGCAAGCGCAACTGTTTGTAGCCCTGGAACAGGCCGCAATCGATCAGCACACGCTGATCGTCATGTTCCAGCAGGTATTTACTGCCGGTGACGGTGCCGGCCGCCCCCAGGAATGTCATGCGCATGGCAGCGCCTCCCGAACGATCAATGCTCCGGTTACAGGGCCTGGCCCGTTCGTTGATTCATACCGCCAGAACACTGCATTGCACCTGGTAAAGGATATGCTCCGTCGTACTGCCCAGCAGCCCGAGCGGATCCCTGCGCTGGGACCGTCCCATGACGATCACGTCGACCTCATGCTCCAGGGCGAACTCACTGAGGGCCGAGACAGGCTGCCCGAGTAAGAAATGCCGGCGCTCGGCGGGCACACCGAACAGGCTGGCCAGTTCCAGGAACGATTTTTCCAGCGTTCTGCGCAACTCCTTGCTCAGCTGCGACAGTGCAAGGCCGCCACCTCCCGCATCACCCAGATAGACTGACGACACGTCAAAGGCATGGACCAGGTGCAACTCGGCATCGCATTGCAACGCCAGGCCGAGTGCCTGGCGAATAATCCGGTCGTTGAGCCCACTGTTGTATGCAAATGTGCTGGAAGGGTCTACCGCCGCGACCACCTTTTGCGGCAAGGCATGGCCGGTGGCGCCCACCAGGTACAACGGAACGGGGCATTCACGTAGCAGATGCCAGTCCAGCGGCGTGAAAAAAGCGCGCTTGAGCACAGATTCATGCTGGATTTGCTTGATCAGCAAGTCGGGTTGGAACTGCGTGACGTGTTGCAGGATCTGTTGACGCATCGCCTCGGCCCAGGCCACTTCCGTGGTGATCCGCAGGCCTCGATGACGCATCTGCTCAGCCTCCGCCTCCAACCAGTCGCGCTGGTCCTGGAAATAGTTCTGCCGCGCCTCTTCACGAGGTTCCTCTTCGAGCAGCGCGAGGACATCCAGCGAAGGGATCAAGGCGGTGACATGCAGGTGCGCCTCACTGGCGGCGGCCAGGGCAGCGGCGTGATGGAGCGCGGGAGAATGCCGTTGCGCCGGGTTCAGGATCAGCAACAGGCGTTGATATTGGCTCATGATGGATCTCCAGAATGGGGCTCGAACGCCACAGCCGGAGTCAGCCTCCGGCACCATGATCGACCGGACGATTGAGAGCGGCACCTCATGAGCTGATTCTGGTACGCAGCCAAGGTCATGACTTGATTTACATCAAATTCAGGACAGTCGGAAACGCGAGCACTGATCCAGATCAGAACTCGCCGGCGCCGTCAGGGTAGAACAGGTTCCCAAGCGCAGACTGTTCTGGCGCGCCGCAGGTTCCCATCCGATGGAGGATCGCCTCATGCTCACTGTCAAAGAACACAATGAACGCGCCGCAGCGCTGTACGCCAGCATCACCGGCAAGCATTGGATCCAGGCCCTGAAGGACGGTCGGCACGTTCTGATCAGGCCACTCAGGAACGAGGACCGCCAGCGTGAGTACGATTTCATCAAGCGCCTGTCGCCCGAGTCCCGGCATATGCGCTTCCTGGCGCAAATCAACGAGCCGGGCACCGCAATGCTCGATCAATTGATGGATATCGATTGCAAGACGCGCATGGCCTATATTGCCCTGGTCCATGACAACGGCCAGCTGATCGAGATCGGTGTCAGCCGCTATGGCGCGACCGCAGAGCATGAATGCGAGTGCGCGGTGACCGTGGCCGATGATTGGCAACATCTGGGGCTGGGGACATTGCTGATGGAGCACCTGATCGATGTCGCGCGTAAAAACGGTTTCCGCCAGATGTACTCGGTCGATTCCGCCAGTAACGCGGCGATGCGTGACCTGGCCCATGGCCTGGGGTTCGAAACCCGCACCGATCCCGACGATACCCGGCAGGTCATTCACCGGCTCTACCTGTAGTCATGGACGCTGGCGCGAGGTCCTCAGCGACCTCGCGCAGCGTCGATCCTTCATACCTGCGGCTTGACGGCCCAAATGCTGCAGGGGGCTCGCTGCAACAGCAGTTCGGCGGTGGTACCCAGGCGCCTGTCCAAGCCGTGATGCCCCGTAGTCCCCATGACAATGACATCGATCTGCTGTTCTGCCGCGAACCTGCAAATGCTGTTGACTGGCGAGCCTTCGATGAAGTGACGCTGCTGCGGTGCAACCCCGTGACGCTCGGCCAAATACCCGAACACATCATGTTGCGCCTCTCCCAGCGCTTCGTAGAGCCCGGTGGCCAGGGGCAATGCACCGATGCCCATGTCCGAAGCATAGACGGCCGTCCAGTCGAAAGCGTGTAACAGCTCGACCTGGGCATCGCATTGCTCGGCCAGTTTGACCGCGGCGTCAACGATCTGGTCGTTGAATACCAGGTCCTGCTCCTCGCTGCGCAACACATCGACAATCGCCAGAATTCGCCGAGGCCGTGGATGGCGAGGGTCAGTGACCAGATGCACCGGCACCGGACAGTCGCGCAGCAGGCGCCAGTCCAGCGGGGTGAAGAAGATCCGCTTCATCGCCGGCTCCGGCTGGGCATCCTTGATGATCAGGGCCAATGGCATCTCTTTGACGTATTGCTGCAAGGCCTGGTAGGCGTCTTTGCCCCAGATCACCTCGCACGTCACTTCCACCCCGTGTCGACGCGCCAACTCAGCCTGTTGCCAGAGCCAGTGCCGATGCGTCTCGAGGTAACCGTCACGCGCCTTCTTGACCTGATCGGGCGCGAAAAGACCGGCCACCGAAAGCAGCTCCAGATAATCGATGGCCACGATATGCAGAGGCAAATCCAGCGCCAGGGCCAGTTCGGTGGCGCGGTCGAAGGCGGGGGTGCGGATCATGGCGTCAGGGGCCACCAACAACAAACGTTGAGTCTGGGACATGGAAGACCTCGGCAGGTGGCTTGAGCCACTGAATGGATTGAGGATTCCAGAATGGCCACCTGCCGGGCGCACGCCTTGATCTTCATCAAAGTGCGCTCATTCAATTGCCCAGACGAGGAAGCAAGAGTCCGCCCCACCACGCCAGCGTGACCAGGACCTGTCCGGGAATGACGTAACCGGCAAAACTTCGCCCGCCACTGAGCCAGGCCACCACGCACTTGCTCAGCGAATTGGTGCTCAGGGCCAACAGGACCGGCACCGCGCCGCCATCGAGGGGTAACATGCCGGCCTTCGCCAGGGAAGCAATGGAGGCTGTCGAGGCATGGGCGTCGGCCAGTCCACTGAATATCGCGGTCACGATCACGCCTGTCTGCCCGAAACTGTCGAGCATCATCGACGACAACAACGTGATGCCCGTCATTGCCAGCGTCACGACCAGCGCCAGCCTGAGGCTGAACGCCCCGCCCACCTTGATCGGCTCATCGACCTGCCCCTTGGGGCGAGGAAACATCAGCAGACTGGCGTAGAGCAAGGTCATCGACAGGCCGCACAGCACCGGTCCCCACATCCAGCGCAACAGCGCCGGCTCAACGGCGCCGAGGATCAGCGCCACCTGAACCAGCGTCGCCAGGTTGGACAAGACCGCCGCCGCGCTTAGCACCTTGAGGCTGCCCGGCTGCTTGGCAGCTATACCTCCCATGGCGGCGATGGTCGCCGTCGCAGAGGCAAATCCCGAGGCAATCGCACTGACGGCATACCCGTAGCGAGCGCCCAAGGTGCGGACGGCGACATGCCCCAGCGCCCCCACGGCCATCAGCATGACCGTCAGGCTGCAAATGGTGCGCAGGTTGATTGCGTTGTAGGGCCCGACGAAACGATCCGGCACCAGCGGCAGTATCACCAGCGCCGCAATCAACAACACCAGGCCGTCGCGTAGCTCGGCTGCGGTCAATTGGCTGCGAGCAAAGTGATGCAACGCCTCGCGGCTGGCGAGCAGCCCGACCATGACCACTCCGATCGCCGTCGCCAGGGCTGGAGCGCTCACACACAGCGCCCCCAGTACCAACACGGTGAACAGCGCCACTTCAGTGGTAATGCCGGGGTCCTTGTCGAGGCGTTTGATATGAGCCGCCGTGACCAGCGCACCCAACGCCAGCACCATAAATCCCAGCAACAAAAACCCGCCCACCTGGACAGTCAGATAGCCAAGCAATGAGGTGACAGCGAAAGTTCTCAGGCCGGCGAAATTGCGTCGGGCGCCCTCGCCCTTGCGCCGCTCGCGCTCAAGCCCGGCCAGCAGACCAACGCCCAAGGCCGCGGCAGCATTGGCGAAGGACAGTATCTCGGTCATGAGGACGACTCTATGACGACGTCTCCGGTCGTAGCTGGGTTCAGCAGGTTCGAACCTGCTTCACAACCATAGCGCTATTGCCGCGGCGCCGCTGCTCCTGATGCGACGCGTTGACGTGTGGTTGATGCAAATCAAGTTCTCCAGGCCCGATGCGCTCATGATCGAACACGACACTACGCCGAGCGAAGGGTCGCCCGGTACCAACAGGTTCTTCCCGGGAGGTTTGTCATGTCTACGCAACCACGCTTGATGCTGGTCGTTTCGCCGCTGATGGAACACAGCCCCGCCTTCGACCGGGCGGCAGCCCTGGCCAAGGCCGAAGGCGCCGCACTGCATATCGTGGCGTTCGACTATCTGGAAGGGCTGGCCACGGCCGGGCTGGTCAACGAGCAGGCGCTGGAGCAGATGCGCCTGGGTTACATCGAGCGTCACCGCCAATGGCTGGAGGATCAGGCCAGGCCGTTGCGCAGGCTCGGACTTGAAGTCACGACAGAGGTCACCTGGGTCGAGCGCCCCTTGCAGGAAATCCTGATCCATCTCAAGGAACAGCCGATGGAGGTGCTGATCAAGTCGGTGGATCATGAATCCTGGCTCTCGCGCATGATGTTCACGCCGCTGGACGTTCACCTGCTGCGCGAGTGCAACGTGCCGCTGCACTTCGTCAATAAAGCCGCCCATGCGCATCCGCGCAAGATCCTCGCCGCCGTCGACCCGTTTCATTACGACGGACGCTACGAAGGCCTCAACGATCGCATCCTGAGCGAAGCCAACAAACTGGCCGCAACCTGCGACGCAACGCTGGAAGCCATTTATGCCTATGACCTGTCGTCCATCACCGCCGCCGAGTACGGTTATGGAAACGGGTCGATGTTCTTCTCCTCGACCCTGGCCCGGCAACTCTACGAATCCCAGGGCGAGGCATTCGACGCACTGGCCGAACGCAACGGCATCGCCCCCGAACAGCGGCGCATGATCATGGGTGACCCGGCCAAGGTACTGGCCAGCTACGCGGCGTCCCACGATATCGACGTCATCGTCATGGGCCGGGTGCGCTACAGTGGCCTGGACAAACTGATTGGCAGTACAGTGGAGGCGCTGCTTTACAAGATGCCGTGCAGCGTATGGGTGGTTGCGCCACAACAGATCGACTGAGGGCGTCAATCAGCCAGGGCCATTCCAGGAACAGGCAGGAGACTCCCTTGAATATCGACTGGATCCACTTCACGCCGTGGTCATCCTTGGCCGGCGGTGCACTGATCGGCCTGGCCGCGAGCCTGTTCGTCGTCGCCAACGGGCGCATCGCAGGCATCAGCGGTCTGATCGGCAGCGTGCTACAGCGGGGCAGTGAAGGCTGGAGCGAGAAGGCGCTGTTTCTCCTGGGTCTGCTGGTAGCACCGCTCCTGTGGAGTGTGTTTGCCCACATCCCGCCTATCGAGTTCCAGAGTGGCTCGTTCGGGCTCGTAGCCGCTGGACTGCTGGTGGGCATAGGTACCCGCTACGGCTCGGGCTGCACGAGTGGCCATGGGGTGTGCGGCATCTCGCGCCTTTCGCCGCGTTCGATGATTGCCACCGCCTGTTTCATGCTCAGCGGTTTCGCCACGGTGTTCGTCCTGCGTCATATGATGGAGGGGTGACATGCTCAAGCTGACGGCTTTCATGGCAGGGCTGCTCTTCGGCCTGGGCCTGCTCCTGTCGGGCATGACCAATCCGACCAAGGTCCTGGCATTTCTGGACTTGGCCGGAGCGTGGGACCCGTCCCTGGCCCTGGTGATGATCGGAGCGATTGGCGCAGCGATCGGTCCGATCACCTGGGCGCGCAAGCAGACCGGTTCGCTCCTGGGCAACCCGATGCAATTACCCACCAAACGCGAGCTGGATCGGCGTTTGATCGGCGGCAGTCTCGTGTTCGGCGTCGGCTGGGGAATAGCCGGCATCTGTCCCGGCCCTGCGGTCGCGAGTCTGTTGACGGGACACTGGCAATTCATCGTTTTCGTGCTGGCGATGTTGGCCGGGATGGGGGTGTTCACAGCATTGGAGCGGCGCCGCATTCCATGAATCAGCTCGATGGGCTGATCTCTGGAATGCCTCGACGCTGATGAACACGGGCCTCAGAAATCTTCTATCTCCAGCGTGGCGCGCAGCCCCCCTTCGGCACGATTCTCCAGGCGGACTCGCCCGCCCAGGCGCTCAGCGATAGTCCGTACGATCGTCAAGCCCAGCCCGGCACCCTGGTCATTGCCGCGGCTGTAGAAGCGCTCGAAGAGCCGGTCACCTTCGGCCTCGTCGATACCCGGTCCCTGGTCCTCGACAGAAAGTTCGTAGTGGTCACCCTGGCGGGCCAGTCGTACTGTGATGACACCGTTGGCCGGAGAAAAATTGGCGGCGTTGGTCACCAGGTTGTTCAAGGCAATGTCGATGACCATCGGGTCGATTCGAACCGGGCCGATGTCATCGCTGACATCCAGAATCGGCTCGAGCCCCTTGCTCAACAGCCATGGGGTCAGTTGCACCAGGCTGGCACGGACCGTCATGGGCAGATCAATGACCGCAGGAGCCGGAACGCCGGATTGTGGCTCGAGCCGTGCCATGGTGAGCAATTGATTGACCAACCGCGTGGTGCGATCAACCCCGGCCAGCAGATGTTGAAGGGATTCACAGCGGCTTTGCTCACTACCCGCTTCCATCAGGTTCTGTGCATGCACCCTGAGCACCGCCAGGGGCGTACGCATTTCGTGGGCAGCGTCGGCGATGAAACGTCGTTCGCGTCCCATCACTTCCTGAATCTGCGCGAGTACGCGGTTGAGCGCCGCCTGCATGGGCTCAAGCTCCGTCGGCAACGGCACCATCCGCAGGGGTTCGAGCGAGCCTGGGTGCCTGGCCCGCAATGTCGCCGCCATGTCCACCAGCGGCTTGAGTCCCCAGCCGATGGCCAGCCAGATCACCGCAGCCAGGATCAGGCTGCCGATCAGATTGGGCACCACGGTATGCCGGACGATGCGGTCGACCAGGTCGGCGCGCACATCGTCGCGCTCCCCTACCCAGATCTTCAGACCGTACTGCGGGTCATCCAGAACGAACGCCCGCCACGCATGGTTTCGCTGGTCCATCACATCGCTGAAGCCGCTAGCGCTCGGCGGTGAGGTAAAGGTCGGTGCACTGGCGGTATGTACCACCACTGCGCCTTCTGCGTTCCAGACCTGAAACGCGATCTTGCTTTCATACGGGTGCCCATTCACCTTGGGCGCCGCCTGCCCCAATGCCGAATTGAACGCCTGGTACAGCTCCGCGTGTTCCTTGCTCTCCACGGGTAGGCGCATCACTCCTTGCAGCAGACGGGCGTTCTGGGCCAGTTGGGCATCGTAGACTTCCGCGATTTCGTGGTTGCTGTCATGCAGGTTGAAGACCGTGATGATCAACAAGCCAAGCAATAGCAGCCCCAAAATCAGGGTAAGGGTGCGTCGGCGGATCGAAGTCATCGACGCTCCTCAACCAGATACCCCACGCCCCGAATGGTACGGATCAGGTCGTTGGAAAACTTCCTGCGCAGGTGATGGATGTGCACTTCGAGGGTATTGCTCTCCGCCTCCTCGCTCCAGCCGTACAGCAATTGCATCAGGTGATCGCGCGTCAGGACCCGCCCCGGTGGTGAGAGAAGTTCATGGAGCAACTGATACTCCTTGGGCGTCAGAGCGACCGGTTTGCCTTGGTAGCTGACCTGCTGCGTACCGGGATTCAGGCAAATGCCGGCATGCTCGATCAGTGCCTGGGCACGACCGGCACTGCGCCGCAACAGTGCCCTCAGACGGGCCTTGAGCTCCGCCAGGTCGAAAGGTTTGACCAGGTAATCATCGGCTCCGGCATCCAGCCCGGCGATACGGTCTTCGGTGGCGTCACGGGCAGTGAGGATCAGCACCGGCAGGTTCGAACCGCTGTCGCGCAAGCGGCGTAATACTTGCAAGCCGTCCATCCGTGGCAAGCCCAGGTCAAGCACCGCCAGGTCGAAGGCTTCACTGAGCAATGAATGCAGGGCGCTGCTGCCGTCCTGCAGCCAGTCGACGGTATAGCCTTCGCGACCCAACGCCTGACGAATGCCATCACCCAGCGCCACGTCATCCTCGATCAGTAATAAACGCACACCCGCTCCGTCAGTCGAGTTTCTTTTCCACATCCGCCAGCAGTGCCTGGATTTCCTTGCGGCGCCCGGCATCGGCGCTTTCGCGGCTTGGCCGAGGTGCCGCCAGCAAAGCTTTTTGCAGGGCCGCCCGGGCTTCACCATAACGCTTCTGACGGTAGAGGTGATCGCCCCAGAAGTACAGGCTGTCGATGCCGTTCGGGTTCAATTGCAGCGCCTGCTTGAGCAATTGCTCGGCTTTGTCCGAGTCTCCGAACCCCAAGGGCCAGCCCGGCACCCGGTCATACAGCGCACCGAGGCTGGTGTAGGCCGAGCCCTGCAGCGCCGTAGGGTCAAGCGTCAAGGCTTGTTCCAGATCGGCCTTGGCCTCCTTGACCTTGCTCAGCGCGCCTATCCCTCCCTTGGCCCCAGCCCAACTGCTGTTGACGATGCCGGACCAGATCCAGGCCTCGGCCACCGACTGACGCTCCTGTTTGAAGGCTGAAGACTGGACGGCAAGCTTTTCGAATGCGTCGGCACGTTGCCCCTCGGGTAAATCATATTGAATGTGCGCCCAGCTTTGCTGGATATCCCGCAAGCGTTGCTGATCGGCGCTGTCAAGAGCCCAGACGCTTTGCCCCAGGGTACAAAGTAGAAGACAGGCAAGGATGCTTTTCATGGTTTGGAATGCTCGTTTTCGGTTCTATGGCTCAGGCGACGGATCAGTGGCAATTGTTTGCGCAGCCCACGATCCACCAGGTTGGGCAACAGGCTGTTGAGGCCCACGAAAAATCGTTCCGGCCAGCCCAGGTACAGCTCGCGACGATCACCGGTTATCGCGTGGACCACTGCCGACGCCACGGTTTCGGGGTCGTCGACATTGGCCTTGAGCGCCTGGTTGAGGGCTTCGGCTGCCGGCGTATTCATCGAAGTGCGCGTGGCCCGTGGCGCCACGTAGAGCACACCGACACGGGTGTCGGCCAGTTCCCGCCGCAAGGCTTCGGAGAAACCGCGCAGGGCAAACTTGCTGGCGCAGTAACTGGCATAGCCGGCGTAGCCAATTGACCCATAGGTCGAACCGACGTTGACCACCATGGCGCTGTCGGCTTGCTTGAGCAGCGGCAACAGCAGTTTGGTCAGGCAGATCGGCGCGGTGACATTCAACGCCAGCATGGCACCGATCTCGCTGTCATCGAGCTGTTCGAGCATGGCGAAGTGGTTTACGCCGGCGGCATTGATCAGCAGGTTGATTCCGCCAAGCGCCTGGGCGGAGGCCAGGACCTTGCGCCGGTCGGCCAGATACGTCAGGTCGGCGCCAACCCAGTACAAGTGTTGCGGATAGCGTTCGATCAAGGGTTGCAAGGTTTCCCGATGCCTGGCCACGGCCAGCACCCGGGCGCCACTGGCACACAGGGCGGCAGCGATCGCCAGGCCGATCCCACCGCTGGCCCCGGTCAACACCACACGGGCGTCACACAGGCGCATGTTCAGACTCTCCGTTACGAGGCAGACCCCGGAACATGTCGGTGTACAGCCGGTACACCACTCTGGACGCATGAGTGACTGCAGCCTGGTCTGCCGGATCGTCCAGCCTGTTCATCAAGCCCCGGTAGGTCTGCATGTGTTCGATGTCCAGCGAACCGTGGGAGCTGAGGTAACTGAACGCGGTGGCCGGCAGTTCCAGCCGCTGGCGAATGCTGTCGGCGGCGTGGGTCGCCAAGGCAATGCTGGTGCCCTCAAGCACATTGACCATGCCGAACAGTCCCGCCGGGTTGCCCCGGGCGATCAGGTCATAGAGGTAACTGACCATCAGTTCGATGGGCAACGAAGGCTGCCCGTTGCACACCGCCTCCCTGTCGCCACCACAGGCCACGATGTCATCCAACACCCATTGTTCGTGGCCGTATTCTTCTTCGATGTACTCGCATATGGCTTTACGCAGCCATTCAAGACGTGAGGGCAGACGCGCACCACACGCCATCATCAACGGCACGGTGTGGCGTACGTGGTAATAGGCCTGGACCAGGAACTCCCGGTAAGCGGCCAGGCTGACCTGTCCTTCGAGCGCATCACGAATGATCGGCAGGTTGAACAGCGTATGACGCTCTTGCTGGGTGGCTTCTTGCAAGGTGTCGAAAAAACTCATGAAGGCAACTCCTCGGACAGAATGGGTGTGGTGAGCAGGGTCTGGTAACGCTCGACGATGGCGTCCCGACGCGGGCGTCCATTGGCCGTCAGTAAACCGTTGGCCGCCGTGAAGGGTTGGTCCAGTCGCGTCCAGCAATGGATACGCGCGTAATCGGGCAACGTGGCGTTGGCCTTGGCCACCGCCCGTTCCAGCACTTGAGAGGTACAATCGGCGCGAACTGGCCAGAGCAGCGCATGGTTGTGGGGCAAGGCTTCGCCATGGACGAAAGCCTGGGCAATGTCGCCGCCCTGGGTCAGTTCGGCTTCGACCCATTCAGGATTGACGTTGCGGCCGAAGCTGGTAACGAACTGATGCTTCTTGCGACCCCGCAGGTAGAGGAATCCATCATCGTCGAACGCCCCCAGATCGCCGCTGGGCCACCACTCTCCCGTGTACGGGGCTTCCCCCAGGTAGCCGAGCAGCATCGAGCCCTGGATCAGAACTTCGCCATCGTCGGCCAGGCGAAGCTGCACATGGGGCAGCGGTTGGCCGACACTGCCGGGACGATGCGCCTGTGGCCGGTTGAGGCAGACCACCGACGCGCACTCCGACAGACCATAGCCTTCGAATACCGGCAGGCCCACCCGTTCGGCCCGTTGCAGCAGGTCGTGGGACACTCGGGCACCGCCCACGGCGGCGAACCGGACAACGTGCGGATTGAACGCCTTCTGTTCGGCGGCCGTGACCAGCATCAACAGCAACTGCGGAACCAGGATCAGACTCTGCGCCCGTCGCTCGGCCAGGCATGCCAGCAGGCGTGTCGGGTCGACCCCGCTGGCGCCCTGGATGCCCAACGTCTTCTGGCTGGGAACGCTGAGCATGGCACCGGCATACAGCGCCGCGTAGCAACCCAGGTTTTCCAGCAGGATGGCCAAGGGCAACAAGGCCAGATGATGCTTTGCCTCGACCGGTTGGCTGGCCTGCTCCAGCTCGCGGGCAACCCGCAGCAGACTGTCGGCGCTCAGGCAGACGCCTTTGGGCGTACCCGTGGTGCCGGAAGTGAACGTCAGCTTGGCGGTGCCGGCCGGCAGCCGGTTCGGTCCGGCGAAATGCCGGTGCCAGAATTCGCCACTGTGGCGGTAGCCGGCGGCGTGAAGTTCCTCTTCGTAGAGGGGGTCTGCAATCACCCGTTCGGCCTGGCTCTGCTCCAGGCAATGGCGGCGTTGGGCCGGGCTGAAAAAGCCAGGCAGGATGACGCAGGCCAAGCCTTCGAACAGCGTGGCGAGGTCCCAGAGCATGGCCTCGATGCCGTTGTCCAGCGCCAGGGCGACAACGCTGATGTGTTCATCGCGCAGACGTTGCTGGCGATACTCGACTTCAGCGTAAAGCGTGGCGTAGTCCATTTTCGATCCATCGCCCCAGAGTGCAATGGCGTGCCCTCGGCGCTCGGCATGCTCACGCAGGGTGTGTTTGAACCGTTGCATTTCAGGCGACATGGCTTGTCTCCTCGGGAGGGGTCAATAGCCCCAGGCGACTGAACACGCCGGTATTGCGCAAATGGATGAAGCCGGCACGGATGTTTCCGACATGGACCCACGGCTGACTCTCGTAGTAGCGGCCCCAAAGGTGGCGATCTTCGCCCAGGCGCTGTGGATCGGCCGGGCACAAGGTCACCGGCTTGAGGCCCAGGCGATGAAAGCTGTTGACCAGCCCGGCATTGCCGGTGAACGCCACCCACTCCAGGCCTCCAACGGCCAACAGATAAGTGATGGCGATGATGCTCAACCGAGCACTGCCCGTGTCGCTGGCGGCCAGGTTGCCGACTTCGACGATACCGCCACGATCTACCGGGCGGTCGGCTGCGGCATTGATCAGCGGTTCGATCGGCCCATCCAGGTAATGCTCCAGAAACAGCGGCCCACGCGCCGCCAGACGCACGCCGGCCACCGCGCAAAGCACTCCCGCACCATCATCGAACCCGAACATCTCCGGCATGAAGTGACGAATATCGGCACCGTGGACCTGGCGAAAACGTTGCCGGACGAACGCCTCGAATTCGGCTCGCCGAGGATCACCCGGCAAAGCCCTGTGCAATCGACGAACCGGTTGTCCGGCATCGCCGAACGCCAGTGGCAGGTGGATATTCCAGTCAAAATCGGGCATGGACAGACAGTCTCCCTGGGCTAGTGGGAGGCAGTATCCGGTTCGTTTCTTAACGAAGTCTGAAGGCGGCTCTCAAGGACCGGTCGCCGGATCGATATGTTGCGGTAGCCCAACCGAAACAAGCGCCGCAAGCACAAGGGTTCACGAACGCTTGCAAATTCCGCATAACAGCAAAATTTCCTGCACAGGCCATTCAAATCTTCGCCTGGCCTTGATTTGAAGAAACCTAAACCTGCTTCCCGTAGTACAGTGCACGACATGAAAATCACCGGCCACTTCGAGACATCTGAAGTGGCCAGGATCCACCTACCGTCCCCAGCGATATCAGCATGATCGAAATCACCGAAGTTTCCATAGCCCAACTGCGCGCCGCGCTCGAGTCCGGCCAGACGACGGCGGTCGAGCTTGTCCAGGCCTACCTCGCCCGGATCGAAGCCTACGATGGACCCGACACGCCCACCGCTCTCAACGCGGTCGTGGTTCGCAATCCCGAAGCGCTCGCCGAGGCGCAGGCATCGGATGCCCGTCGCGCCAAGGGCCAGACACTGGGGCCGCTCGATGGCATTCCCTACACAGCCAAGGACAGTTACCTGGTCAAAGGGCTCACCGCCGCTTCCGGCAGCCCGGCTTTCGCCAACCTGATCGCCTATCGGGATGCATTCACCATCGAACGGCTTCGTGCCGCCGGGGCGATCTGCCTGGGCAAGACCAACATGCCGCCCATGGCCAATGGCGGCATGCAGCGAGGGGTTTATGGTCGTGCGGAAAGTCCCTACAACGGCGACTACCTCACCGCCCCGTTCGCGTCAGGCTCTTCCAATGGTGCGGGCACTGCAACGGCGGCCAGTTTCGCGGCGTTCGGCCTGGCTGAAGAAACCTGGTCGAGCGGACGCGGCCCGGCATCGAACAATGGCTTGTGCGCCTACACCCCTTCCCGCGGGGTGATCTCGGTGCGTGGCAACTGGCCGCTGACGCCGACGATGGATGTAGTCGTGCCCTACGCCAGGACCATGGCCGATCTCCTGGAAGTGCTCGATGTCGTGGTGGCCAATGACCCGGACACCCGCGGGGACCTGTGGCGCCTGCAACCCTGGGTGCCGATTCCGAGCGTCGACGCTGTTCGACCCGCCTCTTACCCGGAGCTGGCCGCCAACGCCAGCGCACTTGCCGGCATCCGCTTCGGCGTTCCCCGCATGTACATCAATGCCGATCCTGAAGCCGGTACGGCCGAAGCGCCAGGCATTGGCGGTCCGACGGGGCAACGCATCGTCACCCGTGCCTCGGTGATCGACCTCTGGGAACAGACCCGCCAAGCCCTCGAAGCCTGCGGCGCACAAGTGGTCGAGGTTGATTTCCCGCTGGTGTCCAACTGCGAAGGCGACCGCCCAGGCGCGCCGACCGTGTTCACCCGCGGCCTGGTGTCAAAGGAGTTCCTGCACCATGAGCTATGGGACCTGTCGGCCTGGGCGTTCGATGATTTTCTGCAGGCCAACGACGATCCGGCACTCAACCGCCTGGCCGACGTCGACGGCCCGCTGATTTTCCCCCACGACCCCGGCACCCTGCCCAACCGTGAGGACGACCTTGCCGCCGGCATGGACGAATACGTGAACATGGCCAAGCGCGGTATCACCCCCTGGGACCAGATCCCCACCCTGCCCGATGGCCTGCGTGGGCTTGAAGCGACACGCAAGATCGATCTGGAAGACTGGATGGACCACCTCGGCCTCGACGCGGTCATCTTCCCCACCGTGGCCGATGTCGGGCCAGCGGACGCCGACGTCAACCCGGTGTCCGCCGATATCGCCTGGAGCAACGGGGTCTGGGTCGCCAACGGCAACCTGGCCATCCGGCACCTGGGCGTTCCCACTGTCACGGTACCGATGGGCATCATGGCCGACATCGGCATGCCTGTCGGGCTGACATTTGCCGGTCGTGCCTATGACGATTCGACGCTGTTGCGCCTGGCCTCGGCGTATGAGTCCCTGGGATCGAAACGCCAGGTTCCACCCCGGACGCCGCCGCTGTCGGCCAAGGGTCGCTGAGACCCTCCTCGCCTACAGTCGGAAGTGTCTCTGGAAGGTCCGCAAAAGCAGGCTCACCGCCTCATCGGCGTGTGAGGCCTGCGACCGCATGAACACCACCTCATGCTCTGGTATGCCCGGCAGATCGTCGAGAATCTGCATGCGCCCGGTTACACGCGCCCGATCTATCAGGCTGATCGCCAGCCCGGCCTCCACGCAGGCCTTCACGGCCTGGTTGGAGGGGCTTTCCAACACGATGCGCAACCGGCGGCCGCTCTGCCTGAGCGACTCCATCATAGCCTGCCGATAAGGGCACTGCGAGGCATGCACGGCCAACGGAAGCGGCTCCAGCGCCATCATCGCCGTGTTGATCGGCGCGACCCAGACGGGCGTGGTGGTTTCCAACACCGCGTCCTGCGCAACACCCTGACCTTTTGGCTGGGTCACGATTGCCGCCTGGAGTGTCCCACGCTGCACCTGATCCCTTAACGCATAGCTGGGTGCCGTCTTGAGCTCCAGCACGACATTTGGCCACGCCCCGGCAAAGGTCGGGAGGATGTCACGGATGACATGGTCGGCGTACTCATCCGGCACACCGAAGGTCACGCGCCCGGCCAGGCGGGTGCCCTGCAGGTCGGCCAGCACCCGGTCATGGGTCCTCAGCAGCTCGCCCGTCGACACGAGCAAACGCTTGCCCAGTCCGGTCAGGGAGACGGATTGGTTATCCCGGTTGAGCAAGCGTCCTCCGGCGATCGCTTCCAGCCGCTGTATGTGTACGCTCACCGCCGCCGGGCTTTTGTGAAGCTGCTCGGCCGCTGCGCTGAATTTTTCCAGCCGTGCCACGGTGTGAAAAGTGCGGATCAATTCGATATCGAGAATGGACGTCATGATTCAGTTTTCCTGAATGACTGCTACAGGACATTTTGATTTATTAGATTAGGCGGCTTTCGTAGCCTGTGGGCATGAACCGACCAAAAACGCCGTCCCGCCGCACCCAGACCAAGCCTGACTGGCGCTTGGTGATTCCATTGCCCATGCTCGAGGCTGGGCTGCTGCTGGCCTGGAGCTCCGGGTTTATCGGCGCTCGATTCTCGCTGGATTACGCTCCCGTATGGCTGGTGGTGTTCTGGCGTTGCGTCCTGGTTTCGCTTGTCCTGTTTCCCTTCGTCATCAAACCGTTACTGCAGACCCCACGTACGGTGCTGCTGAAAAACGCAGGCATCGGGCTCCTGGCCATGGCGGGCTATCTGGCCGGTATTACCCAGGGGATCGCCCTCGGCGTACCCGCCGGTCTGGCTGCGCTGTTCGCTGACTTGCTGCCGATGGGCCTGGCATTGTTGACCGCTGGCGTCCTCGGACAGCGCCTGGCCTGGCCAGTCTGGGTCGGTTTGGTCATCGGCCTGATCGGCGTTGCCCTGGTGACCCAGGGTGCATTGGCCTGGGGAAACGCCCCGATCTGGGCCTATAGCCTGCCTTTGTTGGGCATGTTGTCCCTCGCCGTCGCGACCCTCTGGCAAAAATCCCTGGCCCCTTCGCAGCGAATGGGCTTGCTGCCCAATCTCTGGCTGCAATGCGCGGTGTCGGGCCTTGCCTTCGCTATGGCCCAGGGCGCGCAGGGCAGCCTGGCGCCCATACCCGGGACGGGATTCGCCCTCAGCGTATTATGGACGGCGGGATTGTCGACGATAGGCGGTTATGGGCTCTATTGGCTGTGCCTGCGTCGCACGACCGCCACCCGCGTCACCAGCCTTTTGTACCTCAGCCCGCCCATTACGATGTTATGGGCCTGGGCCATGTTCGACGAACCGCTGTCCTGGCAACTGGCGGTGGGCATGGCTACATCCGGAATCGGCATCTGGATGGTGGTACGCACGGAGGCTCGGGACGCACTGCCAAGTCATAATCCTGCTACGTCGCCGCCGGGTAAATCAGCTTGAGCCCATGCACCTGCGCGGCGGGATTCAATACGGCCGTGCTCGCCTTGCCCTTGTCCATGATGTGAATGACTTCAACTTCGCGGACTAAAAGATAATCCGCAATGATCCTGCGATGGCAGCGCCACCAGACCGCTTCGGCACACATGATGGCGCAGCGTCGGGTTTCAGTGAGTGACAGAAGGCGTTCGAGGCCGACCTCGAACGCTTCTGTGAGTGCATGGTCCGCGTAGTTATGAAAGCTTCGGTTGTTCCAGAAGCCGTTGGTTTGCTCGGGGATGGTCGTGGACTTCTTGCGCAACCCGCCAAGCTCCAGGATCCGGTCATGATGGATCCCGAACCCGGCCAACAGGTCGGGCAGTGTATCCAGGTTGTATTGAGGATTTGTCCGGGATCGCGGGACCGTTCTGACATCGATAATCGTATCCACGCCGAAGCCCTGGACGATTTCCACGAATTGCTCGAGGGTGCGGGTCGAATGTCCGATCGTATAGACGGTGCCCTGGCCCATGGATACCCCTCGAGCAATTCTGTCATTGACCGTCGGCTCCGGAACTTTGACCATATTTCTCCAGCAGCTTGAGTGTGACCCCATTCGTCCAGCCGAAACCGTCCTGCAGCTCGTATTCGCCCCCACCGCCGCCTTGCCCGGCGCCGGATACATCGTACTTCTCCACCAGTTTGTCCTCGTCTCGGTAGAGATTCTGTACCTGCCGCAAGAAGCGCGTACCGATCTGCTGCGCGAGTTCGGTCTGCTGGTACCGGCTCAGCCCTTCCACCGCGACCCACTGCAACGGCGCCCAGCCATTGGGCTCGTCCCATTGCTGACCGTTGCTGACCTGGGTGGTGGCAATTCCCCCCGGACGTACCAGGCCAGCGCGTACCGCATCAGCCGTGCGACGAGCACGCTCGGCGGAGGCAAGGCCGGTGTAGAGCGGGAACAGCGTCGCGGCGGTGAGTGCCGGGCGTTGCTGCTTCAGTTGCCAGTCGTAGTCCACGTAGTAGCCGCCCTCGGCGTCCCATAGATGCTTCTCGATGGCGCGCTGGCGCTGGTCCGCGCGCTGGCTGTACGCCTGGGTGCACGGCATGTTCCGGGTGGTGTCGCACGCTTTGGCGATAGTGCGTTCCAGGTGATACAGCAGACTGTTCAGGTCCACCGGCACGATGGCGGTGGTGCGAATGGTCGACAGGTTTTTCCCGTCACCCAGCCAGCGGGAGCTGAAGTCCCAGCCACTTTCGGCGCCGGCCCGCAGGTCGCGCCACACCTCTTGCCTGGGCCTGCCGGACGCCTGCTCAGCCGTTTTGACGTCCTGCAACCACGACTCTTGCCGAGGCGTCGGGCTGGCATCCCAGTAACGATTGAGCACGCTGCCGTCGGCGAGCTTGACCACACGCTGGACAGCGGCGCCAGGCTCAAGCGTACGGGCACCTTCCATCCAGTAGGCGTATTCCCTTTGCAATTGTGGCAGGTACCGACCGTAGGCCTGGTCCCCTTCGATGTGCGCCTGCAACTCCACCATGTAGGCGAAGAACGGCGGCTGCGAGCGGCTCAGGTAGTAAGTGCGGTTGCCATTGGGAATGTGGCCGTAGGTGTCGATCATGTAGGCAAAGTTATCGGTCATCTGGCGAACCTGGGCCCTGTCGCCGCTTTGTTCCAGCCCCAGCATGGTGAAATAGGAATCCCAGTAATACATCTCGCGAAAGCGTCCGCCGGGCACTACATAGGGCTGCGGCAGTGGCAGCAGGCTGCTGTACTGCGGCACTTCTCTGTATGTGCGGCTCAGTACGGGCCACAGATTGTCGATGTGTTCCTTGATCGGCGCGCCGGGTTTCGGCGCCGGACTTTCGGCTTCGCCGGACTCGACGAAGTTGTCCTTGACGAACGCCTTCAGGTCGAAGCCGGCGCTGCCACGACGGGCCAGGTAATCGGCGCTGATCGTCGAGGGATCGCGAATGGGCAGCGCATCCACGAAGTGCTTCTGATCGGTGAACACCTGGTCGCGCTGCACCGCTTCGAACAGTTCGGGGTACGCCTGGTCGGGCGGTAGCGGAGTGCGCCCCTGGGCATCGCTGTAGCTCCAGGTGGCGGCGGGTTGGCTTGAACAGGCCGCGCACAGCACGGCGGCGAAGGACAGGCTGGTGAAATGCAATGGTCGCATCAGCGGCTCCGTGTATTGTCGTTCCTGACAAAACGAGTGACCCGACGCGATGGACCTCGGTTCATTTAAATGAACATCGGCCAAACCAGACCGACTGAGTGCTTCGCCTCGACGAGTGACATTCAAGCCAGGATTGGCCCAGCCGATAACCATTGAGTAGATGGACTCCAAGGCCTCGCCGGGCCCTGCTGGTCGTATAAGGTAAACAATCGATGGTCTTGCCGTTTAATCGCTTACTGGTGCTTGTCGTACTGATGCTCGTGACCGCAGGCGGGTTTTCGCCGAATGCTGCGGCAGAGGCTCCGTTGCGCATCGTCACGGAGGAGCTGCCTCCGTACAACATGACCCAGGATGGACGAGTGACCGGCATGAGCACCGAAGTGGTCGAGGCTGTCCTCAAGGAAGTCGGCGTGCACGCGTCGATCCAGTCCATGCCCTGGGCACGCGCCTACGAGCTGGCCCTCAATGAAAGCAACGTCCTGATCTACTCGATCGCCCGCACGCCTGCGCGTGAATCGCTGTTCCACTGGGTAGGCGCCATCGCTCCGACCCGGTGGTACCTGTATTCGCTGGCTGACCGGCCGGTGAAGCTCAATTCGCTGGAGGATGCCAAGGGCTTCCAGATTGCCACCGTCAACCAGGACGTGGGCGAGCAATACCTGATTTCGAAGGGTTTCCGCATCGGCGAGCAGTTGCAATCAAGCACCAAGTACGAACACAACTACCGCAAGCTCAAAGTCGACCATGTGGAGATGTGGATCTCCAACGAGCTCAACGCGCTGTACCTGACCCGCCAGAACGGCGAGGACCCGGATAAGGTGTTGATTCGTTCGCTGCCGATTCCCGACCTGAGCAGCGATGAAGGCCTGAGCATGGCGTTCAGCCGCAATACACCTGTCGAAACGGTGGAGAAGTTCCGCGCTGGCCTGGCAACCATCCGTCGCAACGGCGTCTACGATGCCATCCTGCGTAAATGGTTGTGATATGGCGCGTAATGGCGAGACGGCGACCGCGCAACAGACAAAGATAAAGGTATTCAGATCCCTTGGGCGGCGCCTGGTACTGGCGACGCTGTTGTTCTGTTTGATCTTTACCCTGGCGATGGTCACCTTGCGGACCTGGCTCGCCTGGGAACAAAACCTGGCGGAAATGAATTCGGAACTGGTCCTGATCGACCAGGTGTTCCAGAACACCCTGTCCCATGCCATCTGGGAAATGGACCGCGAATCGTTGAACAAGCAGCTCGCCAGCGTCGCGAAGGCGGCACCGGTCGGACGCCTGTTGCTCACGATCCCGCGTCCCGGCCAGTCGACCGAGGTCATCGAACTCAATCGATACAACGCAGTGAACGCCGGCCCGGCGCCTGTGTTGCACCGTGAGCTGGTTGCCCAGCCCTATGCCGGCGCCCATGAAAAAGTCGGCGATCTGACGATCGAAGGCGATAACAATCTGCTCTGGGAACGCCTCTGGGGCGAAGCTCGCAGCATCGTCATCACCCAGGTCATCCAGTCACTGTTGCTGGCGGGCCTGGTCATGACCATGTTCAACCGCCTGGTGACGGTGCACGTTGTCCACATTGCCCGGCACCTGGGAAACCTTACGCCGGGAACCCTCAAGCGACATTTCAAATTGCAGCGCTCGGTGCATGGCCAGGACGAACTGAGCCTGCTCGAATCCCAGGTCAACGAGCTTCAGGACAACCTCCAGGCCCACCTGGAACGCCAGCACCAGGACGAACTGGCGATGGCCGCCAGCCGCGATCAATTGGCCGAGCTGGTCGAGGCGCGTACCGCTGAACTCAAGGCCGCCAACCAGGCCCTTGAAGCGCTGTCACGCCACGATGCATTGACGGGCCTGCCCAACCGTCGGTATTTCGACGAGCTGAAGGAAATCGAATTCCGTCGCGCGCTGCGCCACAAGATCCCGCTGACAGTGCTCATGTGCGATGTCGATTTTTTCAAGGCCTACAACGACACCTACGGCCACCTGAAAGGTGACCAGTGCCTGCAACAGATCGCTGAAACCCTGCGCAGCGTCTTCGAACGCTCGGGGGAACTGACCGCGCGCGTGGGCGGCGAGGAGTTCGTCGTCATGCTGCCCAACGTCGACGCCAGACAGGCTTACGAGGCGGCCCAACAAGTGCGGGCACACTTGGCCGCACGCGAGCTGCCCCACGGCGGCTCGGCGGTATCGCCCTTCGTCACCTTGAGCATCGGCGTGGCCGAGCTGGACCCACTGACCATGGACCATTTCGATCAGTTGCTGCAACGCGCCGACCAAGCGCTTTACCGGGCCAAACACCAGGGGCGCAATCGCGTCGCCCTCCAAGACCAGTGAGACCTGTATGCATTACTGCCTGACGTTCTGCCTGTATTGCATCCTCGTTTTGTTCCCCCAGGCGAGTCATGCCCTGGAGATCGAGGTGGTGACCGAGGACTCCCTGTATGCCTACCTTCGTGATGACAAACTCGTGGGGCCAGGCACCCGCGTCGTCGAAGAAACCCTGAAAAAAGCAGGACTGACCGATCACCATATCCTGCTCTATCCTTGGGCCCGGGCTTATGAAAAGGCCCTGCACGAACCCAATGTACTGATCTATCCAATGGATCGCACCGCGCTGCGCGAGCCATTGTTCAAATGGGTGGGTGAACTGGAGCGGGTCACGATCAAGCTCTACAAGCTGCGCAAGCGCCACGATATCGTTCTGGCCAGCCTGGAAGACGCCAAACGCTACAGCGTGGGGGTGGTGCGCAACGACTCCAAGCAGTTACTGCTGGAACAACAGGGATTCACCCGGCTGGTCGTCTCGGCCGATCGTCGCGACAATTTTCAAAAACTGCTCAACCACCAGGTCCAGCTATTGCCCATGCCCGAGAATGCGGCACGAGTGATCAGCGAGGACGAGCACGTGCCGTTTGACGCGCTTGAAGAGGCCTATTCCATCGACGAGCGGCCGGCCAGTGTCTCCATGGCCTTCAGCCTGGACACTTCAGACGAAATCGTCGCCCGGGCACGGCGCGCTTTCGAGCAGTTGAAGGCTTCTGGCGAAGTGGATCGGATCATGCGGGAGGAACGTTAGGCTCTGTACGAAAAGTCGCTGAACGGCGATCAGGCGTCGTTCGTACAAAGCCCGGGCTGAAAATGAAACAAGACTGCCTACGCCACGTCGATACATCTCTGCTACGCTGGCCGGCTCGCAGGTAGCGCCATCGCGAGCAACCATCAAGTAAGGGAGGCTTAACGGACATGATTGTCGGCATTGACCTGGGCACCACCCATAGCCTGATCGCGGCATGGCGCGATGGCGCCGCGCAACTGGTGCCCAATGCGCTCGGTGAATGGCTGACGCCCAGTGTGGTGGGGCTCGATGATGAAGGTCGGATGATGGTCGGCCGGCCCGCACTGGAACGCCTGCAAACCCATCCCCAGGCGACCGCCGCGCTCTTCAAGCGCTACATGGGCAGCGCCCGCCTGACCACGCTGGGCAATCGCCCGTTCCGCGCCGAAGAGCTTTCGGCCATGGTCCTGCGCAGCCTGCGCGAGGATGCCGAGCGGCATTTCGGCGAACCGGTCGAGGAAGCCGTCATCAGCGTGCCGGCCTACTTCAACGATGCCCAGCGCAAAGCCACGCGCATCGCCGGTGAACTGGCCGGCCTCAAGGTCGAACGGCTCATCAACGAACCCACGGCTGCCGCCCTCGCCTACGGGCTGCACCAGCGCGACAACGCCAGCACCTTTCTGGTGTTCGACCTCGGCGGCGGGACCTTCGACGTGTCGATCCTGGAACTGTTCGAAGGGGTGATGGAGGTCCGGGCCAGTGCCGGCGACAACTACCTGGGCGGCGAAGACTTCGACACATTGCTGCTCCAGTCTTTCGTCGCCACCCAGGCCAAGGCTGCCGCAGGTCCCGTCCCCCTTGGAGACGCGCACCTGTTTGGCCGCTTGCGCCGTGAAGCCGAACGCGTGCGCAAATCCCTCGGTCATGACCCCAGCACCACGTTTTCGGTGCGCCATGGCGACCGGGAATGGCACCATGAATACACCCAGGCGCAGATGGCCGAGCTCTATGCCCCGCTGTTCGCTCGCCTGCGTGCGCCCATCGAGACCGCCCTGCGCGATGCCCGCATCCGCGCCAGTGAACTTGACGAAGTGCTGCTGGTCGGCGGAACCACCCGAATGCCGCTGGTACGCAAATTGACCGCCAGTCTGTTCGGGCGCTTCCCGTCCATCCAGCTCAACCCTGACGAAGCCGTGGCACTGGGTGCTGCCGTGCAGGCGGGATTGAAAAGCCGCGATGCGGCGCTTGAAGAAGTGGTGCTCACCGATGTCTGCCCTTATTCCATGGGCATCGAGATTTCCGTCGAGTACGGTGGCAGACTCGAATCCGGCCATTACCTGCCGATCATCGAACGCAACTGTGTGGTGCCCGTGAGCAGGGTCAAGCGTGTGGTGACCCTGCGCGACCAGCAGAAAGTCGTTGTGCTGAAGGTTTATCAGGGCGAGAGCCGCCAGGTCAGCGAGAATATTCTCCTTGGCGAACTGGAAATTCCAGTGCCGCCCATGCCTGCGGGGGAAGTGAGTATCGACGTACGTTTCACGTACGACACCAATGGCCTGCTGGAAGCCGATGCGCAAACCGTCCAGACCGGGGAACGGCACAATCTGGTGATTGCCAATAACGCCGGCGTGCTGGACGACGAAGAGATCGCCCGGCGTCTCAAAGCGCTGGAGGCGCTGAAGATCCACCCGCGCGACGAACAGCCCAATACCGTGCTGGTCGCACGACTTGAACGCCTTTACCAGGAAAGCCGCGGTGAACTGCGTCAGCGGATCGATGACCTAGCCACTCGTTTCGCCCAGATGCTCGAAACCCAGGAGCTTCATGATATCCGGGCGATGCGGATACAGATTTCGGAGCAGCTCGATACGTTGGAACGGGATGTCTGGCGATGAGTTGCTGGGAAGTATTGGGACTGTCGGAAGACGCCGACAAGCGCAGCATCAAGCGCCAGTACGCCAGCCTGCTCAAGCGCCATCGGCCGGACGATGATCCCGAGGGTTTCCAGAAGTTGCGCCAAGCCTATGAACAGGCTTTGGAATGGGCCGAATGGCAACCTCAAGCCCCTACCCTCAGCCAACTGCCTGCGCCTCTCGACGACGTTCAGGCACCACTGCCCGTGCCACCTCACCCACTCGAAAGGCCCTCCCCGGCCCAGCGCCTGGCTGAGCAATGCCTGGAGGGGATCGACGCTGCCAACCTCGCCGACCGCCTGGCCCAGGCGCGCCTCCAGGGTTGCGAGCAAGCGTTCGAGCACGGTCTGCTGCAGCGCTGTCTGCCAGATGAGGACAACTACGCGCTGGCCGAAGCGGCCATCGAGCAGTTGCACTGGCTCACGCCCTGGCAGCGTGAAGACCTGCCCCCTGCCGCCACCGAACACCTGCGCAGCAGGCTCATGGATCATGCCTGTTCCCGCTTGACCGAGGTCTGGCACGATACCCAGCGTTTCCTCGATCTGGCCCGACAGCTCGCAGCCAGTCCCTGGCTGCAAACACTGGACGCGCGCCAATGGCTGAACCAGAGTCTGGCCATCATCCTGCTGCAGGCACCGGGCTGGTCGGAACGACTCTTCGAAGGCGTGTGTGCCCAACAGGGGTGGAGGCTGAGCGGCCACCACAGCGCTTGCCCCGAGCCCTGGTGGAGCCAGCTGCTGGCTCAAAGTCACTGCGCCACGTTCGTGCAAAACCAGGTCCGGCTCACCCAGTTCTACGACAGCAGCGCCTCCCAGGCAGCACGCATGTTGTTTGGATCCCTGGACGAAGACGCCCGCGTGCGCCTGAGCATTACGTTCAGCGCGGCCGACTGGGACGCCTGCGAGGAGCTGTATCGCACTGTTCAGCTTCGCCATCCGCAACTGTTGTACCAAATGCCCCAGCTGGCCCCCGACAACTGGCGCCCGCTGCGCCGGCGGCCACCTGCGGTGGCCGTGCCAGCGGCCATCGTTGGCGCCAGCGCCTGCATGAGTTGGCTGCTGGAGTATCGCCTCGGTGGCAGCTTCTACGTCAGCGTGATCGATCTGCTCCTGCGTGCCCTGTTTCTCGGTGCTGTCGCGTGGATACTCAACGCGGGCTGCAAAATGTTGAGCCGCGCATGGCGCCTCGACCAGTGGCTCCACGAGCGATACGGGCACTGGCTCAGCTTCAGGCGTCCTGCCCCGCTACCGATTCGCGAGAGCCTGTGGGTCGGGCTGCTGGGTGGTGTCATCTACATGGCTGGGGGGCTTGCAGGGTCGGCCACGTATTTCGGCATCCTCGCCCTGTCGGCCATCATGAGCCGGTTCGCGGCTTCCAAACGCGTCGCTTCACTGTATTCGCGGCTTTATGAACGGTTGCCGGACGACGTCCTGGTCGGCCTTTTCCTGGGCATCCTCATTCCCCTGGTCCTGTTGGGCAATACCTTCGCAGGGAACGCGCCACTCGCCGCCAACGAGGGTCTGCAGGCCTGGCCGCAGCGAACCTGCGTCGCCCGCCAGCTCACCACGACGCCCTGCCCAGCGCAATTGTCCGCCACCCAGTGGCATGTGCCCAAGACGTCCCAGGCAGATCAACCATGATCAGTAACCGAGCCTTTGCCATTGCCGTTATCGCGCTGCTGGGCCTGACCTGGCTGGTCCTGCAATTGGAGGGGCCAAGGCACATCGATCAGCAAACCCGTTCGCGTTGGCTCGAAGTCCAACAGATCAACACCTGCCTGTTGAACGGCGCGGACCTTCTGGAACGTCGCTTTGCCGACTACCGCGACTTGATTGCGCCAGCCACCGAGACCAGCCCTTACCGGAGGTTGTTTTCCGGCTTCGGCATGGGCTCCGGCAACGTCATTCCTTCCAAGGACACCCAACCATCGCCCTGCTACCGATGGTTCGATGGAGAACCCGGCAGCTTGCAGTACTTCGCCAAAAACTACGTCAGAGCCTATGACAGCCTGCGACCGCATGCCGAAGCGACCGAGCGATGGCTGGCGACCCGGCCCAGCGATCGGGATCAATCGCGACTCGAACCACTCGACCGCGCCCTGCGCTCGGGTCTGCAAGAAGTCCGTACCCAATCGATTCCCTTGCGCCAGGCCTTGGAACGGCCGCAACTGTTGGTTCGTGAGCAGCAGCTGGCATCCATCGAACAACGCCTGGGGCACGACCAGCATTGGCATACGCTGCGCTTCATGATCCACGCACGCGAAACCATCAACGCTCTGGACGCCATGACCAACGGGGCGGATTTGACACCGCAACAGTTGCTCGACTTCTATCGACCGCTCACCACCAGCTGGACGGCCGCCGAGGCCTTCGTACAGGCGCGGCCCCGGTTACGCTCGTCCGATGGCGGGCAGCCCGTGTGGAGCTCAATCAGCCTGGCGGCCAAGGAATGGCTCGGTGCCGTCGAGCGCCTGCAACGACACTGGGCATCGGGTGCCGACGCCACGGCGTTGAACCAGGATCTCGCCGCGGTCCGGTCCGGCTACGATGAATTACAGACGCGCTACAACGCGGCGGTGGCGCTGCAGTATTGAGACAGGTATCGAGTCGTCAATGACCGTTCGCCGCCGTGGCACGTCGTCCGGCCCGCTTTCGGCATGCGTTGCCAAATGCCTGGAAGATTGCCAGGTAATCCGGATTGCGCATCACCTGCCATTCCGGATGCCACTGTATGCCCAAGGCAAAAGCCTTACTGCCTTCTACGGAAAGTCCCTCCACCAGCCCGTCCTCGGCCACCGCCTCGACGCGCAGGCCATTGCCCAACCGCGCAATGCCCTGGCCATGTACGGAATTGACTTCGATCACGCCTGACAGCCCCAAACGGGAGAGCACCCCGCCGGGCTGCACGGTCATGGCGTGGGTGCGGGCATACTGGTCTTCGACGGGCTCGTTACTGGGAGGCTCGTGTTCGGCACCTGGCCCATCGAGTTGCTGATGGAGGGTGCCACCGAAGGCCACGTTCATTTCCTGAAAACCCCGGCAGATGCCCAACACCGGGACACCGGCCTCGACGGCAGCGCGCCAGAGCGGCAGCGTCAACTGATCGCGGGCGGCGTCGTGCGGTGTACCGGGCGGGCTGGGCAGACCGCCGTAATGTTTGGGCTCGATATTGGAGGGCGAACCGGTGAAGAGCAGCCCGTCCACGTTTTCGAGGATCTCGGCCAGGTCAAGCAAGTCCGGGAACAGAGGCAAAATGAACGGTAGCCCTTTGGCGGCGGTGGCAACCGCCTGGGAATACTTGTCGTTGCTGATCTGGACGGCGTGCGGGCCGATCTGCCAGGCGCACGCGGTAACGCCTATGATGGGCGGACGAGACATGGAGCCCGTTTCTTCGTCCCCGCTGGGGGACACTTCGAGCTTTTCGTCGCTTGGTTTCGATTGGGCAGAAGCTCGCCCCTGGGATGGCTTTTCAATGTCGGCATGATCGGGATGCATCGGCAGGCTCTTTATCGCAGGAAATTCGAGCGTTGGATGCCGATGCAAGACAGGTTGTTCATTCAGGATGACAGGAATCGTCACCGCTACGCAGGGCGTGATGCAGGCGAGTCCTACTCTTTTGCCGGGTCCTTGGCGGTTTTCTTGCGCTTACTGGAAGCGCCCACCTTGTACTCGTCGGTAGCAGCCTCCGTCACTGCATGTGCAGCCAGAGGTTCACTGCGGGAATGATAATAAGCGGGGGCTTTCTTCACGGCGGGTCGAACCGTTTCCATGCGAGCTGCCTTGGCCGGCGCCGTCGGCACGAAAGCACTTGGGTCCATCGCGAACCGCTTTGCCAGTGCATAGGCCATCTTGTGACTGATAGGCCTGTCTCCGCTGAGCACTTTCGACACCGCCGTCTTGTCACCGATCTCGGGAAGATCCGATCCGGTCAGCCCGAGGGTTTCCATCAAGTCCCTGATCAGTTGCACCGGGGTGCATGTCGCCTCGAGGGCGGCATTGGATTCGCGAAACTGGTCGGACTCGCGTTGGTAAGCCAGGATTGCATCCTCGAGCTCGATGAGAATCTTCTCCTCCACCTTGCTCAGTTCGCGACCATCGGTGAGTTCATCGAGCAGGTCGGTCGCCCGTTCATAGTCGGCAGGCGTCTTGATTCCATGCACGAACTCACCGCGCAGGCGGTCCAGTACTGCTTGCAGCTCACCGAGGGTTGCGATCACGGTCTGGAGGTGGTTTGGGGCTGCGCTCATCTCTTTATCCCTTTGTTTCTTGCATACCAGACGTTCGCGACGTCGTAGTCGGCATGTGTGTAGATGTGTTTGACGTAGAACTTCTGCCGGATGTAGTTGATACCGCCTATCACCCTGAGGTTGTTGCCGCCTACGTCAATCACGACCCAGTTCACTGCGGCCCTGGGCTTGAACAGGTCGATACCGTGCGTACCGAAAAGTCCTTGCAGGTCCGCGAATGCTGTCGGACGGGCCATCTTCAAAAGGCGCAGGCAGCGATCGAGCCCGGCCTTGTCGTTCGGGTATAGAACTGCTGCGTCGTCAAAACGTGATGGCTTGAGTATATCCATGGGCTTCCCTGTCCTTGAGCCGGATGCTACTCCAGTTGTGTTTTTTCACAACCTGAATTTATCGGCATCGGTAAAATTCAAAGCGCGCGCATTGGAGAATGCTCGCGCTCCCCTTGCTGATACTGCCTCGGCGTGCACCCAAACTCCCGACGAAATACTGTGTGCAGATATTGCGCCGACTTGAAGCCGCAGTTCCGGGCCACGTCCGCAATCGCCAGATCCGTCTTCTGCAACCCGCTGGCAGCGGCCGCCAATTTGAACCGCAGGATCTCGTCATGCACGCTGCGTCCTCGCTCCCTGCGAAAATGCGCCTCAAGCGATGACCGCGAGACCCCGACATATCCCGCCACTTGGGCGGTCTTGATGCCCTGGCAGGCGTACTGGCGGATAAAGAGCAGGGCTTGCATGACGTAGGGGTTACCCAGCGGCTGATGCAGGCTCGACGCCTGGACGTTGATTGCGTCCGGAGGGATCAGCACCTGAGTGCCCGAAGACGGCATGCCATGCAACATCTGGTGGAGCAGCCGTGCGGCGGTCCGCCCCATGGTTTCGGTGCCCTGGATGACTGAGCTCAGCGGTACCCGGGTCAAGCTTCGGGTCAGAGGGTCGTTGTCGATGCCGATCAGCGCCACTTGCTCCGGTACGGCGATACCGGCCGTCAGGCAGGCTTGCAGCAATTGCCGGGCTCGCGCATCGCTGACGGCGATGATGCCGATGGGTTTGGGCAGGCTTTGCAGCCAGGCGATCTGCTGTTCGACGGCGCTGTCCCAGAGCGGTGCGCTGGTACCCATGCCGCGATAGACCTCGGCCGGCAGGCCATCGCGTTGCACCAGTGAGCGAAAGGCCTTTTCCCGCTCCTGCGCCCAGCGATTGGCTTGCGATTCAGGCAGGCTGAAGCAAGCGAAGCGCGTCAACCCGGCTTCGATCAAGTGTTCGTACGCCAGCTTGATCAAGGCGAAGTTATCGGTGGCGACATAAGGAATGCCCTTGGGGTAGGCGCCCTCGTCCTGGTAGGACCCACCCACGGCCACCACGGGCATGCGGATCCCGGCCAGCGCCTCACCGATCTGCGGGTCGTCGAAGTCGGCGATGATTCCGTCGCCCTGCCAGCGCTCGATGCCTCTCAATCGGCAGAGGAAATCCTCTTCCAGGAACAGATCCCAAGAGGCGCGAGTACTGCTCAGGTAATTGCCGATACCGCTGATGATGCCGCGGTCATAGATCTTGCTGCCATTGAACAACAGCGCAATGCGGTGGACAGGAGGCACGGTTTTCATTGTCTGGACCCTGGGCCGGAAACACCGAGACGGTCAGTGCAGATTACTACTCAAAATCGCACCACGCTTTGGTGATTTTCATAATCGGCAACCTTGGAGCCGTTGCTAGTATCGAGACACCGCCAAGAACAACAAGGAAATTGCAATGCCTTACTTTCCCGTTGTCGACAAGATTCGCTACGAGGGGCCTGCCAGCGACTCGCCCCTTGCCTTTCGCCACTACGACGCCAACAAACTCATCCTTGGCAAACCCATGCGCGAGCACCTGCGCATGGCGGTCTGCTATTGGCACTCATTCGTCTGGCCGGGGTCGGACGTGTTTGGCGCCGGTACCTTCAAGCGCCCCTGGCACCAGGCCGGGGATCCGATGGCCGTGGCCATCGGGAAGGCCGAGGCAGCCTTCGAGTTTTTCTCCAAACTGGGCGTCGACTACTACTGCTTCCATGACACCGATGTCGCCCCCGAAGGCCACTCGCTGAAGGACTACCGCAACCACTTTGCCCAGATGATCGATCATCTGGAACGCCATCAGGAGCAGACCGGGATCAAGTTGCTGTGGGGCACCGCCAACTGCTTCAGTCATCCGCGCTTTGCCGCCGGCGCCGCCACCAACCCGGACCCGGAAGTGTTCGCCTGCGCTGCCGCCCAGGTGTTCAGCGCCCTGAACGCCACCCAACGCCTCAAAGGCGCCAATTACGTGCTGTGGGGCGGGCGCGAAGGCTACGAAACCCTGCTCAACACGGACCTGAAACGCGAGCGCGAGCAGTTGGGCCGCTTCATGGGCATGGTGGTCGAGCACAAGCACAAGATCGGCTTCAAGGGCGACCTGCTGATCGAACCCAAGCCCCAGGAACCGACCAAGCACCAATACGACTACGACAGCGCCACAGTCTTCGGCTTCCTGCAACAGTTCGGCCTGGAGAAAGAAATCAAGGTCAACATCGAGGCCAACCATGCGACCCTGGCCGGTCACAGTTTCCATCACGAGATCGCCACGGCCGTTTCGCTGGGGATCTTCGGCAGCATCGATGCCAACCGCGGCGATCCGCAGAACGGCTGGGACACCGACCAGTTTCCCAACAGCGTCGAGGAAATGACCCTGGCCGTTTATGAAATTCTCAAGGCCGGCGGCTTCAGCAATGGCGGCTTCAACTTCGACGCCAAGGTCCGGCGCCAGAGCGTGGACGAGATCGATCTGTTCTACGGCCACATCGCCGCCATGGACGTGCTTGCCCTGTCTCTGGAACGCGCCGCCGCCATGGTGCGCAATGACCGGCTCCAGCAACTCAAGGATCAACGCTACGCCGGTTGGCAACAGCCTTTCGGTCAGGCAGTTCTGGCGGGCGAGTTCAGCCTCGCCTCGCTGGCCGAGCACGCCTTCGCCAACGAACTGAATCCCCAGGCCGTCAGCGGTCGGCAGGAGATGCTCGAAAACGTAGTCAACCGGTTCATCTACCCCTGACGACGGGAGGACCGGGGGCGCCGCGAGGCTGTTACATTCTCGCGACAAATCTCTGCTCGCGTCGCCCCGCGACTCTCTACAGTTCTACCGGCATTACGTTCACCGTCAGGCAGTGTCTTTCAAACAACAATAAAAGGACGCAACCCATGAAAACTTTCAAACGCACGTTGCTCGCCGGCGCCCTGGCCCTGCTGTCGCTTCCGGTCATGGCCGACGCCACCCACCCGAAGATCGGTTTCTCCATCGATGACCTGCGCCTGGAACGCTGGTCGCGTGACCGGGATTACTTCGTCGCGGCGGCGGAAAAACTCGACGCCAAGGTCTATGTGCAATCGGCCGATGCCAACGAGCAGAAACAGATTTCGCAGATCGAAAACCTCATTTCCCGTGGCGTCGATGTGATCGTCATCGTGCCGTTCAACGCCACCGTGCTGACCAACGCCGTCGCCGAAGCCAAGAAGGCCGGAATCAAGGTCGTGTCCTATGACCGACTGATCCTGAACGCCGATATCGACGCCTACATTTCCTTCGATAACGAAAAGGTTGGTGAAATGCAGGCCAGCGGCGTGTTGAAGGCGGCGCCCAAGGGCAATTATTTCCTGCTGGGTGGCGCGCCGACGGACAACAACGCCAAGGTCCTGCGCGAAGGCCAGATGAAGGTGCTGCAACCGGCCATCGACAAGGGCGATATCAAGATCGTCGGCCAGCAATGGGTGAAGGAATGGAACCCCACCGAAGCCTTGAGCATCGTTGAAAACGCCCTGACCCGGAACAACAACAAGATCGATGGCATCGTCGCCTCCAACGACGCCACCGCCGGCGGCGCCATCCAGGCCCTGGCCGCACAGAAACTGGCCGGCAAGGTACCGATCTCGGGCCAGGATGCCGACCTCGCGGCGGTCAAGCGGGTGCTCGACGGCACCCAGACGATGACCGTCTACAAGCCACTGAAACTGATCGCCTCGGAGGCCGCCAAGCTCTCGGTGCAACTGGCACGCAACGAGAAACCGGCCTTCAGCTCGCAGTACGACAATGGCAGCAAGAAAGTCGACACCATCCTGCTGACGCCCACACCGTTGACCAAGGACAACATCGACCTGCTGGAAAAGGACGGGTTCTACACCAAGGCGCAGCTCGCCGGGCAGTGACCGGCGCAATGCGATTGAACCTGTGGGAGCGGGCTTGCTCGCGAATGCGGTGTATCAGCCAGCTACGTTTGTGACTGATTCACCGCTTTCGCGAGCAAGCCCGCTCCCACAGGGTTGCGCCTGATTTTGGCATTAAGACGAACCTGGCCCTGCGGCCATATCTCTTCGAGCCTTCCTCATGTCCGACTACCTCCTGCAAATGAACGGCATCGTCAAGACCTTCGACGGCGTCAAGGCCCTCAACGGCATCGACATCAAGGTCAGGCCCGGTGAATGCGTTGGCCTGTGCGGCGAGAACGGCGCCGGCAAATCCACGCTGATGAAAGTGCTGTCGGCGGTCTATCCCTACGGCACCTGGGACGGTGAAATCCTCTGGGACGGCCAGCCGCTCCGGGCGCAATCGATCAGTGAAACCGAAGCCGCCGGGATCGTCATCATTCACCAGGAACTGACGCTGGTTCCCGACCTGTCGGTGGCCGAGAACATCTTCATGGGCCACGAGCTGACGCTGCCCGGCGGACGCATGAACTATCCGGCGATGATCCACCGCGCCGAAGCCCTGATGCGCGAACTCAAGGTACCGGACATGAACGTCTCGCTGCCGGTGTCCCAGTACGGCGGCGGCTACCAGCAACTGGTGGAGATCGCCAAGGCGTTGAACAAACAGGCGCGCCTGCTGATTCTCGATGAACCGTCATCGGCCCTGACCCGCTCGGAAATCGAAGTGTTGCTGGACATCATCCGTGACCTCAAGGCCAAGGGCGTGGCGTGCGTGTACATTTCCCACAAGCTCGATGAAGTCGCTGCCGTATGCGACACCATTTCAGTGATCCGCGATGGCAAACACATCGCCACCACCGCCATGGCCGACATGGACATCCAGAAAATCATCACCCAGATGGTCGGGCGGGAAATGAGTAACCTCTACCCCACCGAACCCCATGACATCGGCGAGGTGATCTTCGAAGCGCGCCACATCACCTGCTACGACGTCGACAACCCCAGGCGCAAACGGGTCGACGACATTTCGTTCGTCCTCAAGCGCGGGGAAATCCTCGGTATCGCCGGGCTGGTGGGCGCCGGCCGCACCGAACTGGTGTCGGCACTGTTCGGTGCCTATCCCGGTCGCCACGAAGGCGAGGTCTGGCTCGACGGCCAACCGGTCGACACGGGCACGCCGCTCAAGTCGATCCGCGCCGGCTTGTGCATGGTGCCCGAAGATCGCAAGCGCCAGGGCATCATTCCGGACCTGGGGGTGGGCCAGAACATTACGCTGGCCGTGCTGGAAAACTATTCGAAAATGACCCGCATCGACGCCGAAGCGGAGCTGGGCTGCGTTCACCGGGAAATCTCGCGCATGCACCTCAAGACGGCCAGCCCGTTCCTGCCGATCACCGGACTTTCCGGCGGCAACCAACAGAAGGCCGTGCTGGCGAAGATGCTCCTGACCAAACCCCGCGTGCTGATTCTCGACGAGCCTACCCGAGGCGTCGACGTCGGGGCCAAGTACGAGATCTACAAACTGATGGGCGCGCTGGCGGCCGAAGGCGTGTCGATCATCATGGTGTCTTCGGAACTGGCCGAAGTGCTGGGAGTTTCCGACCGCGTGCTGGTGATCGGCGAAGGCCAGTTGCGTGGCGACTTCGTCAATCAGGGACTCACCCAGGAACAAGTGCTCGCCGCCGCGCTCAGCCATCCAGACAGTCATGACAACAAAGATCGGAAGTCCGCGTAGATGAATCAGGTCAAACAACTTTTCAGCCGCTACAAAATGCTCGCGCTGGTGATTGCCGTGGCGGTCATCTGGTTGTTCTTCAGTTGGCAAACCGACGGCGGGTTCCTGACGCCGCGCAACCTGTCCAACCTGCTGCGGCAAATGTCCATCACCGGCATCCTCGCCTGCGGCATGGTGCTGGTGATCATCAGCGGCGAAATCGACCTGTCGGTGGGCTCGTTACTCGGGTTGCTGGGGGGCCTGGCGGCGATCCTCGATGTGGTCTACCACATCCCACTGCTGGCGAACCTGAGTCTGGTGGCCTTGTGCGGACTGATGATCGGCCTGGGCAACGGCTACATGACCGCCTACCTGCGCATTCCGTCGTTCATCGTCGGTCTGGGCGGCATGCTGGCCTTCCGCGGGATTCTGTTGGGCGTGACCGGCGGGACCACCATCGCCCCGGTATCACCGGAGTTGGTCTATGTCGGCCAGGGTTATTTACCCCACACCGTGGGGACCGGGCTGGGCGTGCTGTTGTTTGCCCTGACCCTGTTCCTGACCTGGAAACAGCGCCGCAACCGCGCCCTCCATGGTCTGGCCGCCCATTCATGGGTGCGTGACGTGTTGCGCGTGGTGCTGATCGGCGTGGTGCTGGCCGGGTTCGTCTATACCCTGAACAGCTACGACGGCATCCCGGTGCCGGTGCTGCTCCTGCTGATCCTGCTGGGGGTCTTCAGCTATGTCACCAGCCAGACCGTGTTTGGCCGACGGGTCTATTCAGTGGGCAGCAATATGGAAGCCACGCGGCTGTCCGGCATCAACGTGCAGGCGGTAAAACTGTGGATCTTCGGCATCATGGGGGTGATGTGCGCCCTCGCCGGCATGGTCAACACCGCCCGCCTCGCCGCGGGCTCGCCTTCGGCGGGCAACATGGGCGAACTCGACGCCATCGCTGCCTGCTTCATCGGCGGCACCTCCATGCGCGGTGGCTCCGGCACCGTCTACGGTGCCCTCCTCGGTGCACTGGTGATCACCAGCCTGGACAATGGCATGTCCATGCTTGATGTCGACAGTTACTGGCAGATGATCGTCAAGGGCAGCATTCTGGTGTTGGCGGTGTGGGTGGATGTGAGTACGCGAACCGGACGGCGGTGATATCGCGGGCAGGCTGTGGCAAATTGTGACCATTGACTTTATTAGTCACCTGACTAAAACTGATTTTCCGTCGAACCTGGCCGGTGAATGGGCCGGCGCGGTCCGACGGGCGCCGAATCAGTAATGACGAGGGTCAAATGATTAATTCCAAAGGTCGCAAGCGGATTGTAGTCACGGGGGCCGGCATCGTCGGTCCGCTGGGGTGTGGCGTCGAAGAAGTATGGCGTCGTTTGCTCGACGGACGCTCAGGCATCCGTCGACTTCCCGACGAGATGGTCGAGGGCACGGGGGTCGCGGTAGGTGGCCAGGTGCCGACGCTGGAAGAAGACGCCGTGGCCGGTTACACGCCGGACCGGTTCATCCCGGCGAAAGAACGCAAGAAGATGGATCGCTTCATCGAATTCGCACTGGTCGCCGCCCACGAAGCGCTGGAGCAGGCAGGCTGGCATCCGACACAGGCGTCCCGGCAAGAGCGGACGGCTACGATCATCGCGTCGGGCGTCGGAGGTTTCGCAGCGATTGCCGAGGCCATTCGTATCACCGATACCCGCGGTCCTCGCCGGCTATCGCCGTTCACGGCCCCCTCCTTCCTGGCGAACATGGCGGCAGGACACGTCTCTATCCAGAACGGTTTCAAAGGCCCCCTCGGTGCGCCGGTGACAGCCTGCGCCGCCGGTGTGCAGGCCATTGGCGATGCGGCCCGTCTCATCGCCAGCGATGAAGCAGACATCGCCATCTGCGGCGGCACGGAGGCGGCGATGGATCGTGTGACCCTGGGTTGCTTTGCCGCCGCCCGGGCGCTGTCCACGCATTCGGCGGAGCAACCTGAAACCGCCTCGCGCCCATTCGATCGCGACCGCGATGGTTTCGTCATGGCTGAAGGCGCCGGGCTGCTGGTCATCGAGTCACTGGAACATGCGCTTGCCCGAGGCGCCACGCCCCTGGCGGAACTGGTGGGTTATGGCACCAGTGCCGATGCCTACCACCTGACCGCGGGCCCCGAAGACGGCAACGGTGCACGACGCGCCATGGAACAGGCGCTGCGCCAGGCTGGAGTGGACGCCAGCGAGGTCCAGCACATCAATGCCCATGCCACCTCGACCCAGGTCGGCGACAAGGGCGAGCTGGCCGCGATCAAGTCGGTATTCGGGACCGGTTCAAACGTGGCGATCACCTCCACCAAGTCCGCCACTGGCCATTTGCTCGGCGCCGCGGGAGGCATCGAGGCGATCTTTACGGTATTGGCGCTGCGTGACCAGATCGTGCCTCCTACCCTGAACCTGTCCAGCCCCGATGAGGCTGCCGATGGATTGGACCTGGTTGGCCTCAGCGCCCGGAAAATGCCCATCACCTACGCACTGTCCAATGGCTTTGGCTTTGGTGGGGTGAATGCCAGCGTGTTGTTCCGTCGCTGGGAAGCTGCATCGTGATGGCCGGACCGCAGGCACCTTCGCTGCCGCGAACCGAGGGCGAGACCGCCGCTGCCCCCACCACCGGGCAGTCGGCGCTGACCGGCAGGATCGTGGCGCTGTTGGCCGGCCTCGCTGCGATCAGCATTCTGTCCACCAACATCATCCTTCCGGCCTTTGCCGATATCGGGCGAGAGCTTGGCGTGCCAACGCGGGCGCTGGGCCTGACCCTTTCCAGTTTCTTCATCACGTTCGCACTGGCCCAGCTCATCGTCGGCCCGCTGGCGGATCGGTATGGTCGCAAGAAACTGGTTCTCGGCGGCTTATCCATATTCGTGGCGGGGACGGCCGTCGCAGGCTTCGCCACTTCCCTGGAAATGCTCCTGCTTGGACGGATTATCCAGGCATTGGGGGTCTGCGCGGCGGCGGTGCTTTCCCGCGCCATCGCTCGCGATCTGTTCGAAGGCGAAAGTCTGGCCCGGGCCTTGTCGCTGACGATGATCGCCACGGCTGCCGCGCCGGGCTTTTCCCCGCTGATCGGTAGCCTGGTGACCTCGACGCTGGGTTGGCGGGCGATCTTCGGGCTTGTCGCTCTGGCGGCCTTCGCCATCGCGATCTTCTATGCCCGTGGGCTCGGGGAAACGCACCCAGCCGAGCGGCGTGCCCCGCTTTCGCCACTGAGCGTTCTTTCGGCGTACGGCGGCTTGCTGCGCGACCGCCGCTTCGTGCTTCCAGCCGTGTCGGTGAGCCTGTTGATGAGCGCACTGTTCGCTTCTTTCGGCGCGGCTCCGGCCATCCTGATGAGCGGGATAGGCCTGACATCTCTGGAGGCCGGGTGGTATTTCGCCGCGACTGTATTCGTCGTGTTCGCGGCGGGCATGGCGGCTCCGCACCTGGCCCGACGCTATGGCAGTCGGCGGGTTGCCGCCCTGGGCTTCGCCACCGCACTGGCGGGCGGACTTGTGCTGATCGTTGGCCCCGCCGATCCGGGGCTGGCCTGGTACTCCCTGTCGATGGTCATCTTCCTGTGGGGTATGGGCCTTGCGAACCCGTTGGGAACGGCCATTACCCTGGGCCCCTTCGGTAAAGAAGCCGGCCTCGCCTCTGCGCTGCTGGGTTTTCTCACCATGGGCGCGGCAGCGATAACGACGTGGTTGGGCTCGGCATCGGACCTCGCACCGGTGACCACCCTGGGCGCCACGCAGGCCAGCGTCTGTCTGATGGCGATCATCCTGTTCCTGTTTACACGTCGTACCTGAACCACGTGTCGCGCGCTGATGGCCGATCGTCAGGCCTTGACCATCAGCGCTGCCTGCGTATCCGCAATCCGGTGCAACAGCTCGATGACCCAATCGATGAACACACGTACCCGGGGCGACAATTGGCGGTGCGGCGGGTACACGATTGAGATCGGCCAGGTTGGTACGGCATAGGCATCCAGCACCTGCACCAGACGTCCCTCGTCAAGCTGCCGCTGCACGTGGTAACGCGGCACCTGGATCAAGCCGAAACCCGCTTCGCACGCCGTGACGTAAGCATCGGCATTGTTGACCGTCAGCTCACCCGGCAACTGCAACTCACGCACCTGCCCCGCCACCTCGAACTCGAACGGGAAATACCGCCCGTTGCCCGCCCCGAAGTTGATCGCACTGTGGCCGTCCAGATCCTCCAGTTGGCGCGGGGTACCCAAGCGGGCCAGGTAGGCCGGGCTGGCGCACGTCAATTGGTTCAACCGTACGATGGGCCGCGCCACCAGTCCCTGATCCACGATATTGCCGGCGCGGATCGCGCAATCCACGCCTTCACGTTGCAGGTGCACCTGCCGGTCGTGAAAACCCAGGTCCAACCGCAGCAGCGGGTAACGTCGATAAAAATCCTGCAGGTGCGGCAGGATCCAGGTGCAACCAAAGGCAATCGGCATATCTACTTTCAAGGCGCCGCGAGGCTGGCTGCGTTGCACCGACATCGAGCCCTCGAGGTCATCGAGATCGTCCAGCAGCCGACCGCAACGCTCGTAATAAGCCTCGCCATCGAGGGTCGCACGCACCTGCCGCGTGGTGCGCTGGAGCAGCTGCACGCCCAGATGTGCCTCCAACTGTTGAATCAACAGGCTGACCGTGGCCCGAGGCAACCCGAGATCATCGGCGGCCTTGCCGAAACCACCCAACTCAACGATCCGCCTGAACACTTGCATGGCTTGTAAGCGATCCATCATTCGCACCCAATTATTCGTGAATCACGAACAGTTAAACCAAATACCCAGGCTTTATCCAGTCATCTGTCCAGCGGAAACTGAGCCGGTCACTGATAACCAAGGAGATCCCATCATGAAAACCCGCCAACTGGGCCACGAAGGCCCCTACGTTTCCGCCATCGGCCTGGGCTGCATGGGCATGTCGGATTTCTACACCACGGGTGTGGACGAACGGGAAGCCGTCGCCACGCTGCATCGCGCACTGGAGTTGGGCGTCACACTGTTCGACACCGCTGACATGTATGGGCCGTACACCAACGAGGAGTTGCTCGGTCGGGCCCTGCGAGGCAAGCGTGAGGGCATCTACCTGGCGAGCAAGTTCGGCCTGGTGCGCAGCGACGATCCTCACGCCCGAGGCGTCAACGGGCGCCCCGAATACGTCAGGCAATCCATCGATGGCAGTCTCAAGCGCCTGGGTACCGACTATCTCGATCTCTATTACCAACATCGCATTGACCCCCAGGTGCCGGTCGAGGAAACGATTGGCGCCATGGCCGACTTGGTCAAGGCTGGTAAGGTGCGCCACATCGGTATTTCCGAAGCCAGCGCCGACACCATCCAAAGGGCCCACGGAGTGCATCCCCTGGCGGCGGTCCAGAGCGAATTCTCCCTATGGTCGCGGGACCCCGAACACAACGGCGTGCTGGAGACCTGCCGTCGCCTGGGAATAGCGTTCGTTGCCTATAGCCCTCTGGGGCGCGGCTTCCTGACGGGTGAGCTCAAAAGCCCGGATGACTTCGCCGCCGATGACTATCGCCGCTTCAACCCTCGCTTCCAGGCCGACAATTTCTATCGCAACCTGGCGCTGGTGGATCGGGTCAGAACCATGGCGGCAAGCAAAGGGGTCAGCGCTTCCCAACTGGCTTTGGGCTGGGTATGGGCCCAGGGTGAACACGTCATTCCGATCCCGGGCACCAAGCAACGCAAGTACCTGGAAAGCAATGTGGCGGCTGGGGCGGTTGTGCTGGATAAAGAGGAATTGCGCCAGTTGGATGGGATTTTCGGCGCCGACGGCGTGGTTGCGGGTGAGCGGTACGGTGCCCAGCCAATGACGCTGTTGAATGGTTGAGCGCATACCCGACGCGGCATACCAGGCTCTGTTTGAGAAGTCTTGAGACGAAGGTCAGGCAAGGCGAAAACAGCCGAGCAAGCGCAGCATTGCGAGGCGGTTTTCAACGCAGCATGAACGAGTATCAAGGCTTTTCAGACAGAGCCTAGCGACGCAGCGCTTGCTTGTGCGCATACATGGCCGCATCCGCGTCGGCCAACAGGCTGTCGATCGACGCGTGGCGCTGCGGTTCATATTCGATCTGGCCCACGCTGAAGCGGATGTCATAGCCGCGCTGCAACGTTGCATTTCGTTCATCCAGGATTTCCTGGAGCCGTGCCATTACCGACGCTATCTCGACATGGGAAGCCCCCGTGAGCAACGCCACGAATTCATCCCCACCCAAACGGCCAATCACGTCACTTTCGCGAAAGGCGATGCGCAGCACGTCGGCAAAGATTTTCAGCGCATGGTCGCCCTCGGCGTGGCCAAAATGGTCGTTGACCGCCTTGAAACCGTTGAGGTCGAAGAACAGTAACGTCGCCGGGCGCGCCAAGCGATCACAGACGCCCAGGGCATGCTGGGCAAGAGTCTTGAAACCACGCCGGTTGGACAGCAGCGTCAGTTCGTCCATGCTCGCCATCTGCACGGCAATCAACTCCTGCTCGGCCATGCGCGCCAGGTCGCGCAACAACTCGCGTTCCTCGCTGTTCAGTTTGCGGGGACGGGTATCGATCAGGCACAACGTCCCCAACTTGGTACCATCGTCCAGCCCCAGCGGCTGCCCGGCATAGAAGCGAATGCCCGGCTCGTTCACCACCAGCGGATTGTCGCAGAACCGCTCGTCTTGCTCCGCATCGCAGATTTCCAGGACGTGATCCTGCAAAATCGCATGCCCACAGAAGGAAATTTCGCGTGAAGATTCACTGGCGTCCAGGCCGGCATTGGATTTGAACCACTGTCGATCGGCGTCCACCAGGGACACCAACGCAATGGGCACATCGAACAGGCGTCGGGCCAGCCGGGTCAACCGATCAAAACGCTCCTCCGGCGCGGTGTCGAGCAGCTTGAGCGCTTGCAGATTCTTGAGGCGGACCGCTTCATTGTCAGGTTTACCTGGCGCGAGCATCGTGAACTCCATTGAGGGGACTTCTTGCAGTAGGATCCAGCTGGAGTCTAGTCCAGCCCTGCGTCCCTTCAACGCCTGACGAGCCCGGGCTGCAAATCCCACGGGCATTTACGGACCAAGGCTAATACACTGCGACACAGGTTCAACATGAGGACGCCACCCGATGAAGCCCGTCCACCCAGATGACACGCCGCGCTTCTGGCGTGACGCCGCCCTGCCCTTCATCGAAGCCCGGGCCATCGCCGACGGACGCAAGGTCTGTTATTCGCGTCACGCTCACGATCACTTCTCCATCGGAGCGATTACCGCCGGGTGCAGCACTTACCTTCACGAGCAGTCGACCTTCCGGGTTGAAAGCGGCACGGTCGTGCTGATGAACCCCGGCGACGTTCATGCCTGCAACCCCATCGACAATCAAGCCTGGTCCTATGTGATGTTGTATGTCGACACCCAGTGGCTAACGGACTTGCAACAGCGGATCGGCTTTGACGAAGCCCCGGATTTCCAGGGCTTTGCCACCACCCATAGCCGCGACATCGAACTCTTCCGCGCCTTGCTGGAGCTGTATCGGCTCCTGGTGGATGAACGGATCGACACCCGGCGCAAACAGTCCGCCGCCGAAGCGTTCTTCACCGATTTGCAACAACGTCTCAACCCAGCGGGTCGTCCGGACCGAGGCAGCCATCCGGGCCTGATGCGGGCCGCGCAATTCATCCACGACCACTGCACCGAAGCCTTGAAGCTCGAAGACATTTGCGCCGCCGCGCAGCTTTCGCCGTCCTACCTGAGCCGGGCCTTCAAGCGCCATTACGGGATGACGCCACATGCTTTTCTGGTCAACCGACGGATCCAGTTCGCCCGCCGTCAACTGCGCGAAGGCAGGCTGATCGCCGATGTCGCGCTGGACAGTGGCTTTGCCGACCAGGCGCATTTCCAACGGGCCTTCAAGCAGCACCTGGCGGCGACGCCTGGCCAGTATCGTGGCTGACGCCGGGCAATCTCAGGGCAGCAGCAGGTACACCGCACTGACAACCAGCAGCGCCGCCATGGTCCGATTGAACAGGCGCATGGTCGCCGGGTTGCCCAGCCAGGCCCGCAAAAAACTCCCGGCATAGGCCCAGCAGCCCACCGAGACGTAACAGATCACCAGGTAAATGGCCGCGAATTGCCAGACCAGCCGCGCTTCACCATCCGCCACGAATGCCCCCATTCCCGCCACGCAAGCCAACCAGGCCTTGGGGTTGAGCCATTGCATCAGCGCGCCATGGAACATCGACGGCGCCCTTCCCGCCTCTGCAGCGCCGAGGTCTCCATCATCCAGCGCCAGCTTCCAGGCCATGAACAATAGAAACCCCACGCCTCCCAGTTGCACCACCCGCGTGAGACCAGGCCAATGCTGCAAGACTTCATGCAACCCCAGCCCCATCAGCACCAGCAGCAATACAAATCCCAGGGTTGCGCCGGCCACATGGCCCAATGTGGCGCGAAAACCGTAACGGGCTCCGGAACTGAGCGCCACGATATTGACCGGCCCCGGTGTAATGGAGGCGACCAGCGCAAAAGCCGCCATGGAAAATATCAGACTCATCGCCATACCTTCTTCTTGTCTGTGAGGTGGCGATCAGGATAAATGGCGTGCTACTCGGGGTATTGGACAAAACTGCCCAGCGAACTTCGCCAACCATGGCCACCTGAGCAGCGCCGTCCTGGCTCTTTTTACTCAAACTTTACGCTGCATCCGTCCGGAGAAATCGATACTGGGCGGCTCATTCACCGGACGCACACCATGTCTTTTGCGGTATTACGGTTCATCGGCTTCATTCTCGGCATTTTCTTGATCACCCTGGCCGCCAGCATGGCGATCCCGCTCCTGACGCTCATGTTGTACGAGCGAAACGATGACCTGTCCGCCTTCCTGTGGTCGAGTCTGATCACCCTTGTCTGCGGCATCGCCCTGGTGGCGCGCGGTCGCCCAGAGCACACGCATATGCGCCCCAGGGACATGTACCTGCTGACCAGCGCCAGTTGGATCATCGTTTGCGCATTCGCCGCCCTGCCAATGGTGTTCATCCAGCACATCAGCTACACCGACGCTTTTTTCGAGACGATGTCGGGCATCACGACCACCGGTTCGACCATCCTGACGGGCCTGGACAATGCGTCCCCCGGCCTGTTGATCTGGCGCTCGATGCTGCACTGGCTTGGCGGCATCGGCTTTATCGGCATGGCCGTGGCGATCCTGCCGCTGCTGCGGGTCGGCGGCATGCGCCTGTTCCAGACCGAATCATCGGACTGGTCGGAAAAAGTCACCCCGCGCTCCCATGTCGCGGCGAACTACATCCTGTGGATCTACACGGGCCTGACCGCTCTGGCGGCCCTGGCCTTGTGGTGGGCCGGCATGACCCCCTTCGAAGCGATCAATCACGCCATGTCGCTCATTTCCACGGGAGGCTTTTCTACCTCGGATGCGTCCCTCGGGCATTGGCCTCAACCGGCCATCCACTGGGTATCGGTGGTGGTGATGATGGCCGGTTCCCTGCCCTTTACCCTGTATGTCGCCACCCTGCGCGGCAACAGGCGTGCGTTGCTCAGGGATCAGCAAGTCAGAGGATTTGTCGGCTTCCTGGTCATCACCTGGCTCGTGGTCGGGACCTGGCTGAGCCTGAACAGCGATCATTCTTGGTGGGACGCGGTGCGTATCGTGGCGGTCAATGTGACGTCGGTAGTGACCACCACAGGCGTCGCACTGGGCGATTACACCCTCTGGGGGAGTTTTGCCTTGCTGCTGTTTTTCTACCTGACATTTGTCGGCGGCTGTTCGGGCTCAACGGCCGGCGGACTCAAGATCTTTCGCTTCCAGGTGGCTGGCGAGTTGCTCATGGGCAGTTTGAAACAGCTGATCCATCCACGGGCGGTGATCCAGAAAAAGTACAACAACCGTCCCATTGACGAAGAGATCGTCCGTTCGTTGCTGACCTTTTCGTTTTTCTTCACCGTCACCATCGGCGGCATCGCCCTGGGGCTGGCGCTGATCGGTCTGGACTGGACAACCGCCTTGACCGGCGCAGCCACCGCCGTGTGCAACGTGGGGCCGGGGCTGGGATCGATCATCGGGCCAGCCGGCAACTTTTCGACCTTGCCGGACGCGGCCAAATGGCTCTTGACCGTTGGCATGTTGCTCGGCCGATTGGAGATTCTGACCGTCCTGGTACTGTTCACGCCCATGTTCTGGAAATACTGAGCGCTTGGTTTGTTGCACGAATACCCGGCCCAATAAAAAACCGCGACACCTTGGCAAGAGGCGTCGCGGCTTGTTTAGTGGCAATCAGCGGTCGTTCTTGATCGACGAGCTGGTCGCGTTGGTCAGGCCCTTGGTGTTGTGAGTACCGGGCGTTGTGGCGGAAATCGCCGACGCCTTGGTCAACCCACGGGTATCACGGTCCTTGGCGATGCTCGACGTCACGGAAGCATGAGTCTCACTGGTACGGTCGGTGCGCGTGGTGCCGGTGTGCTTGCCGCTCAAGCCGTGGTCGCGAGTACGGGTGCCGGAATGATCGCTGCTCAAGCCCAGACCATGACCGCTGGAGTCGCCGGACTTGCCACTGCCATGGCCATTGCCACCACCATGACCGCCGCCATTGCCGCCTCCGTTGCCGCCTCCATTACCACCACCGCCGCCACCACCGTTACCGCCACCTGCGGCGTAACTTGCGCCAATTGGAGACAGGTCGGCCGGCAGCAAGGCAGAAGCACCGAGCATCAGGGCACAGACCGCAACGGCGATAAAGGATTTCTTATGTTTGGACATGATGTCTCCGAAAGACAAAAACAACGGTTGAACCTCTAAGACTCGAAGGTTCAATTTTTGTTCGCGGCAATCCGATAAACGACTCACAAAATTCACTGTCGATTTTTCGGTGGAGACCTCCCGGACTCGTCTTTATGCTCAACCCATGAACAGACAAGACTCGCGACTCCCGCCCCATGCCGAGATGGTCCGCGCCATGCTCGAACGAGACACCGCCTACGAAGGCGTGTTCTTCACTGCGGTCAAGACCACCGGCATTTTCTGTCGCCCCGCTTGCACGGCACGCAAGCCGAAGCCGGAGAACGTCGAGTTCTTCGCCCATGCCGACGAAGCCATGTCGGCCGGCTACCGCGCCTGCCTGCGCTGCAAGCCCCTGGACGCCGCCGCTATCGCGCCGGATTGGATCCAGGCGCTGCTCAAGGCCGTAGACGCCGAACCCGACCTGCGCTGGACCGACGCCTTGTTGCTGGAGCAAGGCATCGAGCCGCTGAAGCTGCGGCGCTGGTTCAAGCAGCATTTCGGCATGACCTTTCATGCGTATCTGCGTACCCGACGCCTGGGCATCGCCCTGGGAGGGATCAAGGAAGGTTCGTCCATCGACAGCGCGGCATTCGATTCAGGCTATGAATCCCTGAGCGGGTTCCGCGATGCCTTCGTGAAGTCCTTCCATATCACCCCGGGCCGGGCCGCCCTCAGCGAACCCTTGCTCTTTACACGCCTGACCACGCCGCTGGGGCCCATGTTGGCGATGGCCGAGCGGCGCGGCCTGGTGCTGCTGGAGTTCCTGGATCGTCCGGCCCTGACCCGAGAGATCGAAGAGTTGCAACAACGCTATGGCTACACCGTTGCACCGGGGCATAACGCGCATCTGCAGCAAATCGAAACCGAACTGGCGGACTATTTCGCGGGTAGCCTCACTGCATTCAAAGTCCCGCTGCATATGCCGGGCAGTGCATTCGCCATCCGTGTCTGGGCCGAACTGCAAAAGATCCCCTACGGCGAAACCCGCAGCTACGGCGCCGTCGCGGCGATGCTCGGCAGCCCCGGCGCCAGCCGCGCCGTCGGCCTGGCCAATGGACAGAATCGACTGGCAATCGTTATTCCCTGCCATCGGGTGATCGGTGCGGATGGTTCGTTGACCGGCTATGGTGGCGGACAGCCGCGCAAAGCCTTTCTGCTGCGGCTGGAAAAAGCCGCGGTGCAGGTTTCGCTGCCCCTGGCGTTTTGACGGATCTGGCGAGACGAATCCCCCGATGCCCGTGCCATACCGCGATGCCAGCGCTTTCCTGGCGAACCTCGACGAGGACTGGCGACGCCACGTCGAAACGGTCGGCCCCTGCCTGTTGCAACCCAAGCCGACCCGCGAGCCTTATGAAGCCCTGGTCCGGGCCATTGCCTACCAACAATTGCATGCCAAGGCAGGCGATGCGATTTTTGGCCGGTTGTTGGCCCTGTTCCCCGCACAGGACTTTCCCACGCCCGAACAGATCCTGGCGACGGACTTCGAACAGCTGCGTGCCTGCGGATTCTCGGCCAGCAAGATCACGACGATCCACGGCATCGCCCAAGCGGCCCTGGACGGCGTGGTGCCGGATTACCCGACGGCCCTGGCCATGGACGATGAAGCCCTGATCGAGCGCCTGGTCACCCTGCGCGGCGTCGGCCGTTGGACCGTGGAGATGCTGTTGATCTACAGCCTGGAACGGCCGGATATCCTGCCGGTCGACGATTTTGGCGTTCGCGAAGGATATCGTCGCCTCAAGCGGCTGGAAAAACAGCCCAGCCGCAAGCAGATGATCGAGATTGGCCTGGCGTGGAGCCCCCATCGGACCGTCGCGGCGTGGTATTTGTGGCGGGTGCCCAGCCGCTCTGTGGGAGCCGAGCTTGCTCGCGAAGGGGCCAGCACTGTCGCCTGTTACCCCACTGACCGCAAACGCTGAACGTCTACGCTATCCAGGGTCATTCATTCTCCGTGGAGATCCCCATGCACCTCGAAGGCTCCTGTCACTGCGGCGCGGTGTCATTCAGTCTGGACAGCGCTCATCCCTATCCTTACCAACGCTGCTACTGCTCGATCTGTCGCAAGACCCAGGGCGGTGGCGGTTATGCGATCAACCTGGGCGGCGATGCCCGCACGCTCAAGGTACGGGGTCGCAAGCACATCTCGGTCTATCACGCACGGCTCAAGGACGCAGGTGACAAACGCGCCCACCGCAGCAGCGCCGAACGGCATTTCTGCTCCCTTTGCGGTTCGGGACTCTGGCTGTTCAGCCCCGAATGGCCGGAACTGATTCACCCTTTCGCCTCGGCCATCGACACGCCGCTGCCGGTGCCGCCGGAGCACACTCACCTGATGCTCGGGTCCAAGGCATCCTGGGTCGAGGTCGACGCGCACCCGCACGACCAGCGGTTCGACGTCTATCCGCGGGAGTCCATCGCCCAGTGGCATGAACGGCTGGGCTTGGCCGGTTGAGATTGCATATCCAGGGTGACCACTGAATCCCAGGCGTCCAGGAATTCTGTGGGAGCCGGGCTTGCCCGCGATGACGGCGGCACATCCAGCCTCGCTTGGACAGGTACACCGCTATCGCGAGCAAGCTCGGCTCCCACGGTGGACGCACCGCTACAGCGCGGGCACGCCACTGTGGAAACGAAACTCCACATCCGGCGATTCGATCAGCTCGCGCTCGGCCTCACGAACCTTGTCGATCACCCGTGCGATGTCATCGGCGTCGCCATACTGGTAGGCCAGTTTCAGATACCCTTGGAAGTGTCGGGCTTCGCTTTTCAGCAGGCCGAAGTAGAACTTGCCCAATTCCTCGTCCAGGTGCGGCACCAGCGCCTCGAAACGCTCGCAACTGCGGGCTTCGATGAAAGCGCCGACCACCAGCGTATCCACCAACTTGACCGGCTCGTGGCTACGCACGACCTTGCGCAGCCCCGAGGCGTAACGCCCGGCGGAGAGCTGGCGCAAGCCAACCTTGCGCTTTTTCATCAGGCGCATGACCTGCTCATGGTGCACCAGTTCTTCCCGGGCCAGGCGCGACATCAGGTTGATCAGGTCGACGTGGGAATGGTACTTGGCGATCAGGCTCAAGGCGGTGCTGGCGGCCTTGAATTCACAGTTCTTGTGATCGATCAGCAAGGTGTCCTGATCGGCCAGCGCGGCCTGGACCCAGGCATCCGGGGTACGGCAGCCGAGGAATTCGTGGATTTCGGGAAGGATCATGGGGCTCACGGGCAAAGGTAGTCGAGCGAAGGGCGCCGATTATACCGGCCTGCCCCCAGACCACCAGCCACCGTCGTTGATATGCGTCAAGTCGACGACTCACCGCCAGCAACTATAGTTGAGCAACACCCTGCCATTTATCGCTGGAGACGCCGATCATGCAAGCCATTCGCAGTATTCTGGTGGTCATCGAACCCGAACACTCGGAAAGTCTGGCGCTCAAGCGAGCCAAGCTGATCGCCGGGGTGACCCAGGCTCATCTGCATCTGCTGGTCTGCGACAAAAAACACGACCATGGCGGCATGCTCAGCGTACTCAAGGCCGGCCTGGTGGCGGATGGGTACAGTGTCACCACGGAACAGGCCTGGAACGAAAGCCTCCACGAAACCATCATCGATGTGCAGCAGGCCGAAGGTTGTGGCCTGGTCATCAAGCAACACTTTGCCGACAGCCCGCTGAAAAAAGCCCTGCTCACCCCGGCGGACTGGAAGCTGTTGCGCCATTGCCCGACCCCGGTGCTGCTGGTGAAAACTGCGGGATCCTGGAAAGACAAGGTGATTCTGGCCGCCGTCGACGTGGGCAATGCCGACGGGGAACACCGGCACCTGCACAACACCATCATCGATCATGGTTATGACATTGCCCTCCTGGCCAAGGCGCACCTTCACGTCATCAGCGCCCACCCCACCCCGATGCTATCGTCCGCCGACCCGACGTTCCAGCTCAAGGAAACCATCGAAGCCCGCTACCGCGAGCAATGCCGCGCCTTCCAGGCCGAATTCGACATCGACGACCAACACCTGCATATCGAGGAAGGGCCGGCGGATGTGCTGATTCCGTATATGGCGCGCAAACTCCAGGCGGCCGTGACAGTAATCGGCACCGTGGCGCGTTCGGGCTTGTCGGGGGTTCTGATCGGCAACACCGCCGAAGCGGTGCTCGATACGCTGGAAAGCGATGTGCTGGTGCTCAAGCCTCAGGAGGTCGAGGACCATCTGGTGGAATTGGCAGTCAAGGAATAAAAACCGCTGTCGTGGCGAGGGGATTTATCCCCGTTGGACTGCGAAGCAGGCCTTATGATTGAAGTGATAGCCTGGCGCACCGAGATACAAGGCCTCGGGTCTGCTACGCAGCCCAGCGGGGATAAATCCCCTCGCCACAGGGGTTGCAGCAGGTCCTCGATCGCAGCATCACCCGCCCATCGCATCCTTGAGGAACCCCGGCGCGATGTAGCGCTGGTAATGCGCTTCGGACAGCAGGAAAAACTCCCGATCGATGGCATCGCGCAAGTCAGGCAGCTCCCAATCGCGAAACTCCGGCAGCAGCACCATGCCATAGGCTTCCAGATTATTGATGACCCGCGCCCCCCGGGCGATCAACTGGTAGGCCCAGCAGTATTCCGACTGCTGGGGCACGAAACGGATCTGCCGACTCACCAGTTGCTGGCGCAGCAGTTCGGGGTCGAAGACTTCCAGCTTGGCGACCATCACCTGCACCAGCAGCTTTTCCAGCCGCAGCCACACCGCCCGTTTCTCGTCCTCGTTATAACCGTTCCAGTGGATCACTTCATGGTGGAACCGCTTGCAGCCACGGCATACCAGGTCACCGTAGACAGTGGAGCAAAGGCCGACGCAAGGGGTCTTGATAAGCTGGTTGGGCATAAGAAACAAGGCACGCAAAAGCAGGACAGGCCGGCATGTTAGCCCTTTGTCTAAGATTGATCACCCCTCAAACCCCGCTCAAACTTCAGGAGCCAACTTACCTTTAATTTTTTTTTCCCGTAGAATCAGCCAGCCTTTTAAGGCGCCAAATGTCCGTTAGAAGCTGTTTTCAAAGCGTCACGAGCACAGTCGTTCCTTCAGAACGGTGTTGGCGAAGGGTCTTTCCAGCGGGGAAAGCCCAACGCCAACCCTCATCAGCTCCCCGTTCTGCAGGCGTAAAACTTTGAAAGCAGCTTCTGTGAGGAACCCCGGCAACGCTGGCATGGTGGCTCAAAAAGCCTCCGACGCGCATGCGTACCGCGGGCTCCTGGATGAGCGTCCCGGACACCCATTTGGGACCACTGATGAGGGTAATACTGTGCTTGAAGCCTACCGCAAACATATCGAAGAGCGCGCAGCACTGGGTATCGTTCCCCAGCCGCTTAACGCCGAACAAACCGCAGGCCTGGTCGAGCTGCTGAAGAATCCCCCGGCTGGCGAAGAAGCTTTCCTCGTTGACCTGATCACCAATCGCGTTCCGCCTGGAGTCGACGAAGCCGCCTACGTCAAGGCCGGTTTCCTCTCCGCCCTGGCCAAGGGCCAGGCCCAATCGCCTCTGCTGGACAAGAAGCGTGCCGTGGAACTGCTCGGCACCATGCAGGGCGGCTACAACATCGTGACCCTGGTGGAACTGCTGGACGACGCCGAGCTGGCGCCGGTAGCTGCCCAGGAACTCAAGCACACCCTGCTGATGTTCGACGCCTTCCACGACGTCGCTGAAAAAGCCAGGAACGGCAACGTCCATGCCCAGGCCGTGCTGCAATCCTGGGCCGACGGCGAGTGGTTCAAGAAGCGCCCGGTGCTGGCCGACAAGATCAGCCTGCGCGTTTTCAAGGTCCCTGGCGAAACCAACACCGACGACCTGTCCCCTGCCCCGGACGCCTGGTCCCGCCCGGACATCCCGCTGCACGCCCTGGCCATGCTGAAAATGGCTCGCGACGGCATCGTGCCTGACGAACAAGGCAAGACCGGCCCGATGAAGCAGATCGAAGAAATGCGCGGCCAGGGTTTCCCGATCGCCTACGTCGGTGACGTGGTCGGTACCGGTTCGTCGCGTAAATCGGCGACCAACTCGGTCCTGTGGTTCTTCGGCGACGACATTCCGTACGTGCCGAACAAGCGTGCCGGCGGCTTCTGCTTCGGCAGCAAGATCGCTCCGATCTTCTACAACACCATGGAAGATGCCGGCGCCCTGCCGATCGAGTTCGACGTGTCGAACATGAACATGGGCGACGTGATCGACCTGTACCCGCATGCCGGCAAGGTCTGCAAGCACGGCACCGATGAAGTCCTGACCACCTTCGAAATGAAGACCCCGGTCCTGCTGGACGAAGTCCGCGCCGGCGGCCGTATCCCGCTGATCATTGGCCGTGGCCTGACCGAGAAGGCCCGCGCCGAACTCGGCCTGCCGCCATCGGACCTGTTCAAGAAGCCTGAAGCTCCGGCCGAAAGCACCAAGGGCTACACCCTGGCGCAGAAAATGGTCGGCAAGGCCTGCGGCGTGAAGGGCGTGCGCCCTGGCACCTACTGCGAACCGAAGATGACCACCGTCGGCTCCCAGGACACCACCGGTCCGATGACCCGTGATGAACTCAAGGACCTGGCGTGCCTGGGCTTCTCCGCTGATCTGGTGATGCAGTCCTTCTGCCACACCGCGGCGTATCCGAAGCCGATCGACGTGACCACCCACCACACCCTGCCTGACTTCATCATGACCCGTGGCGGTGTGTCCCTGCGTCCAGGCGACGGCATCATCCACAGCTGGCTGAACCGCATGCTGCTGCCTGACACCGTCGGCACCGGTGGCGACTCCCACACCCGTTTCCCGATCGGCATCTCGTTCCCGGCCGGTTCCGGCCTGGTAGCCTTCGCTGCCGCCACCGGCGTCATGCCGCTGGACATGCCAGAGTCGATCCTGGTGCGTTTCAAGGGCAAGCTGCAACCAGGCGTCACCCTGCGTGACCTGGTTCATGCCATCCCTTACTACGCCATCCAGAAAGGTCTGCTGACTGTCGAGAAGAAAGGCAAGAAGAACGCCTTCTCCGGCCGCATCCTGGAAATCGAAGGCCTGGAGACCCTGACCGTCGAGCAAGCGTTCGAACTGTCCGACGCCTCGGCCGAACGTTCGGCGGCCGGTTGCACCATCAAGCTGTCCAAGGAATCGATTGCCGAGTACCTGCAATCGAACATCACCCTGCTGCGCTGGATGATCGGCGAAGGCTACGGCGATGCCCGCACCCTGGAGCGTCGTGCCCAGGCGATGGAAGCCTGGCTGGCCAACCCTGAGCTGCTGGAAGCCGACAAGGACGCCGAGTACGCCGAAGTCATCGAGATCGACCTGGCCGACGTCAAGGAGCCTGTGCTCTGCGCGCCGAACGACCCGGACGACGCTCGCCTGCTCTCCAGCGTTGCTGGCGAGAAGATCGACGAAGTGTTCATCGGTTCGTGCATGACCAACATCGGTCACTTCCGCGCCGCCGGTAAGCTGCTGGATCAGGTCAAGGGCCAACTGCCAACTCGTCTGTGGCTGTCGCCGCCGACCAAGATGGACGCTCACCAGCTGACCGAAGAAGGCTACTACGGCATCTACGGCAAGGCCGGTGCACGGATGGAAATGCCAGGCTGCTCGCTGTGCATGGGTAACCAGGCACGCGTGGAGCCAAACTCCACCGTGGTTTCCACCTCGACCCGTAACTTCCCGAACCGTCTGGGTGACGGCGCGAACGTCTACCTGGCCTCGGCCGAGCTGGCATCCGTCGCGTCCATCCTGGGTCGCCTGCCGACCGTCGAGGAGTACATGGAATACGCCGGCAAGATCGACAGCATGGCAGCGGACGTGTACCGCTACCTGAGCTTCGACCAGATCGCCGAGTTCCGTGAAGCGGCTGCAAACGCCAACATCCCGGTCGTCCAAGCCTAAGATTTCGACGCCCGACTAAAAACGCCGCCCCTCCTGCGAGGGGCGGCGTTTTTTTATGCTCGCGATTTGGTTGCAAGCCGTAGCACCGCTATCGCGAGCAGGAGGTTTGTGGTGTACACCCAACCGGAGAACACCCGAGAACCCCTGTGGGAGCGGGCTTGCTCGCGAAGACGGCTGCACACCCAAAATCGATGCCAACTGATCCACCGCTTTCGCGAGCAAGCCCGCTCCCACAGGGGGATTGTGGCGAGCAGCAGGCCCAGATACACCCAGATCCCGGTCAGGCCAGGAGGGAGTAAACCAACGCCGTAATCGCCACCAACCCCACCATCACCACAAACACATTGGACGCCTGGCCGCGGTAGCGGGCCATGGCCGGGATTTTGCGGATGGCGTACATCGGCATCAGGAACAGGATGGCGGCGATGACCGGGCCGCCGAGGGTTTCGATCATGCCCAGGATGCTCGGGTTGAGCGTGGCGACGACCCAGCACACCACCAGCATGAACGCTGCGGTGAGGCGGTCCAGGGTTTTGGGCGCCGGACGACGACCGCTCTTGACGATCAGGCCCTTGAGACCTTCGCTGGCGCCGATGTAGTGGCCAAGGAAGGATTTGGAAATCGCCACGAACGCGATCAACGGCGCGGCAAAGGCAATGGTCGGGTTGCTGAAATGGTTCGCCAGGTACGACAGGATCGACAGATTCTGTGCCTTGGCTTCAACCAGTTGCGCCGGCGACAAGGTCAGCACGCAACTGAACACGAAGAACAGCACCATCACCACCATCAGCACATGAGCGCGGGACAGGATCTGCGAGCTGCGTTCCTCGGCATTGGCGCCGTAGCGACGTTTCTGATCTACCGCAAACGCCGAAATGATCGGGGAATGGTTGAACGAGAACACCATCACCGGAATCGCCAGCCACAGGGTATGCAGCAACGCCGAAGGCTCCGGCACCGTGGACGCGGTGATCAGAATCCCACCATTCCAGTGCGGGATCAGGAACACCGCCAGGAACAGCAACGCCACGATAAACGGATAGACCATCAGGCTCATGGCCTTGACGATCACCTGTTCGCCACACCGTACCACCGCCAGCAGCCCCAGAATCAATACCAGCGACAGCACGGCCCGAGGCGGCGGCTGCATATGCAGCTGGTGCTCCAGAAAGCTGCCCACCGTGTTGGTCAGCGCCACGCTGTAGATCAGCAGGATCGGGAAGATGGCAAAGAAGTACAACAACGTGATCAACGCGCCGGCCTTGATGCCGAAGTGTTCTTCCACCACCTCGGTAATGTCCGCACCGTCTCGACCGGACAACACGAAACGGGTCAGGCCCCGGTGCGCGTAGAACGTCATGGGAAACGCCAGCAGTGCCAGGATCAGCAACGGCCAGAAACCGCCCAGGCCAGCATTGATGGGTAGGAAAAGAGTGCCTGCACCGATGGCGGTGCCAAACAGGCCCAGCATCCAGGTGGTGTCGTGGCGACTCCATTGACTGAGAGTGGCTGGGGCTGTCGCTTCAAAGCGCTCTTCGACGCTATTGGCCTGATCATTCATCCGGTCGGATCTCCGCTTTCCGGTCACGTGCACCCGGCCAGGACGAGTCGGAAAAGCCCGACAGGCAGCGCCCTGACCGAAACAGGGCCGCGATTGTCCGGGATTAGCGAGCAGAAGCAAAGACTTAGCTGAGGAGTGGTTGTAAACGGCAAAAAAATGCCAGGGAGCGAGGTATCGCCGCTTTGCCCCAGCTCCTACACTCAGAAACAGAATCCACGCACCCTGTGGGAGCGAGCCTGCTCGCGATAGCGGTGGATCAGCCGGCATCGATGTTGACTGACACACTGCTATCGCGAGCAGGCTCGCTCCCATAGCTTATTCAGGAGCCCAGCATGACCGCAACCGTCCTGGTACTGGTTGAAACCGTCAATGATTACCTGCCGATTCTCGAGCGCCAGGGTTATCACCTGGAGCTGGCGCCCACTCCCGCCGAACGCAAGGCGGCGATTTTCGAGCATGGCGAGCGGTTCAATGCGGTGCTGACCCGCGGTCCCCTGGGTCTGACGGCCGATGAGATCGGCGCGCTGCCCAACCTGCAAATCATTTGCGTGATCGGCGCCGGCTACGAGCAGGTGGACCTGCAGGCCGCCCGGGACCGCGGCATCGTGGTAACCAATGGTGCCGGGGTCAACGCGTCGTCGGTGGCCGACCATGCCATGGCGCTGCTGTTGGCGCTGGTGCGCGATATCCCTCGCGCCGACGCCTGCGTGCGCCGGGGCGAATGGGCGAAGGTCATGCGCCCCTCCCTGGCCGGCAAGCGACTGGGAGTGCTGGGGCTTGGCGCGGTAGGCATGGCGATTGCCAAACGGGGGGCCCTGGGCTTTGACATGAACGTGAGCTACCACAGCCGCCGGGTGCGCAACGATGTGCCCTATACCTACTGCGCCACGCCCACGGAACTGGCCCGGGTTTCGGATTTCCTGATCATCGCCACACCCGGTGGTCTCGATACCCGGCAGTTGATCAACAAGCAGGCGCTCGACGCCTTGGGGCCCAATGGTTTTCTGGTGAACATCGCCCGGGCCAGTGTCGTCTCGACCGCTGAACTGATCAGCGCCCTGGAACATCGGCGCATCGCTGGCGCAGCCCTGGACGTCTTCGACCACGAGCCCGAAGTGCCCGACGCGTTGAAGAACCTGCCCAACGTGGTCCTGACGCCCCATGTCGCCGGCCTTTCGCCGGAAGCGACCCGTGGCACGGTAGAGCTGGTGGGCCAGAACCTGAATGCCTTCTTTTCCGGCAAGCCAGTGCTCACGCCGGTGCCGTTACCTGTTCCACAACGTTAAAGCACGCCCAGCAAGGTCCATACTCGACGGGATTCGGCATCGGCGTTGATCAACTCTCCCAGCAGCTCGCTCAGCGGCTTGTTGCCCCATTCCACGCCGCGCCGTATGAGATAGGGCACCGGGCTATGAGGTTCGGTGCGCGCCAGATACCCGGCGATGACCAACAACTGTCGATAGGCTTCCTCACGACTGGCCGGTTCCTGAAACACCGGGGACGATGCGACGGGCCCCTGGGGCTCCTGCGGCGCAGCCACGGAAGGCACGGCCACAGGCGCGACGGTGGGTTGCTGTGGATGCATCGCGATGAACTCCTCTACCAATGCCAGCAGGGCCTGTATGACGTCTTGCAAGGCTTTGTAGCCGGGCGCCAGCGAGCCCAGGTAAGCGTCGCTCCAGGTGTCGAGCCGGTGCAGATGTTGCAAGCTCAGCATCAGACTGCCCTGACGATGCAGCCAGAACGACAACGGCGTGTTGCGGATCAGCTCGGTGAGTTTCTTTTGATCGTTGCGTGCGGTTTCCGCCGACGCCTTGGCGTTTTTGCTGTCGTTGGCCTGGACCTGCTGACGCTGCAAACGCTGCCAGTCATTCAGGCAAAAACTGTCGAAGGACGGATCGCGGCCATCGAACAAAGCCACCCGCGTCAGCAGCACTTCGGTGTAGCGACGCGCCAACCATTCCAACGGGATCACACGCCATGACTGGTCGCCCTCGTCGGCCTGGGGATGCAGGTGCTCGGGGTAGCGCTCGCACAGGCCCACCACCAGCGCCAGGCTACCCGGCAAGCCTTCCAGCCCACTCAAGTGCAGCCAGGCTTCCCCCAGCCAGGCGCTGATCATCAGGTCCTTGCTGCGTTCGAGCAGCAGCGTGGTGGCGAGCCGTTCCAGCTCCGGCCACTGGGCTCGCTTGACCGACGCCTGCCACACCCCCGTTGGCAGACTGGTGTCGTCCTCCCTGCGCAATTCGCGCAACTGGTCGTATTCCGGTTCATAGCGCAGATCCAGTCCGCAGGGCGATTGGGCGCTGATCGGCTCGAGCAACGCAGTGACCAGCTCGGGCAACGGGGATATCGGTACGCTCACAGGCCCTCCTCACGGGTCGCGATGGCGGGGCTCGACGAGGTCGCCATGAAAGGTGAACGGGGCGCCTGGGTCGGCAGCGGCGGGATCGACAGGGGCAGCTTCGAACCCTGGCTCATCAGCGACAGACGCAGGAACATCAGGGTTTGCTGCGTCGTGCGGGCCTGGATCTGTGCCAGGGCCGGGGTCTGGGCTGCAATCTGGCCCGTGACCGGAAGTTGCAACGTCAGCGGAAAGTCGGTGTAGTCAACGTTCGGTTGGTGCTGCACCGACACCAGCGAACGCATCAGGCGTAGCAACGACCACGGGCCCTGGTATTCCCAACCAGCCTCCAGGTCGCGCACCACCAGATTGGGCTGCAAGGGGTCATTGGCCGGTCGCTGGTAACCGTTGCGGGCCCAGCGCAGGGTCAGCCGCACGGGTTGCCCGATCATCCAGCGCAAATTCTGCCCGGCTTCGCCTGGATAACTGATCTGCTGGTTGCCGGCGTCGATTGCCCAGGCGATGACCTGGTCGGCACCGCGCTCCTCATCGCGGTCGGTGCGCCAGCGTACATCCATCTCCACGCCAAGAAGGCCGCTCTTGTCCCGCACGAACAACGGCCCCAGCCAGGCACCCGCCTGCTTCAAGCGATTGAGAAAATCCTCGGCCGCCAACCGTTCCGGCGTCTGACTCAACGCGAGCCCGGCCTGGGCCAGTGGCAAGCGTGTATCGATCAACTCCAGCAGCCGCTGAACCCGTGCCGGATCTGCGTCACTGGCCCGCACGTCCTGGGAAAACGGAAAACGACCGGCCAGGTACTGGTTGAAATAACTGGCCAGGTCGTTCCAGGCGGTCGCCGCCTGATGCTGTTGCAGGTACAGGCAACGTTGCAAGGCCGTCTGCTGCAACGTGACGGCGCGCTGCGCCAGGTCGCCGCGTCCGCCTGACAGATTGGAGGTCTGCAGAATCTGCGCACAGGACGTCGTGTCCATTTCGTTGAAGTCCCGGCTCACCAATTGCGTCAATTGCGCAGCCGAACTGGCCGGATTCTGATTCTTGTACTTGAGCAACTCGTCGTTGATCGCCATGAACCGCGACACCTGATCGTGCTCCAGGGCCGACAGGTTGTCTTGCTGGACAATCAACCACTCCAGCGCCGGCATGCGCTGCTCGGCGATTTGCAGCATGGCATCGAACTGCTGGTTCAGACTCAGCTTCAAGCCCTGTGGATCGGCGGCACCGTACAGTTGCAAACCGAAGTTCTTCGAGCCGTCCCAGCGCTGGATGTCGGCTCGTTGGCTGAACAACGGCTGGGCATCGATTTCGCTGAGGCCGCTGTTGATCTGGGCCATTGCGCGACGATTGAGCAAACGCTGGAAACGCGTCGCCAGATCACTGCGATGCACGTCCATGAAAGCCTTTTGCAGCGCTACGGCCTGGGACGTCTGCACATTGAAGCCCATGCCCGGCAGTTGCTCATCGCTTTCATCCAGGCTTAGCCACATGGCCTGTGCCGCGGCGCTTTCTGCAGCCTGCATCAGCGCATCGCGGTAAGCCGGCGGAATGCGTGGCAGCTCTTCATTGGCGTAGCTCCTGTAGCTGGCGAAGTAATTCAGGGCAACACTGAAGTCATCGCTGCCATCGGCCTGACCCAAGGTATCGGGCACATTAACCGACGGTGCCTTTTGCAGGGCCAGGGCTACGAAATCGCGCTTGAACAGGGCCTTCACCGCATCGTCGAGGGCGGTGACATGCTCTTGTAACACCAGCAAGCCACTGCCTTGCTGGACCAGCAGATTGTCTCGGGACCCGCTCTGCACGATCCACTGGTCGCGAAAACTCTGCTGCAATTTCGCCGCCCGGCTTTCCAGGTCCTGTTCGAGTTCCGGCCCCAGCAGGGTGCTGTGGCTGACCTTGTCCATCAACTGGGTGTAACCGGGCACCAGATCCTGGCCCTTGCCCCGGCCCCAGGCCGCATTGGTCAGGCTGACCAGGCTTTGCAGGTCATCGACCAGCGCCATCAGGTCTTCCAGCTCCCCCAACGAATTGCCACCGCCGGCCTCCAGCCTTTGCAGGTGCAACTTGAGGTAACCGGCCTGGCGCACGAAATTGTCGGCAAGGAAATAATGATCGAGCCAGCGCTGCATCAAACCGGTGAAATTGTCGGAAACCAGCGGTCGCGCAGCGTTCAGGTCCAGCCCTTTGAGGTCGGTGTTCTGTGCGTCGAACAGCACTCGGTTATAAAACCGTGCGCGGCTCAAGGTGCCGGCATTGAGATTCAGCGACAAGGCGTTGTTGCTCAGGAGCACCAGTTCATCCAGCGGCGCCTTGGGATTGCCGACCGCCTGGCTGAACAGCTGGTTCTGCTGTTCGAGGCGCACCGCCCGCTCCACCAGGTCCCTGGCCTTCACGTAGCTTTGCCACTGGGCCGGGTCTTCGCTTTCCACGTTGCCGCGGCGTTCGGTGTTGCGGATGGCCTTGAGTTGTTCCAGATCCGATACCAGCAGGTCGCGCAGGGGCAGGATCCAATGATGCCGGGCAGTCTGGCGCAGCCCCTCCTCCAACTGTGTGTCCACCGAGGAAAACCACGAAGTGGGAAACATCACCGAGACGAAGCGCCAGCGCGGGGCCTGTTCCAACACGCTCCAATAGTTCTGCACGTTGTAGCGGGTCGGCTCCAGCTGCGGTTGGTCAGGATCGACCACCAGATGATTCTTGTGGGCGCGCAGGATCAACTGCGACAGGCCCTCGGCCTCTTCCACCGAATCGTGCCAGACCCAGAGCATGCCTCCCAGCCAGATCAGCCCGACCACCAGCGCGGTAGCGCCGGCCAGGCGATGCCAACGCTGGCGCAGGCGCAACAGGCGCGGCACGGGCTGAGCCAGCCCACGCTCGGCCACCAGTCGGCGCGTCCACAGTTGCCGGGCGAATACCGTTTGCCGCAACACCTTGTCGTCCGCTGGAAAACCGTCCCCGTTGACAGCAGGCGCCTGGCTCGCGGTGAAGTACAAGCCGCGAAAGCGCGGTGCCTCGCCCTGGGCGTTGCCCTGGAATACCGGCTCCAGCAAAACCTGCAAGGCCCGTCGCAGCCCTTCGAAACGCTCCGGCAAACCATACAGGTCGCCGCTTAACTGCCCCGACAGTGCACCAATCTCGATGATCGACTGCGACAACGCCGCGTTGACCAGATCCAGCGCCTGATCACTCCACTGCGATTGCCAGGCCGCCTCGGGCGCGTACGGCGACGACCAGCCCAACGTCGACTCACGGGCCTGAGCGGGCAGCGCGCTGACCAGTTCCTGGAAACCGGGCAGTTGCTCCATCCCGGTGATGATCACGTACACCGGCAAGCTGAGACCGAAACGCTGCAACAAATCGATAAAACAACGGCGGACCTTGAGGCTCAACTCGGTGGCGCGCTCGATATCGTCGAGTTTGTCGAACGGCACGGTCCAGATCACCGCATCCAACGGCCGCCGGCTGCGCAAGCGCAGAATCAAACCCAGCAAGCGCCACCAGTTGCCCCGTTGCCGATTCATGCCTTCGCCGGGCAGGAACAGCGCCTGAGGTACCACCAGCACCGCGCCTTCGGCGTCCGACCACCAGCGCCCGAACCATGCTGCCTTGTCTGTCGGCTGCAAGCGCCATTGGCTGCATAACTGAGCGCTTTCGGCTTCGTGGCCGAGCATCATCAACCAGGGCATCTGGTAGCGGTCGCGGGTGCCCTGTTCCTGCTCCATGTGGCGAACCGCCCCATAGAAACTGCGAATGGCGGCGCCCCCCTGGGTCCGCAACCACCAGACCAGCGCTGCTATCAGCACCACCAGGACGATGGCCAACAGCACCAGGGCGAAGATGCTCAGGGGGTTCATGAATCCTGCTCCTGGACCATCGACTCGTTCAGTTGCAACACCGGCTCGAGTTCCGAGCGGATGTCACGCCAGAACACCTGCCCCAACCCCGTCAGCAGAAGGACCATCGCCAGGATCGCCAAGCCCAGGCGAAAGCCGTCCGGCAGCGAGGTCTGCGCCGGCATGCGTATCGGTGGCGCCGCCGCGGACATCGCCAGGCGCTGACTGACATCCTCGAAGTCCGGGTCGTGCTGCCAGGCAAATGTGAACAACGCCACGCGCCATTTTTCATGCTGGAGCTGACCCGGCTCGCCCCGCAGGCGCCCCTGGAAACCGAGGATCAGGCATTGCAGATAGACATTCGCCAGATCCCGAGTACCGGGCATCTGCTCGTCCAGCAGTTTCTTGATGGCCGCTGGCAGCCGTTCGCCGGCTTGGCGGCTGGAATACATGCGCGACTCCAGCGGATGCTGTTGCCAGGCGAGTTGCCCCGGCCAGGGCGTGAACAACAGGGTTTCATCCACCAGCGCGACGAACGCGTAGACCAGCGCCTTGACCTGCTCGGTGGCGGAATCCCCGACCGTGGCGAAGGCGGTCCGCCACAGGCGTTGGGCACTGCGTCCGGAAAACTCCACCACCCGGCTGACCAATGCCGCACTGTCGTTGTCCTTGGGCAGGTCCTGCCATTCCTGGGACCACTTCAGCCAAGCCTGCCGGAAAGCGCTGCTCAGCGGCGCCTCATGCAGACCCCGAACCGCCCCGCCACTTCCGTCCGGCATACGACTCCCCTTCTGCGATCAGGCACTTTCACCGGTTTGCGCGACGAACAACACCACCTGCCACGGACCGCTGGCCTGGGCCGACGCCGGCGCAACAATGTGCAACGGCAGTTGCCCGTCGAACCATTGGCCACTGGCACTCACCACGAACAATCGGGTGTCATCGCCCACGCTGTAGGCCACCTGTTCGTTGCGACTCATGGCCTGGTGAGGCAAACCGCTCATGCGTTGGCGACTCAGCAACGGGACATGGGGCGCGGATGCGATGATCGCTGCGCGCAGCCAATCGGCAGCGGCCTGCTCACTGGCACCGTTGGGCATGCGCAGGCCGATGACCAGTCGCTGGCTTGGCTGGTCGTCGGGCAGTTGGATGGAAAAGACCGGGTCGTTGCGTTCGAAGGCCAGGCTGCGATATCCGGCACGGACCCGCTCCAGGGTGTCTTCCAGCCAGTCGAGCAGCGGTTCGTAGCCCCGTTGCAGCTCCAGGAAATCCAGCGGGGCAAAAGCCGGGACGCCAGCCAAGGGATTGAGCGCCGACCAGGCTCCGGCCAGCCCCAGCAACAAACCGTAGAGCGTCTGGGGCGCGGCCACGCGCATGTTCAGAGCCCCTTCGACCTCGGGCAAGCGTGCCCACAGCGCCGTTATTTGCCGGCGGACTTCCATCGCATCGTCCTGGTTACCGGCCGCCTGGGCCTGACGCAACCGTCCGGCGAGAAACAGGCACTTCTCCCGCGCCCGAGCACACAGCCCGGCGATACGCCGCCCGAGCACCGACTCGGGTAACAACACGGGGGTGGGCGGCGTATAGGGCACGCGCAGGAAGCCGCCGCCCTCCTTGCGGATGCGCAGCAGCGGCAGGCAGATCGAGTCGGCCTTGCTCAGCTGCGTGCACAACCTTGGATTGGGTCGCCACACGGTGATGGATTCCGGGAATTCGCCGCTGGTGAGGTCCGGCAGGGCGTCGCCCACCACCGATTGCAACCGCCCCTTGAGCGGCAGCAACTGCCCGGCGCGCCAGAGTGGGCTGATCGCCAGGTAAACGGTCACGGTGGCGTCGTCGGTCTTGTCGACCGCCTCGGTGATGTCCAGCTCCAGGGTCGGCCCGACGCCGGCTTGCAGACTGACGGGCAAGCCGTCCGGCAAGGTGCCTTGCAGTTGCAGGAGCCGGACCTGGCCGGCGCTGAGGGCCGAAGGGTCGACCTCCAGCTGGCTGACCCCCCAGAACCAGGGATTGCAGGCGGCCGCGACATGCGCCGCCAAGGCCTCGGCGCGCAACCCTTGCAACTGAAAATGCTGGGGCAACAGTTGCATGCCCTCGTGCCAGCACACCGCGTCAGGTAACAGACTCATACGACTCCCTTCGACATTACAGTGTCGCCGCACCTGGGCGGCCCGCGGTCATTCAAGGCTGATTGGCACCGAGCTGCCCATCGTTCACGAGGGTCATCTCGCGACTGTCGAACTTCAGCCAGGCCTTGCGCTGATCGTCCAGCCGAAGCCGGTGGGCTCCGGGAGTGTTATAGCTGGCGAAGACCAAAAGTCCAGCGGCGCGCCGGCCCTCCAGCGGGAAGGGTTGGCGGTCGATGAACTGCCCGGGAACCAGCTCCAGCCCCCATACCGACATGAGTTGACGATAGTCGCGCTGGAACTGTTCGCGCTCTGCAAACCACTGCCTGGCGGTAATGCCCGAGAGTTGCTTGAGCAGGTCCGGATCGTTCACGGCGACGAAATCCACGGCGATCGGAGTGTCGTCATTGGCACGGGGCGCGACGTCCAGGGTCAGGCTGTCCAGATCGACGCTGGGCGCAAACAGCGAGCAACCCGTGAGTGCCACGCTGAAAAAAAATCCTGAAAAAAACACACGCAAAATGAATCTTCCTTTTCGTCGCGGTCAAAAATTGTTTTTGCTTGCATTTTTATAGACCTGTTCTAGCGTCTTGGATAGTTCGGCCAACACGGTCGAATGGACCAGGTTCGTCAAGGGAATGACAGGTTTTCTGCCCTCCGTTTGCAACCTGCGGATCAGCAAGGGAATGCGATGAGCGGGCCTCCCGATGCATTGCTTCCACTCATGCATCGGAGTCGGCCGCCATGGCAGAAAGTACCCAGCACAAGCTCGACAGAGTCCGTCCTCCCCGCGTCCAGATCACCTATGACGTGGAAATCGGCAATGCCATCGAGAAGAAAGAATTGCCACTGGTGGTCGGCATTCTGGCCGACCTCTCGGGCAAGCCACTGGAGCCGCTGCCCAAGCTCAACGAGCGGCGCTTCACCGAAATCGATCGCGATAATTTCAACGAAGTGCTCGCCTCCATCGGCCCACGCGCCACGCTGCAGGTGAACAACACCCTCAGCGGCGACGACAGCAAACTCAATATCGAACTCAAGTTCCGTCACATCGATGACTTCGACCCGGTCAAGGTCGTGGAACAGATCACGCCACTGCGCCGGCTGTTCGAAGCCCGCCAGCGCCTGCGCGATCTTTTGACCAAGCTCGACGGTAACGATGACCTGGACAAACTGCTGCGCGACGTGATCGCCAACACCGAGGGCTTGCAGGAGATCAAGTCGGCCCGACCACAAGACGTACCCAAAGAGCTGCCGACCGTGGCCGCCAACGATGCCCCGGCCCCGACCGACGAACCACAGGCCTGATCGTGCTCATCACTCAAGGGAGATAAAGCCATGCCTGCTTCATCCAGCGCTCAAACCAGCGAGAGTACGACCCAGACCCTGTCCCTGCTGGACAAGATCATCGCCGAAGGCCGCATGGCCCATGACGACAGCCAGCAGGACTATGCCCGAGACATGCTCGCGGAATTCGCCACCCAGGTCCTCGACGAAGGCATGGCCATCGACAAGGACACCGTGGCGATGATCAACGACCGCATCAGCCAGATCGACCAGCTGATCAGCGCCCAGCTCAACGAAGTGCTGCACCACCCCGAGCTGCAGAAGCTCGAAGCGTCCTGGCGCGGCTTGCACCTGCTGGTGCAGAACACCGAGACCAGCACCCGGCTCAAGCTGCGCCTGCTCAACGTGACCCAGAAAGAGCTGCAGAACGACCTGGAAAAAGCCGTCGAGTTCGACCAGAGCGCGCTGTTCAAGAAAATCTACGAAGAAGAGTACGGCACCTTCGGCGGGCATCCGTTCAGCCTGTTGGTGGGTGACTACACCTTCGGCCGCCACCCGCAGGACATCGGCCTGCTGGAAAAACTGTCGAACGTCGCCGCCGCGGCGCACGCACCGTTCATTGCTGCCGCCAGCCCGCGCCTGTTCGACATGACTAGCTTCACCGAGCTGGCAGTGCCGCGGGACCTGTCGAAGATTTTCGAAAGCCAGGAGCTGATCAAGTGGCGCGCCTTCCGGGAAAGCGAAGACTCGCGCTACGTGTCCCTGGTGCTGCCGCACTTCCTGCTGCGCCTGCCCTATGGTCCGGACACCCTGCCGGTGGAAGGCATTAACTACGTCGAGGACGTCAACGGCACCGACCACAGCAAATACCTGTGGGGCAATGCCGCCTGGGCGCTGTCGCAACGCATCACCGAAGCCTTCGCCAAATATGGCTGGTGCGCCGCGATTCGCGGGGCCGAAGGTGGTGGCGCGGTCGAAGGCCTGCCGGCCCATACCTTCCGCACCAGTTCCGGCGACCTGTCGCTCAAGTGCCCGACCGAAGTGGCGATCACCGACCGTCGCGAGAAGGAGCTCAACGACCTGGGCTTCATCGCCCTGTGCCACAAGAAAAACAGCGACGTGGCGGTATTCTTCGGTGGCCAGACCACCAACAAGGCCAAGGTCTACAACACCAACGAGGCCAACGCCAACGCGCGGATCTCGGCGATGTTGCCGTACGTGCTCGCGGCCTCACGCTTCGCCCATTACCTGAAGGTGATCATGCGCGACAAGGTCGGCAGCTTCATGACCCGCGACAACGTGCAGACCTACCTCAACAACTGGATCGCCGATTACGTGCTGATCAACGACAACGCGCCCCAGGAGATCAAGGCGCAATACCCGCTGCGCGAAGCGCGGGTGGACGTGACCGAGGTGGCCGGCAAGCCGGGGGCCTACAAGGCCACGGTGTTCCTGCGGCCGCATTTCCAACTTGAGGAACTGACGGCGTCGATCCGGCTGGTGGCAACCCTGCCGCCACCGGTCGCTGCCTGACCCAGGAATCCTGTGGCGAGCGAGCTTTTGTGGCGAGGGGATTGATCCCCTCGCCACGGTTCGGCGTTCGTCTTAGCGGTATCGGGCACCACCCATTTGTCTTATTCAGGAGTTCCACACAATGGATGCGATCATTCTCGACCTCGGCGGCGACATCAAGGGCGACAGCCTGCTGGAGGGGTTCACGGACAAGATCGAGGTCATGTCCTACAGCCATAACGTGGCCATGCAAGTCACCAATGATGTCAGCAACTCGGAGCGTACTTCAGGCAAACCCCATGTCGGCGAATTCACCCTGACCAAGTTCGTCGACAGTTCCACCCCTACCCTCAACGAGTACTGCTGCGCCGGCAAGCCGATCCCGGAAGCCATCATCACCATCGGGCGTAATGCCGCCGAAGGCAGCGGCCAGATCATGCCTTTCATCGTCTACACCCTGAACAACGTCGTGCTGTCCAACGTCAGCGTCAGTGGTGGCACGGGGGGCAAGCCGGTGGAGACCCTTTCGCTGAACTTCACCAAGATCAAATGGGAACTCACCGCCCAGAAAGATGACGGCACCAAGGAAGGCACGGCGGGCACGACCTGGGACATGGCCGCCAACAAGATGACCAAGTGACGGAGCCGCGCCATGGCTGGCTTCGGGCTTCGACCTCCGCTGTTCGAACGCTTGGCCGACACCGCGGAGGGCGCCAGCCGGGTGTTCGATCGGCAGGCGTTGCAGGATTCGGTTCATGCCGAACTGCATCGCCTGTTCAACACCCGCCGCGGCCCCCTGGCGCTCACCGAACCGCCGAGCATCCTGGACTACGGCATCGCTGACTGGACCGCGTTGCAACAGCAGCGCAGCGATGACCGTCGTCAACTGACCCGCGAGATCCGCCAGGCCATCAATCACTTCGAACCTCGCCTGCAATTGGGCGAGGTCCAGGTCGTTCCGGTTCCGGGTCATGCGCAACGACTGAGCATACGGCTGTCGGGCGTGCTGCGTGGCGACCCGCACCCATGGCCCGTGGCATTTGTCATCGAGCACGCCGGCGACGGCCTTGAGGTACGCCATGAGCGACTCGATTGATCCGCAACTGCTGGATTATTACCAGCGCGAACTGACCTGGCTGCGACATGCCGGCAGCCTGTTCGCCGAGCGCTACCCCAAGGTCGCCCGACGCCTGGAGTTGTCTCCGGGAGAATGCCCCGATCCGCACGTCGAGCGCCTGCTGGAAGGATTCGCCCTGCTGGCGGCTCGATTGCAACGCCGGCTGGACGATGACTACGCCGAATTCAGCGACGCCTTGCTTGAACAACTCTACCCGTTGGCCATGCGCCCGCTGCCTTCTTGCGCGATCGTGCAGTTCGAACCCGACCCGAGCAAAGGTAACCTCGACGACGGCTACCCGCTGCCTCGGGATACGCCGTTGTTCATCACTACCGACAAAGGCCAGAGCATCCACTTTCGCACCACGGCCGCCGTGCACCTGTGGCCGCTGCAAGTGGACGAAGCGTTGTTGCTGGGCAGTGACGAAGCCCAGGCGCTAACCGGCGTGGTCCAGGCCCGCTCGGCCTTGCGCCTGGAGCTGCGGTGCCTGGGGGAGCGCCAGTGGTCGACATTGGGGATCGAGACGCTGCGGGTGCACTTGGCCGCCTCACCGATGATCAACGCCTGGCTGTACGACCTGCTCGGCGCTCACGCGGTCAAGGTGCTGGCCGGCCCACCGGGCAGCGTACCGGAACCGTTGGCCGGCCTGCCCCGGGTTGTAGGTTTCGGCGGTGAAGAAGCTTTGTTGCCGGATGAAGACGGCGTGCACCCCGGCATGCGCTTGCTGGCGGAATATTTCGCCTTTCCCGATAAGTTCGGCTTCTTCGATCTGCCATTGGCGGGGGCAACCAGCGACAGCCCGTCGCTGTACCTCTACATCGTGTTCGACCGTGCCCCTGCCAGTCGCCTGCCGCTCCAGGCCAGCGACATCGCCCTGGGCTGCACGCCGGTGATCAATCTGTTTCCCAGGACCAGCGAGCCCCTGCGCCCGGACGGCACTCGCAGCGAGTACCGGCTGGTGGCCGACAGCCATCGGGAAAACAGCGTCGAGATCCATAGCATCCGAGGCATGCGCGCCAGCACCCGCGAGGGCGTGCGCCAAATACCGGCCTATTACGGCAGCCAACACGGCAGCGACCAGCCCTGTTATTGGTATGCACGACGGGTCAGCGGCATGAGCCCGAACCGCCTGGGTACCGACCTGATGGTCAGCCTGGTGGACACCCGACTCGATCCCCTTGCCGATACTCGGGACTACAGCCTGACCGCCGAATTGCTTTGCACCAATCGGCACCTGGCCCAGAGCCTGCCTGCCGGCACGCCGTTGGGCTTCGAGCGCCCGGGCCCGGTGGCCTGGGCTCGCCTGCGCAATCCGCCCAGCCCACAGAGCCTGCCGCGCCTGGACGGCGAATCGCGCTGGCGGCTGGTCTCACAGCTGACGCTCAATCACCTTTCGCTGGTGGAGGGTCCCCAGGCCCTGGACGCACTGCGCGAAATTCTCGAGTTGCATAACCTGCGGGACGAAGCCAGTGCCCGGCGGCAGATCGAAGGCGTATTGGGCCTGGGCTGCGAGCGAGTGATCGCCCATGTCGGCGAAGACGCCTGGCGCGGCTGGCGCAACGGCCTTGAAGTGCGCCTGCAACTGGATCCGCAGCACTTTGTCGGCAGCAGCGCCGTGCTGTTCTCCGGCGTGCTGGCACAATTCTTTTCACTTTATGCCACCGCCAACCGTTTCGTGCGCACGGTGCTGGTTCAGTCCGACAAGGAGGTGAAGACATGGCAACCCCAAGCCGGCAAACCCCTGACGCTCTGAACCTGAGCCAACGACTGCGGCGCGATCCGCAGCGCTTCGAATGGCTCCAGGCACTGCTATTGCTGGAGCGTGAAGACCCGCAGGCCGAACCCCTGGGCAGCGGTACCGCGCCCCACGCCGAAGCCCTGCGTCTGCGCGGTCCATTGACGCCGCTGTTTGCCGCCAGTGAAGTCGAAAGCCTGAGCCAGGAACCCGGCTTGCCGCCAGTGCTGACTACACCGATCTTCGGCCTCGGCGGCCCCGACGGTACGTTGCCCTACGCCTATCAGGAGTGGCTGCAACAACGGGCGCGGGCAAAGGACCATGCACCGGCGGAGTTTCTCGACCTGTTCCAGCATCGCCTGCTCAGCCTGCTCTACAAGGTCATGCGCAAGCATCGCATCGCCCTGGGTTTCACCGCCCCGGGGGCGTCCGCCGTACAAGCACAACTGCGGGCACTGACCGGCCTGCTGCCCAAGGCTCTGCAAGAACGCCAGGCTGTGCCCGACTCCGCCGTGCTTGCCTGCACCGCGCTGTACGCCGATGGCCGCCGCTCCCTGGCCGGGTTCGCGGCGATCGTTCGTGAGCAGTTCGGGTTGCCGGTGGAGCTGACCGCCTATGAGGGTGGCTGGCGAGAAATCCCATCCGCCAGTCGCAGTCGCTTGCAACCGGGCGGCCGCAACCTGCGCCTGGGACGCAACGCGGTGGCCGGCACGCGGGTCTGGGATGAACACGCTGGCGTGCGCCTGACCCTGGGCCCGCTGAACTCCACCCAAGCCAGCGGATTGCTGCCCAACGGCGAGACCCATCCATTGCTCGCCAGTCTTTTTGCCCTGTATTTCGGTCCCGATCTGGACTGCACGCTGGTCCTGCTGATCCGCGGCGCCGGTCCACTGCAACTGGGCCCTCAGGCACCGCCGCGGCTGAACTGGAACGGCGGCCTGCAACGCCAATCCAACCTCGCCGTGCAACGGATCGAAACCCGCCTTCGTCAGCCGGAGATCGCCTGAAATGGAACTGGCCAGCCTGATCGGACGCCTCAACCCGGACAACCGTCGTGCCCTTGAGCGAGCCGCGCAACGTTGCATGCAGCGCAGCCACCATTACGTGGAAATCGAACACCTGTTGCTGGAACTGTTGGACATTGAAGGGGGCGACTTCGCTTGCTTGCTGCCGCGTTTCGGGCTGGAGCGCGATGCGGTGGCGACGGAAACCAACAAGGCCCTGGACCTGTTCAAGTCCGGCAGCACCCGCACGCCCGCCCTGTCCGCGCAAACCATCGGTCTTTTGGAAGACGCCGTCGTCCAGGCCAGCGTGCTAGGGCTGGACAGCATCCGTTCCGGCCTGTTGCTGCTGGCCCTGCTGGACCGCGATGAGCGCCGCAGCCTGCTACTCAATAGTGCCTCATCGCTGTTGCGCATTCCCCGAGACGCGTTGCGCACGCATCTGCTGGAGTGGACCGAAAGCTCCCGGGAGCATGTCGGCGGCGCACGCCCGGCCAGATCCGCCGAGGCGCCACAGAAACAGGACCCGGTACTCGACCAGTACACCCAGGACCTGACCGACGACGCCCGCAACGGTCGTATCGACCCTATCGTCGGGCGCGACGGTGAGATTCGCCAGTGCATCGATATCCTGCTCAGGCGTCGGCAAAACAACCCGATCCTGGTGGGCGCGCCCGGCGTCGGCAAGACCGCCGTGGTGGAAGGCCTGGCCCTGCGCATCGCCGCCGGGGATGTGCCGCCATCGTTGCAGGAGGTCACGCTGCGGGTGCTGGATCTGGGCCTGCTCCAGGCCGGCGCGGGGGTCAAGGGGGAATTCGAGCAGCGCCTCAAAGGCGTGATCGATGCGGTACGCAGCGCCGATAAACCGATCATCCTGTTCATCGACGAAGCCCACACCCTGATCGGCGCTGGCGGCGCAGAGGGTGGCAGCGACGCCGCCAATCTGCTGAAACCGGCCCTGGCCCGGGGCGAACTGCGCACCCTGGCCGCCACCACCTGGCTGGAATACAAGAAATACTTCGAGAAAGACCCGGCGCTGACCCGGCGTTTCCAACTGGTGCAGGTCGAGGAACCGGACGAAGTGACCGCCGTGGAAATGCTCCGCGGGGTCGCCGCCAAGCTGGAACAGCACCACGGCGTGCAAGTACTGGATGCCGCCATTCACGAAGCGGTGAAACTGTCCCATCGCTATATTTCCGGACGGCAATTGCCGGACAAAGCCATCAGCGTGCTCGACACGGCCTGCGCGCGTGTCGCCCTCGGCCAGCATGACATACCACCGCCCCTGGAAAGCCTGCGCCATCGGCAGAACAGCCTGAAGGACGAACTCGAACGCCTGCGCCGGGAACAGGCCACCGGACTGGACCACCGGGAACGCATTACGCTGCTTGAAAACGAATCCACCGGCAACGTGCAGGCCATCCGCGAACTGGAGACCCGCTGGGGCGAAGAGCGCGAAGCCGTGCGCGAGCTGCTCGACACTCGCCGCGAGCTGCTGGCCTTGAGCGAACGCGCCGACGCCGGAAAGCCCGATACCGAAATCGATAACCGCATCGACCATCTGGCCGCCGAGCTGCTGCGCCTGGAGGCTGGCCTGGATGCCATTCGCCAGGACGATCCCCTGGTTCCAGAACAGGTGGACAGCAAAACCGTCGCCGCCGTGATCGCCGGCTGGACCGGTATCCCGGTGGGCAAGATGCTCGCTGACGAAGCCCATGCCGTGCGAACCCTCGGTCAACGCATGGGCCTGCGGGTCATGGGCCAGGACACGGCGCTGAATACCATCGCCCAGCGCCTGCAAGCCTACCGCGCCGGCCTCACCGACCCTCAGAAGCCGGTCGGCGTGTTCCTGCTGGTGGGCCCGACCGGCGTGGGCAAGACCGAAACTGCTTACGCCCTGGCCGATGCCCTGTACGGCGGCGAACGCAACCTGATCAGCATCAACCTCTCGGAGTATCAGGAGGCCCATACCGTCAGCCAACTCAAAGGCGCCCCGCCCGGTTACGTCGGCTACGGCAGTGGTGGTGTGCTCACTGAAGCGGTGCGGCGCAAGCCCTACTCGGTGGTGTTGCTGGATGAAATCGAAAAGGCTCACCCCGATGTGCTCGAAGCCTTCTACAACGTCTTCGACAAAGGGCTGATGGAAGACGGCACCGGGCTGGTGGTGGACTTCAAGAACACCGTGATGCTCGCCACCAGCAACGTCGGCGCCGAGCTGCTGCTCGACACCCCGACCGCGCAAGTGGGCAGCGACGGGTTCAACGAGGCCTTGCACAAGGTGCTGCTGAAGGCGTTTCGCCCGGCGTTCCTGGCGCGCATGACGGTGGTGGCGTACCGGCCGCTGGATGAAACGACGCTGGAAGGGATTGTGCTGGCGAAGCTGGAGAAACTGCGTGGGCGCTACAAGGCGGCGACCGGCAAGCCGTTCGAATTCGATGCCGGGATCGTCAAGGCCGTGCTCGCCAAGTGCAGCGCGGCGGGCGCACGGGATATCGAGAATGTGTTGATGACGCAGGTGACGGGGAAGTTGGCCCAGTGGGCCTTGGAGTAAACGCAACGCCCATGTAGCACAGGGAGATTGTCTTATGAGAATTGGCAGTTTCAACGTCGAGAAAAACGGCAAGTCCTCCACGCTGGAAAAACAGACGCAGGTGGACATCTTTCTCTATAACTGCTGCTCCAGCAATTACTGGGATGCGGACATCGTTTTCCTGTGTGAAATACATTCGGCGCAAATCGACAACTACTGCTCGAACCTGGCAGCCATCTACAAAAATTACAGCGTCTATTCCTTCGCCGGCGGCCACTCCAATGCCTACATCGTCCTGGTCAAGAGCTTCGAGAAACTGCAGGTGATCAGCCAGGGCAGTCTCTTCACCTTGAACAGGGACTTGATTGCCGTCGAAGCCCACGGCGTTAACGGCTACACCGGCTATGTGTTCCTCGCCCATTTCAAATCGGGACAGAACGGCGTGACCAAAAGCCAGCTCAAATCCTGCACGGCCCTGGGCGGTAAGTGGGTCGCGACCGGGGACCTGAACCTGGATTACCAAAAGGTGGGAGAGCTCGATACCGCAGGATTGGCCTATGAGTGCTGGGGTGGCCAGCAAACCCAAAGCAAGGGCGGCATCCTCGACTGGGTGCTGGCGTCCGTGGATGTAACCGTCACACCGGTCGACATCACCGGCCTTGCCCATGTGTTCGATATGTCCGGCCCCGATCACCGCCCTATCCTGTTCGATGTCAAAGGCTGACAGCATGCCCCGCTCCACCGACAGCAACACCACCCTCTCCCTCACCGCAGCAGCGGTATCGGCGCTGTATCCTGAATCCCTGTCCGGTGAAGAAAGCCTCAACGCGCTGGGCTCGCATATCCTCAATGGCGTTGTCGACGGTGCCCCGCTGACGCTGACCAGCGCGGTCGCCAGCCACGTTACCACTACGCTGCATAAAGATGCCCTGCTACGCCCATTGGACTGGCTGGTCGCCGAGATCCGCCAGCTTCCCGCCGACGCCACCGCAGAACGCTACCAACTCCTGCTGCGCCCATGGCTCTGGTGGCTGAGCCTTGCCAGCAACAACCGAGTGTTTCAAAACCTCGCCACCTCGGACATCGTCACCACGATTTTCAAGGCCCATGGTTTCACTGACTTCCAGCTCAAGCTCACCGGCAGCTACACCCCGCGGGAATATTGCGTGCAGTACGGCGAAACCGATCTGGCTTTCGTCTCGCGCCTGCTGGAAGAAGACGGGATTTTCTGGTTCTTCGCCCACGAGGATGGCAAACACACGCTGGTGCTGGCCGACAGCAACGATGCCTTCGCGCCCATCCCCAACGGGCCGACGGTGAATTATCTCGGGCAGAAAATGGGCGAGCGGGAGCTGCATGGCATTCGTTCGGGGCAGGTGTGCCTGCAAGCGGTGGCCGGGGTTTACCAGGCGACGGATTACGAATTCACCACGCCGACCACATCGCTCTTCAGCCAGGCCGAAGCCGTGGCCGGGCCGAGCGCGATGTACGAACATCCCGGTGGTTACACCGCCAAGGCCCAGGGCGATGCGCTGACCAAGCAGCGCGTGGATGGTTTGCGCAGCCAGGAGAAGCGTTTTATCGGCGAAAGCGATTGCCGCTGGCTGATTCCGGGCTACTGGTTCACCCTCGCCGGCCATGAAGACTCGACGCTGAACATCGACTGGGTGGTGATTTCGGTCAGCCACGAAGCCAGCCACGACAGCTATCGCAACCGCTTCGAAGCCATCCCCAAGGCCACGACGTATCGACCGGCACGCCTCACGCCGAAACCGCGCATGCACAGCCAGACGGCGCTGGTGGTGGGCAAGGCCGGCGAAGAAATCTGGACCGATGAATACGGCCGGATCAAGTTGCAATTTCCCTGGGACCGCACCGGCAAGAACGACGAGACTTCGTCCTGCTGGGTTCGCGTGGTCCTGCCCTGGAGTGGCAAGGGGTTCGGCATGCAATTCGTGCCTCGGATCGGCCAGGAGGTCATCGTCACGTTCATCGACGGCGATCCGGACCGTCCGCTGGTGACCGGTTGCGTCTACAACGGTGATAACGCCCTGCCCTATGCGCTGCCGGCGAACCAGACCCAGTCCGGGATCAAAACCAACTCGTCCAAAGGCGGGGGTGGTTTCAACGAATTGCGCTTCGAAGACAAGAAGGACGCCGAAGAGGTGTTTCTCCAGGCCCAGAAAGACTTCAACATCAATGTGCTCAACGACACCACCGCCACCGTCGGCCACGACGAAACCCTTACGGTGCAGAACGCCCGCACCCGCACGGTCAAGGACGGCGACGAAACCGTGACTCTGGAGAAAGGCAAACGCAGCGTCACCATCCAGACCGGCAGCGACAGCCTGGACGTGAAGGACACCCGCACCGTAACCGTGGGCTCGGACCAGAACCACAGCACCGGCGGCAACTATGCACACAAGGTCACCGGGAATTACGACCTGACGGTGGATGGCAACCTGACCATCAAGGTCAGCGGCACCCTGACCCTGCAAAGCGGCGGCAGCTTTACGATCAAGAGCGGCGCCGACCTGGCCGCCCAGGCCAGCACCTCCATCAGCCAGAAGGCCGGCACAGCCCTGAGCAATCAGGCCGGTACGTCGCTGGAAAACAAAGCCGGCACCACCCTGACCAACGACGCCGGCATCAGCCTGGTGAACAAGGCCGCCGCCGAACAGACCGTGGATGGCGGCGGCATGCTGACGATCAAGGGCGGCCTGGTGAAGGTCAACTGACGGGAGCGCAGCGATGGCCTCGAAGAAGCTCAACGTGGAACGCAACGACAGTCAGCTCAGTGGACAATTGGTGGATGGTCGTCTCGACGGCCCGCTGAAAATCGATGAAGCCGGGCGCCCCCAAGCGACACTCAACTATCAGCACGGCGAGCTGCAAGGCAGCAGCACCTTGTATCATCCGAACGGAAAGGTCTCGGCGGTCTTGCCCTTCGTGGGGGGCAAGTTGCAAGGCGTGGCCAGCTTCTATGCCGCCGAAGGTGGATTGCAGCGCCAGGCCAGCTACCGCGCCGGCTTGCTGCACGGCGAGGCGAACAACTACTTCCCGGACGGACAACTGGCCGAAGCCGAGTTCTATCGCAACGGCGTGCGCGACGGTCGCTACCGCCGCCTGCATCCCAACGGCAAGCCCGCGGTCGAGGCCCGTTACCTCAACGGCCAACTGCTGGAGCCGGCACAGGCCTATGCCGAAGACGGCCGGCCGCTGGATGCCGAAGGCAAACCCATCTCCCGGGTGCGCTGGTGGTTCAGGCGCTGGAACGACCCGGCGCAGGCCTGAACACGCCGAGGAGCTACCTGCTTACCGCTGATCCCCTGTGGGAGCGGGCTTGCTCGCGAAGGCGGTGGGTCAGTTAGCATACTCGTCATCTGATACACCGCTTTCGCGAGCAAGCCCGCTCCCACATTTGAGCTGTGTGATGGCCGCTGGGTTTTCCTTCAGGGAATCAACATCTGCACCTGCCCCGGCACGACGATCTTGATCACTCCGGCCCAGGTGCACATCAGGGTGCTGTTGGCGTCGATGGCCGGCATGTTGCCCAGCAGCAGGGTCGGCGCGCCGCCGGGGATCCAGGGGGTCGCGGTGGCCGGGATGCAGGGCATGGGGGTCAGTACGCCCAGGGCTGCCGCGGTGGCTGCGGCCACGGTCGGGTTGGCCAGGCTCTGGCACATGCCGAACGTGGTGATGTTCACCAGCGGGATGTGATCCATGATATTCGCCGCCGGCATCCCGCCGGTCAGCATTCGATTGACCGGCAATACATTGAGTACCGCCGGAGCTACGCCGAAACTGCATTGCAGGGTGGCGGTACTGCAGACTTGCGGGCATCCCATCGCGACGACTCCTTTCAGGCGCTTCAGAAACCATAGCCCACCCGGGCGCATCAGGCCCGCTGATTATCCGGCAACACGCTAACCTATAAGGCCCGGGCGTGCTTGTGACGCCTCCCACGCGCCATTAGATTAAGCAATGATCGATGGCCTCCAAAATAAGCAGAAGGGATAAGCATGGCGTTTACAGATCAGTCCACCCGCGTGCGCGACGGTGAAGAACTCGATGCCAGTCTGATCGACCCGTACCTCAAGGCCCATATTCCAGGCCTGACCGGCCTGCCCCGAATCAGCCAGTTTCCCGGGGGCGCGTCGAACCTGACCTACCTGCTGGAATACCCCGAGCAGGAATTTGTCTTGCGCCGGCCGCCATTCGGCCACAAGGCCAAGTCCGCCCATGACATGGGTCGTGAATTCCGCATTCTCAATCAATTGCGCGACGGGTTTCCGTACTGCCCGAAAGCCTTCGTGCATTGCACCGACGAATCGGTGATGGGCGCCGAGTTCTATGTCATGGAACGGGTCAAGGGCATCATCCTGCGCTCCGACCTGCCACCGGAACTGGGCTTCGACGCCGCCCGGACCGAGGCGTTGTGCAAAAGCTTCATCGACCGACTGGTTGAACTGCACCGGGTCGATTACCGGGCCTGTGGCCTGGCCGACCTGGGTAAGCCCGAGGGCTATGTCGCCCGGCAGATCCGTGGCTGGAGCGACCGCTACGAAAAGGCCCTGACACCCGACGCGCCAAAATGGGAAGCGGTCAAGGCCTGGCTCAATGACAAGATGCCCGCCGACCACCCCACGTCGAGCATCGTTCACAACGACTATCGCTTCGACAACGTGATTCTCGACCCCGACAACCCGATGCAGATCATCGGCGTGCTGGACTGGGAACTGACCACTATCGGCGACCCGTTGATGGACCTGGGCAACAGCCTCGCCTATTGGATCGAAGCCGGCGACCCGGGCCCCGTCCAACTGATGCGCCGCCAACCGAGCCATGCCCCCGGCATGCTGACCCGCCGCGAGTTCGTGGATTACTACGCCGAGCGTGCCGGGATCCGCATCGATAACTTCGATTTTTACTACACCTACGGCTTGTTCCGCCTGGCGGGCATCGTCCAGCAGATCTACTACCGCTTCTTCCACGGTCAGACCCAGGACAAACGCTTCGCGCAGTTCGTTCAGATGAACAAACTGCTGGAGCAGATGAGTCTGCAGGTCATCGCCAAATCCACGCTCTGAACGCACCTACAACAAGGAAACAGCATGTCCAAGACCCAGTTGTTCGACCTCGACGGCAAAATCGCTTTCGTTTCCGGCGCCAGTCGCGGCATCGGCGAGGCCATCGCCAAACTGCTGGCCCAGCAAGGCGCCCATGTGATCGTTTCCAGCCGCAAGCTCGACGGCTGCCAGCACGTGGCCGATGCCATCATCGCCGCGGGCGGCAAAGCCACCGCGATCGCCTGCCACATCGGTGAAATGGAACAGATCAGCCAAGTGTTCGCCGGCATCCGCGAACAGTTCGGGCGGCTGGACATTCTGGTGAACAACGCGGCCACCAACCCGCAATTCTGCAACGTGCTGGACACCGACTTGGGCGCGTTCCAGAAAACCGTCGACGTGAACATTCGCGGCTATTTCTTCATGTCGGTGGAAGCCGGCAAGCTGATGCGCGAGCACGGCGGTGGCAGCATCATCAACGTGGCGTCGATCAATGGCATCTCGCCGGGGATCTTCCAGGGCATCTACTCGGTGACCAAGGCTGCCGTGATCAACATGACCAAGGTCTTCGCCAAGGAGTGCGCGCAGTTCGGCATCCGCTGCAACGCCCTGCTGCCGGGCCTGACCGACACCAAGTTCGCCTCGGCACTGGTCAAGAACGACGCGATTCTGAAAACCGCCCTGGCACAGATCCCCCTCAAGCGCGTGGCCGATCCGAGCGAAATGGCCGGTGCGGTGTTGTTCCTGGCCAGCGATGCGTCGAGCTATACCACGGGTGTGGCGCTGAATGTGGATGGGGGGTTCCTTTCCTGAGGCGACACTGTCCCCGTGTGGGAGATTCTATGTTGCAGGGCAACCCTGCAATATCGGCTTCGGCTGGCATTCGCTCTGATTTTTCATCAGAGCGAATGCAACTCGGCAGAGCTTACGGGCAAGCACCACCAATGCCTGAGTTTTTGAAAAGCCTCTTGCCAGGTATGACTCGTAGAAGG